>CAZYQL010000183.1:0-7875 GCA_964650055.1 uncultured Phycisphaeraceae bacterium | reverse complement strand
ACGCTGCGGCTATTAGCAGAAGCCGCGAAATGCGTTTTAACCACAGATGGACACAGATGAACACAGTTAAGACGGAGAAGGCGGGTCCGCAACGAGCCGCGACCGTAAGGAAGCGGATTTTTCCTTCGATACCCCACTCCCTGACGGTCGTGGCTCGTGTCGATCCGCTACAGTTGAATTGGGAATGCTCGATGTTTTTTCAACCGCGCAAACCATCTGTTTCCTGATGCTCTTCAGACTCATTCCCATCTGTGTTCATCTGTGTCCATCTGTGGTTCATTACTCCGGATTCGCCATGTGAGATGCGATGCGTTAACCCAGGAACGGCATCGCTATCAATCACTTAACACTTGATCCGTGGTTCACAATCTGCTATACTATGGCCGTATCGATCCTCTCTTTTGCTCCGGGGCCTTGGACATGAAGACTGCCGACCTTGACGCTTTTACCGTTGCTGTTTTCGGCCTTAACTCTGCTGATGAACAGACGTTACGCCTCAAGACTAAGGGTTTCCGGGTAGATGTCTACTCGTTTACCCCTAGACACGACGTAACTCGCGATTCAGCAATGGGTAAAGGTGGTGATGTCCGATTGAAAAAAGCGCAGGTAGACAAAATCTGGGTTTGCGTTTTACCACTGGCTGGGGTGGTCGTGCTTGGCCAGGTCTTTGTCGCGGACGCCTTTGAGCTGGGAGAGGAAGACATCGGGGCCGCCCTTGATGTAGCCGCTGGTGGCGATTTTTTGGGAGGCAGCATTGAGGACCACGACGGTCGGGAAGCCGCGAACGCCGTACATGTCGGCCAGCTCATCGCGATCGCGTTTGACCTTATCGACATTGCCCTTTGCCTCGGCTGCCTTCTCTTCATCGGTCTTCGCTTTGGTGCTGCCCTCTTTGGGAAAGTCCACGCGAAGGAGCACGAGGTTGTAGCGGGCATAATCCTTGAAGGTCTGCGTGTCGAAGATTTCCGATTCGAGCTTCTGACAATGCGGACACCAGGAGAGCCCGGTGAAAGCAATCACCATCGAACGGCGAGACTGTGCTGCGATGGCGCGAGCCTTGCGTGCGTTGGTGATCCACTCGCCCTTGTACTCGATCTTGGGCAGTGCTCTTTCGAGCGCCAGAATCGTCGGCTGCGGATCGACCACGCTGAACGAGGTCAGGCGGGCGGTCACTTTATCTTCCTCAGGATCCCACATCGCGAGCATGAGCGGCTGCTTCGTGGGAATCTTCCGCTCCTTGAGCCAGGCGCGAGTCGCCTCAGCTTCTGCACTCTTGTCATCGTCTTCGGGCAGATAGACACGCGTCATCGTCATCGAGGTGTTCACAAAACGCACAAACTTTCCAACCTGCAAAAGCTTGTTCACCTGCTCCGTATAAAGCTGCGACTTGGGGTTGTAGATCATCATCAGCAGCGGCAGACCTGTTTCCTTCGCACTGGCTACACCGGCTGCGATGCCTTCGATCTGATTCAAATCCTCGGGCGGGACTTTGCCTTCCAAAATCGCTTCGGCATGTTTGATCCACGCATACCCCACACCTTTTTTCTCATCCTTGCGCAGCTTCGCATGCTCATAAGTCGCCCTTCCCATCACGTTGCCTTCCACATCCACAAACACGAACGTGGGCACGCGCGTGATCTGAAACCGCTGCTTGAGTTCATCGTTCTGCTTTTTCAAAAGCTTCGACTGATTGCCCTTGGCCTGGAAATCCACCTTCATCAAAATGACTTTGTCCTTGGCCCATTCGTGAAAGTAGTCGTACTCAATCACCTGCTCATCGAGCTCGCGCGTGAAGTCGTCCCAGTCGCTGCCGCAGAAATACATGAGGATCGGCTTATCCGATCGCTTGCTGGCAAGCTCAGCCTGCTGCATGGATGTGATCCATTTGTACTTGGACGAAACCGCTGCGCTGGTCGTGGATGAAACGCCCAGAGAAAAAATAATCGCTGCAAGTAGACAAGTCAGAACCGGGAAAGATCGGATTGGCATCATCGCGAAACCTCTATCAGAGTGTGGCAAGTAGGACAGGGTGAACAGGGACGGTTATCTGATGAAGAACATCGGCCATGCGCGAATACGAATGCAGCACAAACCGATGTGCCCTCAATAGTAGCAACGAACGGGAACGATTTCCGTATGCAGAATGCAACCATAATTAGCCCTTCGCCTAGGCGAACGATGACTGCCGATGTGTCAAAGAATCTGCCGCATCGCATCGACGAGTTGATCGATCATCGCGGTTGTATGCGTGGCAAACACTGCGATTCGCAGCGCCCCTGCTTCGCCGACACCGGTGTAGGAACGGATAAAAGCGATGGCGATATCTTTGGCCATGAGTGCTTGCTGGATGCGCTCCATGTTGGCCATGTCATCCAGTTGCAGACAGATGATGGGCACGGGCGAGTCGTTCACATTCAAGCCGAGACTTCGCAAACCATCCTTGAGTCTCTTCACGTTGGCGTGCAGTTGCTGTCGCCGCTGCGGCTCGTTCATGATGATGCCAAGTGCGGCCGCAGTGGCACCGGCGACAGGTGCTGGCGGGGCGCTGGCGCCGCTGAACCAGGAGGACTTGGCTTTGATTTCGGAGATGAAGGTTGCTGGGCCGGGGATGATGCCGCCGTAGCCGCCGACTGCTTTGCTGAGCGTGGCGCAGAGGAGCGAGCCTTGCGCGCCTTCGCGGTAGCCGCTGCCGTTGATGGTGATGAGATTGCCCGACTGCTCGCTGATCCATTCGAGAGTACCGCGGCCATTGGAACCGAGTACGCCGATGCCGTGCGCATCATCGATCATGAGTGAGCCTGGGCCGTGTTCATTGATGATGCTCAGATACTCTGCCACTGGTGCGATATCGCCAAGCACCGGCGAGACGCCATCGCACATCACCAGCACAGGCAATCCGGGCTTGGCATGCTGCCTGATCATGTCACGCAGATGTTCACCATCGCCGTGAACAAACGGCACCACCTGCTGCTGCGAAAGCATCGCACCATCGCGCACCGCAAAGTGCGAAAGCGCATCGACGAAAATCGTGCTGAACATGGCCGCGACGCTTTGCATCAAGATGGATGCGCCTGCGTAGCCGGTGGCGTAGTAGAAAGATTCGTCAGCGCCGAAGAAGCGGGCGGCAAGTTCCTCGACTTCGCGGGTGACGGGGTTTTCGCCAAAGCCCGGACGACTGGTGGCGGTATGCAGGCCGTACTTTCGCACCGCATCGCAGGCGGCTTCGATGACGCGCGGATCACCTTGCAGACCGAGGTAGCCGGTGCCTGCGAAGTAAAGCATTTCACGACCATCGAGCGTGGTGATCGCACCGGGAGCCGACTGCATGAGAGGCATGAAAAATTCCGATGGATCGGAGGCGAGGCTTTGAGCGAGCTGATGATATTGGCGTCATCCTTACCGACGAATCGATCGTTCATAATCGTCGGCTCGCTTTTCCTTCGCGCGAAGCTGCGATTGCAGGGCCTGCTGGCGAGACTGCAACCGTTCCGTGTCGCGCTCGAACTCTTTGACCTGAGCCTTGAGTTTGCTGAGGTTGCCCGTGGCCTCGGCTTTGGATTTGCTCGCTTGGGTGACTTCGCGAGTCGCTTCACCAAACGCTTCCCGCGCGGCGAGCAGGTCCTTGCTGGCCTTCTCATACTCGGGGTGTGTTTTCACTTTTTCCACCATCTGACTGCGAAGTTGCTCGACGGTCGTTCTCGCCTCTTCGACATCTTTGAGTGCCTGCTTATAACGTTCATCGGACGTGAGCACCTTGGCTTCCATCGCATCCAGTTCGCGCTGAAACTGAAAGAGCAGCGCGCCCGCATCGGCGATGTTCGCACTGGAAACCCGCCCTTCCTCGCGTTGTTCGTTAAGCACTTCCATGCGAATCTTGGCGGTGAAAACGCGATCCTGCGCTGCCTTGTAACTGGCATCTTTGCTCAGCTTTTCGACGCCCGCTACCTTTGCCGCTTCCAATCTTTTTTCGGCTGCTTCGAGTTTCGCCTCAGCCTCGTCCATTTTGTCTGCGCCATCAAACTGCGACTTGAGTGAACGAAGAACTTTCAGCTCATTGGCCTGTGCTTCGTCTGCGCGCTTCTTGAGTCCGACGATCACTTCCGTAGCCTTGTCGTGTCGCTTCTCGGATTCCTTGAGTTCCTTCTCCGCAGGGTTGATGGTCTTGGGCGCCTCGGCGAGCTGCTTCTTGCGACTCTCGATATCGCTCTCCACCTGCTTGACCGTGCGTTCCAGATCGCGAACCTCACGGCGAAGATTCTCAAGCTGACGACGTTCGGCTTCGTCATTGCGATCGCGGTCACGATCGTTCTGTCCAGCCACGCCACTGGTGACGAGCATCAGAAGAAAGGTCAATGCAGTGATGAGTGTGAGTCGTTGTGCCATGGCGAGCATCCTCCGGCAGGTGGTCAGTAACGCAAACACGATCAGCCTCTCAAAACCATTGTAATTCAATCATCGGTAGTAACACATCCCCGATTCCGATGATCCTGTGCCAATTGCCTATAATCGCCGCCCCTACGGTAAAGGATGCAATATGCCCGCTGATTTTCAAGGTCTTCATGTAGTTTCGTTCGAGTCTAGACGAGCGCCAGAAATGGCGTCGCTTATCACTCGCCACGGCGGCAACGCCATCTCCGCGCCCTCCATGCGCGAGATAGCCAACCCGACACACGAAGAAGCCTTCGCTTTTGCCAAGGCCCTTCTGGCTGGCGAAATCGACATCGTGATTCACCTGACCGGTGTAGGCACACGCATGCTCATCGACGCGGTGAGTGCCAAGCATGACAAAGAAACCAAGCATGACAAAGAAGCGATCGTTGCTGCTTTGCGGAAATTAAAACTCGTTTGCCGTGGGCCAAAGCCTGTCGCGGTTCTGCGGGAGTTGGGCCTCAAACCCACGCTCGAAGTTGATGAACCCAACACCTGGCAGGACCTGCTCACCGCGCTCGACAGCAAGCTACCAGTGAGCGGTCAGCGCGTCGCGGTGCAGGAATATGGCATCACCAATTCGAAGCTGATCGAAGGACTTGAGTCGCGCGGGGCCAGCGTGATGCGCGTGCCTGTTTATCAGTGGGCCTTGCCCGAAGATGTAGAGCCACTGCGGCAGGCGACACAGAGCATCATCCAAGGCAAGATGGATGTCGCGCTCTTCACCAGCACCACGCAGGTGACGCACCTCTTTCAACTCGCCAAACAGGATGGCTGCGAAGATGCGCTGCGCGAGGGATTCAAGCGCGTGATCATCGGCTCCATCGGCCCTATCGCCACCGAAGGGATCACCGAGTACGGCTTACACGCTGACTACGAACCCGACTCGCCGCACATGATGAACCTGGTGCGCGATACCGCTCGCACCGCGCACCACCTTCTCGAAAAGAAACGCACCGCTGCATCGCAAGCCATCAACACCAATCAATGGCAACGAATCGACATGCGCTGGCCTGTTGGTTTTAGTTCGATTGCGACGAAGAACGACCAATCTGAAATCTCAAATCTCAAATTTCAAATCCCAAATCTGAAATCCGAAATCACCTCTTCCGATTCAATTTTCCTTCGCGCCTGTCGCCGGGAGCCAACGCCTTACACACCCGTCTGGCTGATGCGGCAAGCGGGTCGCTATCAACGGGCTTACCGCGATATTCGCAAAGGCACGACGATGCTGGGACTTTGTAAAACGCCTGATCTTTCTGCGGAAGTCACGCTCATGGCGGTGGATCGGCTGGGCGTCGATGCCGCCATCATTTTCTCTGACATTCTTACCGTCGTGGAGCCTTTGGGTTTCTCGCTCGATTTTGTCAAAGGTGATGGCCCGGTCATTGCGAATCCGTTTCGCAGCAGGGCTGACATCGCGCGGCTAGGCACCGGCGATCCGATGGATCTTTCGTATGTGTATGACGCCATTCGCATCACACGGCGGGCGCTACGGCCGGACATCGCGCTGATCGGTTTCTGCGGCGCACCTTTCACCGTGGCGTCGTACATCATCGAAGGCGGCAAGTCGAAGGATTACGCGAAGACCAAGACGATGATGTTCCGCGATCCAGTGAGTTGGAACACGCTGATGACCAGGCTCGTCGATCTGCAAATTGAGTATCTGAACCTTCAGATTCAAGCGGGCGCAGATGCGGTGCAGATTTTCGATAGCTGGGCTGGCTCGCTGTCGCCTGATCATTACCGCGAGTATGTGCAGCCACATGTGCGAAGGTTGATTGAAGGCGTCAAAGTTAAGTCAAAGGTCCCGGTGATCAATTTCGCCACAGGCAATCCTGCGCTCTTGCCCCTGATGGCGGAAGCGGGCGGCGATGTCATCGGGCTGGACTGGCGCGTGGATCTGCGCGAGGCGTGGAAGAACCTCGGCTACGACAAAGCGGTCATGGGCAACATTGATCCGATCGTGCTCTTCTGTTCGCCTGCGGAGATTCGCAAACAGACGCAGATCATTCTAGATAAAGCTGAGGGTCGGCCGGGCCATATTTTCAATCTGGGGCATGGCATCACGCCGGATATGCCGCCGGAGAATGTGGCGGAACTGGTGGACGCGGTGCATGAACTTTCGAGAAGGTGATTGCTGCACAAATAATACGTTTGCATTATCCGAGCCGCTAGGCGTAAGCCTGCGGAGTCTGGGAAATACAAGGCGTTTCGAGACTCCGCAGGCTTACGCATAGCGGCTCGGATGAAACTTTCGCAACAGCGCTAAGCAAAACTCATTTCCCAAGGCGGCAGCGCGACCGCTGGCTTGGCCCAATCTGAAAACTGTTTCATATCCAGTGCGTGCGAAGGCTCTGGAAGCTGACGCACGATTTGCGCCACCGCCTGCGGCACCAGCACCAGTTTCGTCGGCCAGCAGGTGAGCACGTTGCCTTCCGTCAGCACCACCGCATGTGCAGGGCGCTGACCGTGGCGATTCGCTCCTTCGGCGCGGTCGATGCGATAGGTGGCCCATTCCACTTGCGCCAGATCATTCTCATGAAGCGCAGGCAGCACCGCCAGCAATTCGCGCTGAACGTGTTCGATGAGTTGAGCGCGATCCATTTTCACCCCATCTTCGGAAACCTGTCCGCCCAGTTGCCAGATTGTGCGGCCTTGGAAATCGACATCGCTGGTGATGGTGATTCTGGTTTTGCTGCCATCGATGCAGTGACCGTTGAATGGTGGCAACGGCCCGCGAGCCATGCAGACATGCAGCGGTCTGCGCTGCATGGCGAGAGTTGAAAGACCGGCGCGTTGGCGAAGCTTTTCGTTGCCTTGACCGGCGGTGAAGATGATTGTGGTGGGTTGCAGATTTACTGATGTGCCGGTGGTGGGATCGGTGCAATGCACTTCGCTGATGTGGCCGGGCGAAGAGGTGATGAATTTCACGCCTACATTTGCATCGATTTTCAGAATGCGATCGCGATGGTGCTGGGCCAGGGCTGCGATGAAGGATGGCGGCGAGATGACCTGTTCATCAAGCTGACTGACGCTGCCGGTGCAATCACGAAGCAGCGCGGGCCACTGCTCGCGGGGAAGGCTCACAGGTTTCACTTGCAGGGCGAGCGAAGCGCCGAGTTTGCCCAGGCGCGACATGATCGAATCGGTGGACCAGAGATGGCAGAAGTCGCTGCGGATTTTTGTGGAAGAGAGATCAGGTTGAGCGCGGCCGGCCAGGCATTCGCGCCAGAGTGCCGGGAGATGTTTGATGGCGTCAGCGGAATCGGTGACGAGGCCTGCGAGGGAATATTTGAGGCCGCCGTGGATGATGCCTTGGGAGGCGACGGTTTGTCCGGCACCCAGTGCGCTGCTTTCGAGAAGCATCGCTGCGTAGCCTCGGCGGGTCAGGTCATCAAGGAGCCAGAGGCCGCAGGCACCGCCGCCGAGGATGAGGGTGTCGAG
>CAZYQL010000182.1:0-7898 GCA_964650055.1 uncultured Phycisphaeraceae bacterium | reverse complement strand
TTGCTCTACTCAGATTCCAAAATCACATTACTAAAACGCCCCGCCCACTGATTTTCACGATTACGCAAGCCCCACGCTTACCCCGAGCCTCTGCGGTGCAATACCCACGGAGCGGTCCGCCGTATCGCGGTCTCATTGCTGATTGTTCATTGCTGAAAGCTGATAGCTGATAGCTCAAAGCTCAAAGCTGATCGTTCATAAAGGATTTTCACATGTTTCGATTCACTCGCCTTGTCACTCTCATCGCCATCGCGCTGCTTGGGCTCTGTGGCACAGCCTTGGCCAACCCTTCGCAGACGATGATCTATGGCCCGCATCAGATGATGACCTTCGATGCCAAGTCGCCCAAGGGCAACCTGGCTTACAAAGGCGCGGTCATCAAACTCAGCGATGAAAACGGCGGCGCTTATGTCTGCTTCGATACTGAGCTTTTTCGCTATGCCGCGGGTTGGGCCGGCGGCTTCATCAACTACGAAGGCGTCAGCTACAAAGGCGATCACGGCAAGAACCCCGGCCCTGCTGGCAACGTCCAATTCACCACCTCGGCTGCGCCCGGCATCGCTGATCCGCAAGGTAAATTCGAGGACCCCCGCGCCAACAAGCCTTATGGCAACCTGCCCCGCGAGTGGGCCAGGTATCACGGCCTCTACCACCACGATGGCAAAGTGATCCTCAGCTATTCCGCTGGTGATTCCGCCATTCTCGAAATGCCTTCCATCAGCAATCACGATGGCGTACACGTCTTCGCTCGTCAGATCAAAATCGGCAAAGGCAAAGCGGTGACGATCGTGCTCGTTGAAGCGGAAGGCGAAGGCAAAGCAGATGACAAGATGGCGACGATTGAAAAAGGTGATCGCATCACGGCTGCCGGTTTCTTTATGAATAGCGGCGCGAAGCTGCGCACCCAAGGCCAGCGCATTCTTCTCGATGTGCCCGCTCGTAATAGCGATGTGCAGCTCGTCGTGAAGTTCGCCTCCTTCGCCAAAGCCGATCAAGGCAAGTTTGAAGCATCGCTGCAAGGCGCTGAGCGCGTTCGGCTCGCCGATGTCAGCGCGTGGACGAAAGGCGGCCCGCGCCAGTGGACCGAAGAAGTGACCACCAAAGGCACACTCGGCGATACCGATGCCAAAGCCAAGAGCGCACCGTACGTCGTCGATACCATCACCGTTCCCTTCAATAATCCCTACAAATCCTGGATGCGTACCGGCGGTTTCGACTTCTTCAAAGATGGCACCACCGCAGCCGTCACCACATGGAACGGCGATGTCTGGATCGTTAAAGGCATCGATGACAAACTCGATAACGTCACCTGGTCGCGCTTTGCTGCCGGTCTTCACGATGGCCTTGGCCTCAAGATTGTGGATGAAGTGATCTATGTGCATGGCCGCGATGGCATCACTCGTCTGCACGATCTGAACAAAGATGGACAGGCGGACTTCTACGAAAACTTCAACAACGACATCATCATCACCTTCGGCTTCCACGAATTCGCCTACGAACTTCACACCGACAAAGCTGGCAATTTCTACTTCGTCAAAGGCGGAGCCGTGAACCCCGGCGGCAGCGGCTGGCAGGCCATCACGCCTCATCATGGCTGTGCGTTCAAGCTCTCCAAAGACGGCAGCAAACTCGAAGTCATCGCCACCGGTCTTCGCGCACCCAACGGCATGGCCGTCGGGCCTAACGGCGAAATCACCACCGGCGACAACGAAGGCACCTGGGTTCCCAAAAGCCGCATCAACTACTGGACCGCTGATGAACTCGCCAAACGCAAAGGCTTTGGCGGTGTCGTCGATCTTTCGCACATGGATCCCAAACCGACCATCTACGATGCGCCCATCTGCTGGATGCCCAAGAATGTTTGCAACTCCGGCGGCGGTCAGGCGTGGGTCACCAGCGACAAATGGGGCCCGTTCACCGGCGACCTGCTCTACGCCAGCTACGGCACATGCTCGCTCTTCAAAGTGCTCAAGGAAGAAGTCGATGGCCCCGATGGAAAAACCGTGCAAGGCGGCGTCGTCCGATTCCCGCTCAAGTTTGACTCGGGTACCTGCCGCCTTCGCTTCAATGATCGCGATGGTCAGCTTTATGTCATGGGTATCAAAGGCTGGCAATCCAGCGCTGCCCGCGATGGCAGCTTCCAGCGCGTGCGCTACACCGGTAAGCCCGTGAACATGCCCGCCGCACTCAAGGCCGGCAAGAACGGCCTGACCCTCACCTTCACCGGCAAGCTCAGCAAAGAACTCGCTGAGGATGTGGACAGCTACCAGATTCAGCAGTGGAACTACCGCTGGACCAGCGCCTATGGCTCGGATCACTGGAAGGTCTCGAACCCTGCTGAAAAGGGCGCGGACAAAGTCGCGGTGAAGAGTGCGAAGCTGCTGGACGATGGCAAGAGTGTTTTTCTGGAGATTGAAGGGTTGCAGCCAGTGATGCAGATGCATGTGAAATACGCACTGGAAACACCCGAGGGCGAAGAAATCAAGGGCGAGATTTATAACACCATCAACAAGGTCGGCGCTGATGCAGCGCTGGCATCACAGTGATGAGCGACCCGCGCAACAAGCCGCTCGCGGCTTCGCTCCTGCCCGCCGCTTGCGGCATAGCGTCATCAGCGCAGCGATCACCGCGCCAGATATCACGCGCGCCAGAATGCAAAAGCTGCTCCTGCGCACCCACCGATGCGTATAAGATATCGCCATGATCTCCCGCACTATTTCGTTGTTGTTAATCGCGATCATCGCCGCTGCTGTCCTGGCGAATCAGGATGCGAATCCAGTCGCACCAACCGCACCAACCGCCGTTGTCGCAGAAGAAGCGTTACTACCTGCCCCGGTGCGCGGCGTGCATGTTCAGTTCAAATCAGGCGATCAACGCGACAGTCGCATCGATCGCCTCGTGGCGCTTTATGTACCTGAAGGGCAGCCGGTCTCGCCGATGCTTCCTGCCGGCGCGTTCACCGCCACCTACACCGGCAACATCAACGTCGGCCTTCGCGGTCGCTACACCTTCAGCATTGAGGGCCAAGGCAGCGTGAAGGTGACGCTGGGCGACACCGTCATCCTCGAAGGCACCGGCGATCTATCTAAGATCGAACCCGCACAGCGACTGCGCTTGAACAAAGGCGAAAACCCTTTCACCATCGAATACATCGCGCCCGACCAAGGCGCTGCCTCATTTCGTCTCTACTGGGAATGCGATGAATTCCCACGCGAGCCTGTGCATCCATCTGCGCTCACCACCGGCTCGCCGCTTCGCTCTGACATCGCACTCATTCATCAAGGCCGCGAACTCTTCGCCACGCATCGCTGTGTGAAATGTCATGCACCTGATGAGGCGCTCGCGAAGTCGCCAGCACTGATGCCCGAATTGAAGAAAGATGCTCCGGATCTCAGCAGTGCAGGCACACGACTGAAAGTCGACTGGATAGCGGCATGGATCAGCAACCCTCGCTCGCTGCGTGCCGATGCGACGATGCCTCGTGTACACACGATGGGCGGCGGTGCGGGCGGAGGACGGGGGCAAGAAGGCATGGTCTCCATGTGGGCTGCCGACATTGCTGCCTATCTGGGAACCTTGGGAAAACCAACGGACATAGCCGCCTTCAAACCCGAAGCAGTCAAAGAAGGAGGGCATCTCTTTGCCTCGCTGGGCTGTATCGGATGTCATACCCGACCCGACCATCACGATGCCAAGACGGTCGATGACCGCGTGCCACTCAAGTATGTCACCGCCAAATGGCAACCCGCCGCACTACGAGCGTTCTTACTCAAACCTTCTGCTCATTACACGTGGATTCGCATGCCTGATTTCGCTCTCAGCGAAGCCGATGCCGATGCCCTTAGTGCCTTTCTTCTGTCGCATGACATTGCACCATTGCCTTCACGACAAGGACGTGGCCGGGCACCCAGCCCCGAACATGGGAAACAGATGTTCCAGATGCACGGCTGCGTCGCCTGTCACGACCACGGGGCTAAGGAGCAAGGTTGGGTGAATCACCTCAATGCCACTCCTCTCACCCCGTTGAGCGAGGTTGACTGGAATAAGGGATGTATGAGTGATGATCTCAAATCCATCGGCAATGCGCCTGACTTCGGATTCACGGCACCGCAGCGACAAGCTCTGCGCGCCTTTGCCGCAACTGCCATGGGGTGGCGTTCGTTATCTCATGACACCGCCGCTGATTTTGCACGACGCCAGATCCATCAGCTTCAGTGCACCGCCTGCCACAAGCGCGATGGTGATAACGATCGCTGGTCCAATCACGAAAACGAAGTCGCTTCGCTGCTCATCAAACCTCACGTCGAAGAAAAACCCAAAGTCGATGACTTCGATGACGCTCCGCCCGGCGGCGAACAGAAAGGACCCCAGATCGATCAGTCGCGCCCCGAACTCACATGGGTCGGCGACAAGCTCCGCCCGCAGTGGATGGAGCAGTTCTTCGCAGGCAAGCTCGACTACAAACTCCGCCCCTGGCTCACCGCTCGCATGCCCGCCTTCCCCGCCAGAGCGCAAGGCCTGGCGCAAGGGCTCGCGCTCCAACACGGCTTGCCGCCCGTTCCTGCCGAGCAGCCCAAACCTGATGCGGCACTGGCGACGCTGGGCAAGCAACTCGTCGGCCGATCTATCGACAGCAAAGCGGGCTTCGCCTGTGTGCAGTGTCATGGCGTCGGTGATCGGCCCGCGGAAAATGTCTTCGAAGCGCAAGGCATCAACTTCGCCTACTCGAAGGAGCGACTCAATCACGATTTCTATATGCGATGGATGCTCAAACCCGGTCGCGTTCAACCGGGCACGCGCATGCCTCAGTTCGCTGCCGACGATGGCACGACGCCTTTCGCCGATGCCCTGGGCGGCGACGCTCGCAAACAGTTCGACGCCATCTGGCAGTACCTGCTCACCGGCCGTGAGCTCAAAGCGCCATGATTCAGCGTAAGAGTTTGGCCGTGCCACACGACAACGCATCAATTCACTTCACCTGCGCCAGCCACGCCGCCAGCAGATCGCGGCAAGCATGCAGATCATCGAGATGAATCATCTCGGTCACCGTGTGAATGTAGCGCGTCGGGCAGGAGAAGGTAAGCGTCCTGGTGCCCGCTGCTGCTCGCTGAATCGCGCCGCTGTCGGTGCCGCCGCGCGCCAGGACCGAGCGCTGATAGGTGATCTTATTTTTCTTGGCGACGGCTTCAAACTCTTCGATGAGGTCGTAATCGTTGATGACCGATGAGTCCATGCACGTGATGCCCGCGCCATCGCCCTGCTTGGTGGTGCGAAGATCCTCCGGCACGCCAGGCGTATCCACGCACAGCGTCGTGTCGATGCCAATTCCAATATCAGGCTTGACACCATACGCACTGGTGCCCGCACCGCGCAGGCCCACTTCTTCCTGCACCGTAAATACACAGTGAATCTCGCAGGCATGCCCAGCCTTGCTCTCAGAGAGTTTTTCAATGGCGCGAATCGCAAGCCAACAGGCGATGCGATTGTCCAGGCACTGTGAAACAACGGTGCCGCCGATGCGGGTCATGGGGGCCTGAAGCACGACCATGTCGCCGATCTTCACCTTCTTCTTGACCTCATCGCCAGGCAGCCCGATGTCGATCGTGAAGTCGCCCACATCGGGAATCTTCTTCTTCTCTTCCTCAGTCGCAATATGGATCGGCTTACCACCAGGATTCATCACACCCGTAATATCCTTCTTAGGATCACGCGGATCAGGACAAATCGTGACGAGTCTCGCAAACAGATTGCGTGTATCAAATCCGCCTACGGGAATGACACGAATAAACCCGCGATCGTCTATATGCTTGACCATGAATCCAATCTGATCCATATGCGATGCGAGCATCACCTTCGTCGGCTGCTTCGCCTTCGTCTTCCCACGAGGCTTACGCACGCAGATCAAATTCCCCATCGCATCTTCGCTGACGCTGTCGAATAAGCCTTTGGTCTCCTTGCGGATCAGCTCCCGCATGCGATGTTCGCGGCCAGGAATACCAGCAGTGGTGACGAGTTTTTCGAGGAGGTCCATGGGTGTTCCAGAGAAGACTAATAAAAGGCTATTGCTTATTATTTAATACTTATTACTTAACAGCTATTGGCGAGCCAGCGCAATCGTCATCATATATACATTTGCAAACCTACACACGAAACGCCCCTCCGAAATAGCTATTAAATAATAAGTATTAAGTACTAATTAATAGCCCCCTGTCTTTACTGTTTTTCCATCCAAGGCGCCACGCTATCGCCGATGCCCGTCGCCAGGTAGCCGCCGTCGATCACGATCGTGTGGCCGTTAACAAATGAGCCTGCCTTGCTCGCCAGATAGACGGCTCCACCTGCAATTTCATCCGCATTACCGAACCGCTGCATCGGGGTGCGTTCCATAATCCTGCGGCCGCGATCAGTGCCCACCATAAACTTCCTATTGAGATCTGTCGGGATAAAGCCCGGGGCGATGGCGTTTGTACGAATTCCAAACTTCGCCCATTCCACTGCAAGCTGCCGGGTCAGGCCCATGATCGCGCTCTTGGCTGCTGCGTAGGCTGTCACTTCCGTGAGTCCGACGTAGCTGCTGATCGACGCGATATTGATGATGCTCCCCGCATGCTGCTCGCGCATCAGGTGGCCAGCCGCCTGAGCACAGCGGAAGGAGCCGGTGACGTGCGAATCGTAAACCATATTGAAGTCCGCCATCGACAGATCAAACGTGGGCTTCTTCACCATCACACCCGCACAGTTCACCAGAATATCGAGCCGACCAAACTGATCCATACACTTCTTCATCGCCTGCTCGACGCTCGCATCATTCATCACATCCAGCGACACGCCCTCGACGATCGGCTCAATCGGATCGGCCTCATCCGCCTCCGTCGATCGGCGAAGCTCCGTCACCGCCGCCTCCACCTTATCCATCGTCCGCGACCCGATCAGCACCTGAGCACCGTGCTGTACCAGCGCCTTGGCGATGTCCTTGCCAATGCCCGTGGCTCCGCCGGTGACTAGAGCAACCTGTCCGGTAAGATCGAAAAGTGAAGTGCGAATCGCCATAAATCAAGCTCCTATTGAAGAGCGGAAAGGATAACAAGAATCGCTGTTGCATACCGGCAAGGCAGCGTATGTAGGGTTTTCAGGTCTCGCAAATACCTGATCACCGCGCGGGTCACCACGGTGCAAGAAGGGCAAAAGTTTCAGTTCACCGCCAACACTGGCAAGCCCGCCGAGGTCGCGGTTCCCTACACGCTGGGTGCGTGGCAGGAGACCAAGCCCGTGGAAATCACGCTGGTGAAGGGGAAAAACGTGCTGCGGTTCGCAGTCGTCGATGGCAGCCGGGGTGTGACGATCAAGGACATCACGCTCACGCCGATCAACTGAGCGGGTGCCGCGCAGTGCTGGCTTGGCGGCGGATCGTGTGCCACCCACAAGGCCCGGCGACTCCCGCCCCAAAAGTTTGTCTACCTGCGCGTTTTTCAACTCGCCATCACCATCGCAACCCGTTTGTTCATCATAGGTTACGTCGTGTCTAGGGGTAAACGGGTAGACGTCTACCCGTAAACCCTTATCCCGTTGATGCAGTTCAATCGGATTCGCCCCCTCGATAAGCTCGGCTCCACAGCCACCGCGAAAATACCCCGCAAAAGCGGACGATTCAGTGATAAACATAGCCAGCCCCCGGACTAAAGAAAGGTGCAGTCGAAGCGACAATATTATAACAGATACCGAACAGAAAACAAGAGCAAAATGATCCATTCGCACGCGCGGATCAAGCCACCACCGCCCATGCCCGCGCCTCGGAAAACGGGATAAACCGAAAAACGGGATAAGTATGCTCTGTCGAAAATCTCGATAATCAATAAAATGATTGTAACATCATGCACAATGACAAACAGTGCCATCTC
>CAZYQL010000181.1:2401-7939 GCA_964650055.1 uncultured Phycisphaeraceae bacterium | reverse complement strand
AAAATCAACATCGCCATCATCGGTCTGGGTTTCGGTGCTGAGTTTATTCCGATTTATCAGCGGCATCCCAATGCCAACATGTACGCCATCTGTCAGCGCGACCCACGGAAGCTGAACGTGATCGGCGACGCATTCGATATCGAGAAGCGATACACGAAATACGAAGACGTGCTCGCTGATCCGGAGGTCGATGCGGTGCACATCAACACGCCCATCCCTGAGCATGGCTGGCAGTCGATTGCCGCGCTCAAGGCGGGCAAGCATGTCATGTGTACCGTGCCGATGGCGACGACGGTCGCGGAGTGCCGGGAGATTGTGAAGCTCGCTGAGAAGACAGGCCTGCGCTACATGATGGCCGAGACCGTGGTCTATGCCCGCGAGTTTCTCTACATCAAAGAACTCTACGAGCGCGGCGAGCTTGGCAAAATTCAATTCCTCCAGGCGTCGCATCAGCAGGACATGGACGGCTGGCCTAACTACTGGCCCGGCTTGCCGCCGATGCATTACGCCACGCACTGCGTCGGCCCAGTTGTGGGCCTCACCAAGGGCGAGGCGGAAACCGTTTCCTGCTTCGGCTCAGGCACCATCCGTAAAGAACTCATCAAGCATTACAACTCGCCTTATGCTGTGCAGACCACGCACATCAAACTTGCCGACAGCGACCTCAGCGCCCGCATCATTCGCTCGCTCTTCGATGTTGCGCGTCAGTACCGCGAATCGATCGATGTCTATGGCAGTAAGAAATCCATCGAGTGGCCACTCGTTGAACATGAGCCGCTGGTGATGCACACGGCGAAGCTGCCCGAGCCCAAGATTCCCAAGCGCGTCAAGACGCCTGACTTTGCGAAGCTCTTGCCCAAGGCGATTCGCCCGTTCACAACGAATGGTGTCTATGGCGTTGGCAAGAAGACTCACCTCTCATTCACCCAAGGCGCAGGCCACGGCGGCTCGCATCCGCATCTCGCGCATGAGTTCGTCACCGCTCTGTGCGATGACCGCGAAACTTTCCCAAATCACCGGCAATCTGCCAACTGGACCTGCGTGGGCATCCTCGCCCATGAGTCGTGTCAGCAAGGAGGCAAGGTGATCAAGCTGCCTGATTTTACGCGCGACAGTAAGCGGAAGAAGTGAACTTGAGGTGTGTTGTAAGTTGAATGGTGTGAAATGTAAGAAACCCACGGACAGGAGTCCGTGGGCTTTTTCGTTTGGTGTGGAGATCGATCACCCTAGGTTTCCGCAGATTTCCGCGACTCGTTGAATCGCGGCTAGCGAATCTTCTGATCGGGCAACTCGCTCTTGATCCCTTCATCCACCGGCATCTTGTCAGGCAGACCGCCCGCATCTTTCTGCAGCTGCGCGAGCTGCACCTTGAGCTTCGCAATCGCGCCAGCATAAGCGGGATCGCTGATCAGATTCTTTTTCTCGAACGGATCATTCTTGATGTCGTAAAGCTCAGCCATGTGTTTGTCGGGTGTGCCTAAAGCATCGTGCGGGTAGTGAATGTATTTGAACTGATCGGTGCGGATGCCGCGCACATTGGGCGTGTAGGGAAACTGCTTTTCGTAGTTGTATTCGTAGTACCAACCGGTGCGCCAGCCGGTGGCATCACCCTTGACCACCTTCGTCCACGACTGGCCATGGATATTGGGCAGCGCTGGCGCGTGACAAAGATCAAGCACACTGGGTGCGACATCGTGCGTCAGCACCTGCGCATCGATCTTCTTATCGACCGCCAATTTCGGATAGCGCACAATCAGCGGCACGCGAATGCTTGCTTCGTGCATGGTTCGTTTATCGACCATGCCATGTTCGCCGCTAAGTAGGCCGTTGTCGCCCATGAAGATGAAGACAGTGTTGTCGAGCTCGCCGCGCTTTTTGAGTTCTTCATACAACTTGCCGACGCTGTCATCGACAGATTGAATCGTGCCCAAGTAGGCGCGGTTCATGGCGGCGAAATCCTTCACTGCTTCGGGTGATGAGTCGGGGAACTTTTTGCGATAATCGAAGAGCGGGCCGTAGATGCCGTGCCAGGTGTTGAGGCGTTGTTTGATCCAGTCGGGTTTGTCATCGAGCATGAACGCGGTGTCGGGATATTCGATCTTCACGTGATCGAAGCTGTGCTCGTACTTGGGCTCAGGGTAATAGAAGCTGTGCGGGGCCTTGTGGCCGATCATGAGAAGAAACGGCTGGTTTTCCGGTCGTTTCTGATCGAGCCAGTCGATGGCCATGTCGGTGACGACGTGGGTGTAGTAGCCTTTGACGACCTCGCGCTTCTTGCCGTTGATGTTGAATTCGGTGTCGAAGTATTTGCCCTGGCCTTTGTGGGTGACAAAGTGATTGAAGCCGGGGCGAGGTTCATCATTGCTTTCGCCCATGTGCCATTTGCCGAAGTAGGCGGTGTCGTAGCCGACGGACTGAAGCACGCGCGGAAAGCTCTGCAATTTTTCAGGGTACTCGGTGAAGTTGTTGACCACGCCATGCGAGTGAGCATAAAGCCCGCTGAGAATCGAAGCTCTGCTGGGCGAGCAGAGCGATGTCGTGCAGAAGGAGTTTTTGAAATAGACGCCTTCCTTGGCGAGGCGATCGATATTGGGCGTCTTGAGAAACGGATGGCCGGCCACACTCAAACAATCCCAGCGAATGTCATCGCAGAGAATGAAAACGACGTTGGGCCGTTTGGTATCCGATGCCATTTCGCTGGCGCTCTGGCATCCCGTAAGAACAGCAAACATCAGCGCGACGAGCCAGGCAAAACGATGGAATGAAATCATGTGGGGAACCTCCGCAGAATAATGGGGTTGACGAGTGAGCAATGTAGCAGAGTGCTTCGCGAATCTGCATTACTCCATCGCCTTGAGCTGCGACTCCGCTGGCTTAAGCCGCAGCACAAACACGTTGCTCTTGGTATCCACCGCCCAGAAAAGATTTCGCTTGCTGTCGTACATCATGCCCAGCGAGACATTGCGGCCTTTGACACCACTGGGATCATCGCCGGTGATCTTGGCCGATTGCCACTCATTTTTTTCAAGGTCATAAATCGGCGTGCGACGAAGGCCCGAATCATCAGGTGAAAGCGTACCGCCCACCAGCAGCAGGTCATTCACTTCGTCGTAGCGCACCTGACAAAGATAAGGCACGGCGATCGCTGCATCAGGATTGCGCGCCGCAAGCGTGCTGACAGCGCGAGTCGCAAATTCATAAGCGTAAATCGCGCCGTTGTAGGTGGCCTTGTCGCCGTACTGTTTACGGAGCATGAGCAGCCGATCGCGCTTGCTGTCGTAGATGACGGTGGAATTATCGACGACAGAACCGGGGAGTTTTTCGCCGGTGGTTTCGAGTTTCATCCACTGTCGATGGTCGTGATCGTAGAGGTAAAGTTCGCCAGCATTGGTCCAGGTGATTAGGCCGTGCTTGGTGGTGCAGAGCGTGAGCGTGTAGAAGCAGTCGTTGTAGTTCATCGCCGCAGGCTTGGTGAACCGGCTGGTCCAGTTGGCGACATCGGGGTTCCAGATGTAGGTGTGATCGCGCTGGCCGGTGAAGAGAAGCTGCTGCGACACGGGGTCGTAGCCATAGTTCTGGTAGGTGTGCCCGGTGACCCAAGGACGGCGGTTGAAGTTGTAGCCATGCGGATAGGACGTGTTGGAATAAAGCTGCCCGAGCGGGAACTCGACGGGGAAGGGAAGTTCCCAGCGATTGGTGGCCAGGTGATAGTGCAGCACATCGGTGCCGCCGTGCGCGGAGTGCCCGCCGGAGAAGCGAAGAATCATGTTGCGCGAAGGGTCGATGATGGCTGAGCCCCAGTCGCGGTTGAGCTGAGGCAGGTGCGGTGGTTTGAGAGAAACCCACGTGTTTGCCGGGATATTTTGCAGTTTTTCATTCTGCGCTTTGGCATCGGGGGCTTCGCCTTGCAGAAAGAAATCAGGGTGAAGAGCGCCGGTGCGATAGGTGCGCGACAGCGGCGAGACGCCTTTGCTTTTGGGCTCGCGCTGCGATGTCCATGTGTTGGCTGCGATGTCGTAGGTCCATTCGCCATCGTCATGGTCGCGGTACTGCCCACCGAGATAATCCGTGTTGGAGGTGTAGGTGTAGCCTGCGCGGAGGGTGACGGTGCCATCACCGCTGGCGATGAGCTGATGATTAGCACGCGGCGGCGGCGCGCTGGCGGGATGCCGCAGCGACCATTGGCGAACCGCAGGATCGAAGAGCCAGGTGTCATTGGTGAGATAGTCCAAGTGATCGCCCGCAAAGAGCACGTAGCACTGCGTCTTCGCGTCGTAAGCAATTGCCGTCAGCGCACGACCGGCCGGCTGCGGGGCCAGTTGTTCCTGAAGCTGTTCGAGTGCGGTTTGCAGGCGATGCAGTTTTGCAATCATCGCGGGCCAAGGCAGCAGATTCGCCGGTGCATCAGGTAAGTGCGGCGGGTACTTGCCTTGTGCCAGATCTTTCAGTGATGCGATGACGCGAGTGACAGCGTCGCGCTGCTCTTTGGACCACTGCTTGGCCATGCGATCGTGATGGGCTTGCGTGGCCTGCGCCAGTGCGGTCATGGTGCGCTGCCAGCGCTGATGCGTGGCGGTGATGACGGGATCATTCGCATCAGCGGCGCGAAGCTCGCCGCGCAGGTAAGCAGCGCGAAGCAGCACCATTTCACTGCGCACATCAGCGGTGAGTTCTGCGAGCAGCCGATGACTGGGCACCAGCGGGTGGTCGCGCCAAAGCTCATCGCTGATGGAAATCCACTCGCCTTGGGCCTTGATGCGCGTCAGCGATGCGCCCGTCTCGCTCTCCTGATCCTGCCCGCCAAAGGCCAGGCCGGCGCCCTCAGGTCCATCGCACTGCGTGCTCCAGATGATCGGCTGCTTGATGTCGACACTGGGCAAACGATACGACTTGCTCTGCGCGCGGAGCGGAACAGAGAGCAAACATAAAGCGAAGAGCAGCGTGATGGGCAGCGTAAAGATGTTGCGATTCATGCGAAGCCTCCAGTGGACTGTCCAGTGGACTGAGGATACTTGGTGTGATGCAAAATCAAAGCGAGAATTGTGATTGATTCTTGCAATGGTGCTCACCTCGCCTACAATCATACGTGTTCGCTAGGGGTGCCTCTGCTCTAGGGCAAAGGCTGAGATCAAACCCTGGAACCTGACCCGGTTCGTACCGGCGTAGGGAAGCGAGCGTGAAACGCTTTTCATTTCACGTTGTCCTTCCTTTCGCCATTGCTTAACGCAACGTCAACGAAGGACGCCATCATCATGATCACACCCAACTATCCCGCACCAGGCAGCAGCGCGAGCTCTTCCGATGCTGCGTGGACCTTGCCCGCCGTCGGCTCCAACCCCGGCACACTCGCCACCGCCACCACGCCAGGTTCCTTTGCGAATAAGCCTCGCATCGCGCCGGGTCTGCGCGGAGCGCTGACTTATAGCTCACCCGATACGCCGAATATGCCGCCCGTCAGTGATAAGACGGCGTGGGATTTTCTGCCCGAAGGTTGGAGCAGTGAGGAAGGCACGGAACGTAGGGTGGGCACTGCCCACC
>CAZYQL010000181.1:0-2301 GCA_964650055.1 uncultured Phycisphaeraceae bacterium | reverse complement strand
GGTGGGCACTGCCCACCCTACGGTTGAATTTGAACAAGCCGATGGCTCTCTTCGCCGCGTCACCTATCCCGCTGGCTTCACGCCTTCCACGCAGCTTGAATCGGCACGCATCGGCATCATCACGCCGCAGATGGTGCGCGTCGCTGAGCGCGAGCCGCATCTGACCGCAACGCAGGTGCGCGATGAAGTCGCTGCCGGCCGCATGATCATTCTCGCGAACAAAGTGCATCTGGATTATCAGCTTGATCCGATGTGCATCGGCCGCGCGAGTAAGACCAAGATCAACGCCAACATGGGCGCTTCGCCAGTTTCCTCGGGCACCGATGAAGAAGTCGAAAAGCTGCGCTGGGCCGAGAAATGGGGGGCTGACACGGTGATGGATTTATCGACGGGCGGCGACCTCGATGGCTGCCGCGAAGCACTGTGCAAGAACTCGCATGTGCCCATTGGGACGGTGCCGATTTACTCGATGATCATCGGCCGCAAGATCGAAGATCTCAGCGAAGAGATCGTCATGGAGACGCTGCGCTTCCAGGCCTCGCAAGGTGTGGACTATTTCACCATTCACGCAGGCGTGCTCAAAAAGCACCTGAAACTAGCCAAGAATCGCCTCATCGGCCTGGTCTCGCGCGGCGGCTCCATGCTCGCCAAGTGGATGCTCCACCACAACCGCGAAAACCTGATGAACACCGCATGGGAAGAAATCTGCGACATCATGCGCGAGTACGATGTCACCTTCTCCATCGGCGATGGCTGTCGCCCCGGCGGACTCGCCGATGCCAGCGATGCGTTGCAACTCGCCGAGCTTGAAGAGCTGGGCAAGCTCACCGAGCGCGCCTGGCGCAAAGGCGTGCAGGTGATGATCGAAGGGCCCGGCCACGTGCCGCTGGATCAGATTGAATTCAACATGAAACTTCAGCGTCGCCTCTGCCACGGCGCGCCGTTCTATGTGCTTGGCCCGCTGGTCACTGATATTTTTCCTGGCTACGACCACATCACTTCCTGCATTGGCGCAACCAATGCCGCCTATCACGGCGCGAGCATGCTTTGTTATGTCACGCCCAAAGAACATCTGGGGCTGCCTAAGAAAGATGATGTGAAGCAAGGCTGCGTGGCGTACAAAATCGCTGCTCATGCTGCGGACATCGCGCTGGGCATTCCGCAGTCGCGCGACCGTGATGATGAACTCACCAAGGCCCGCGCTGCCCTCAACTGGCAGAAACATTTCGATCTGTCTTTCGATCCTGACACTGCTCGTGCGTATCACGATGAAGACATGGATGTCGATACCGATTTCTGTGCCATGTGTGGCCACGACTGGTGCAGCGTGCGCATCAGCAAAGAGATTCAAGAATGGGCCAGCGGCAAAGATGAAGAAATGAAATGGGACAAGCCGGTGAAGACCGCAGCACTGACGCCCGAACAACAGGAAATCCTCGCCAAGCGCGGCGTTCTCAGCCCCGATGAAATTCACAAACTCGCCAGCAAAACCAAGAAGGCACTTAAAGGCACGGAAGCTTCAAAAGCTGGCACAACGGCTGAAGTCGCCGAGCCTGACGCAGACAAACTCTCGTGCCACAGCGATTATGTTGATGCAGATGAAGCTAAGAAGTTGCAACAGAAAAAGCTGGTGCAGGTGAATGTGGCACCCGCGCTGAATCTGCCGACGCATGATTCTGTGATTTGAGTCAATCGCACACTATAATGAGCGTATGAGCGCCAATCGTTTAAACATTCTGTCGGATGTCCTCAAGCTTGCCGAAGCTGACCGCGAGTTGTTGGTCGATGAAATTCTCGCCAGCTTGACATCGGGAAGTGATGCGATGGCCGGGGATTGGGCCGATGTGGTGGCGCAGCGATTATGCGACATTGACGAAGGACGCGTGAAGATGGTGCCTGGCGATGATGTCCTCGAAAAGCTGAAAGCGATGACGCATGGTCGCTCGCGGTAAGTTTCTGCATGAGTTTCATCCCGAGGCAGAAAGAGAGCTGCTTGCTGCCGGCCGGTGGTATGCAGATCGCAGCGAATCCGCTGCGATAAAACTGTACGAAGCCATCAAATACAGCGTGAGTCAGATATGCGAGTCGCCGCGCCGTTGGCCAGAGTATTTGCACTCCACCCACAAGTATGTGGTTCAAGGGCTTCCTTATCTGATCATCTATCGCACGCTCGTGGATCGCGTTCAGATCATTGCCGTTGCACACACACGTCGAAAACCGGGGTATTGGAAAGATCGAACGTAAGATCACGCGCCCATTGAATGGCTCCCACCGATATGTTGTCTGAATCTGCCGACGCAT
>CAZYQL010000180.1:4567-7977 GCA_964650055.1 uncultured Phycisphaeraceae bacterium | reverse complement strand
GTATCAGGCTTCGCCACGGAGCGAGATATAGAAAACGCGTTGGACGGTGAGCCCCCTGGGAGCGGGCGGCAGAAAAGCGTACATGCGATGGCCCTGTGATACAGCCGAGTCCTGTTTCGTGCTGCGCGTTCATCTTCGTGGCACACTTTACAAAATGAAAAAGCACCGACCTTCGCGGGCGGTGCTTCTGATCGGAGTTGCCGACGTGTTCATTCTTTTTCAGTCTGCGTGCGCGGCCGTATGGCCGGGACTTTTTCGCTGGATTTGGGTGCATCCTTGCTATTGTCCTTGGCCTTGCGGTCATCAGCAGCTTTGAGTTCAACGGGCGCGGGGTAATCCAGCTTCTTCACTTCCATCTGTTTCTTGAACTGCTTTTCCTCGATCGCCTCAACGTGCCCGTCGCCGTAGAGCACGGTGCGGCGGCCATCGATCAGATGACTGGTCGCGGCAAAGGGTGTCTCTGCGGCGTTAGCACCGGCGGGCGTGAGGTTCTTGCCGAAGTAAAGGTACGACTGGCCCCAGGGATCTTCCTTGATCACTTTGCCCAGGTATGGTTTGAGATCGTCGAGCGAAGGCGCGGAACTATTTTTCTCACTGTGATAAACGAAGAGTGCGATGCCGATCTGGCGCAGGTCGTTCATCGCTTTGGTGCGTTTGGCGGCGGTGGTCTCAATGAGCGGGCGAGGCTGAACAGGCCGCACCGGCTGCGCGTGACCTTCTTCATCGTGTTCATGCGGCGCAGTGTTGGCTGGAGCTGTGTCGTACTGCATCGAACGCGCACTCATCATCCATGTAGCCGCCATCAGCGGCAGCCCCGATGAAATACCCGCCAGTGGCAGTGTCGAACGCGACTCGGAAATTAGGCCATCACTGACACGTGCCATCGTGGAAGTGTCGGGCGTCAGATGTGGCTGAATCGCTGAGGCGGTGGGCAGCGCGGTGATGTCGATATCGAATCCTTCGCGCTGCATCTCGCTGCACAAGAGCGACATCATGGGGTGCGCCAGTGGATACACCTTCTTGAAAAGCTCAGGCGTATCGAGGTACATCATGCTTGCCGGCGCAGCACCCTTGCCAAACAGTTCCTGCACCTGCGGAATCTGCGCGAACGTACCCGCCTGCGGCTTGGCGGCGCGGTCGAGATACGAGCGCACCATCTGCGGATAAGGCGCGATGATGAAACGATCCTTGGTCAGACACCACGCAGGCGAGACGACCCAGTCATCGCCGACCGCGTTGATGTAGCGCACCTTGTGCTCACCCACCTCCAGCGTCTTGATCTCATAACGACGGCGACGCCAGGCGTTGGGATCTTCACGCCGATTGCGATTGAATTCTGCATCAAAAAGCCTCTCAAGCTGGGTGATCACCTTCTGAGCCTTGGCGTGATCCTTCACGGCAGCGACGCCGGTGAGACCGGTGAAGAGCAGGCCGCCATCGGAAGGAGAGTTGTAGATGGAAAAGACATCGCCGATGGAAGCGAGCAGATCTTCCTTAACGCGGAAGCCCAGTTCTGTCTCGGCTTCCTGCATGTCGCGCATCATGCCCTCTTTCTCGCGCGGCTCGATGGCACCGATGATCGCCACAATCTGATCGAAGATGGTGGCGGGATTCGCTTTCAAAATAAGCGCCAGGTCTGCATCACGAGGCACATCGCGCAGGTCAGCAGCGGTGAGGCCAGCCTTGGGAATAAGATCGAACAGACCCTTGGCATCAGGCGCGGTGGCGATGAAGGAGCGGGTGACGAATTTCGTTTCATCGAATCCTGTGACGGAGGCGACGTAGTTCATTTTGTCGAGGCCCAGGACGGAGATGATGCGATCAAACTGCGCGCGACCTTCGGGGCCACCCATCATTTGGGAGCCGAGCATTGGGCCGAACTGTTTGAGGAGTGCAGCGGTGTTGATGTAGGTGAGCGAAGAATGTCGCGGCAGCGCCAGTCGCTTTTTCACATCCGTCAGCCAGGCGGGCGCTTTGCCGTTTGTCAGCGCACTGCGAAGACGGCCGGCCGTCTCTTTGCCCACGGCAATCATCAGATATTCCCCTTCAAAACCCCACGCCACCAGCGGCGCTTCACCCTCAGGCAGCGGCAGACGGCGCAGGCCACCTTCATTAGCGGGCATCACCTGCACATCAGCGCCAAGCTCTTTGACGAGGATCGATTCAAACGCTTCGAGTGCAACTTTCGCAGCGGCGGCGTCTTTGCCGAAGTTGACGACGAGGCCCGCTTCGACCGTCGGCGCTTCTGCAACGGGATCGAATTTGGACAGATAAATCGTCGTCGGGCGCAGCAGCATCTGTTTCAGTAGCAGATGGCCATGCTTGATCAGCACCTTGGCGTCTTCATCGTTTCGCGCTTCATGATTAACAGCACCGAGGATGCCATCCTCGATTTTCTTGAGCATGAATTTGACCTGCGGCTCAGCGAGAAGTTTCTCGGTGGCGTTGCCGCTGTTGGCGTTGGCCTGGGCGGTGCCAGCCCAGCTCATATAGATCAGCGCCTGTTCCGGCGCGACCTGCGACATCTTCGGATCATCCGCCATCGGAGGCAGGCCCACGGGTAGATTCAGCCCGCCGCCCATGAGCACGACCAGCAACATTTCCATAAAACCGATACCGCCAAATGCCATCATGGGTCACCTCCGTATCATGCGATACTGTCAAAGCCACGTTGAAACGCGGGATCAAGCGTAGTCCTTTGTGTGCGGTGTCGCAAGAAGATTGTGGTGGTACTGGAGTTGATTCATGCCTTATTCGTTGCTGTTTCGTTTGTGTTTGCTGTGGGTGATGACCTGCATGGGCTGCGCGGCTCAGCAGAAGCGCACGTGGGAAGATTGGATGGTGACGGTGGTTCGCGTTGAAGACCCCACAGTAGCTGTGCCGCGCATTGCACCGCCGGCGATGAGTGCGGTGAAGTTTGTGCCCGGCTATGGAGAAGGCGATGGGGCTCGCGTTGGCCAAGGCTATGACACAGCTTTTCGCAATCCCGATTTTCCGCGCACGCACATCGCCCTGATCACGCTCGATGTCACCAGCCCGCATCATCAGATTCGGCTTTACTGGAGCGGGCCGCTGGCAGCTAAGGCGCCTCATGGGCCGTGGCGATCGTGTCCCGGGCGAGGCAAGAACGGGGCGAACTGCGATGACATGATTGAGAGCAATCAGGTCGATTCATTCTGCACGCCCAAGGGGACGTTTCGCATCGCAGGTTTTTCCGATCATCTGGAGCGGGCCTTTTCGTGTTACTACGCGACGTGGGTGATTCATGAGCCGCGCTACATCGCGATGCACACGCATGGCGACATTGCATATACGCCGCGCTCGGAAGGATGCATTCGGCTGGAAAGCGACATCGCCAAACTGATTCACAACAACAGCCTGGCGGGCACGACGCTGATTCACGTGAGCGG
>CAZYQL010000180.1:2497-4467 GCA_964650055.1 uncultured Phycisphaeraceae bacterium | reverse complement strand
CCGCACCTTATGGCTCACGCGCACAGTGCCTATAATCGGGTGATGAACACTTTCTTTCGCCGGGCGCTGATGTGGCTTTGTCTGGGCCTGCTTATTGCGGGCAATATGATGCTGGGCAGTCCGCGCGATCTGCTTGCCGATGACGCTGCACCTTCGGGTGAGGCTGCCGGTGAAACGCCTGCGCAGCCGGATGCCGCGACAGTGCCGCCATTGATTGCCCCCAAGCCTGCGCCGATGATTGTGCGCAGCGGCGCGCTCGCATTACCCGCCGGCGGCAAGGTGGCGATCATTCCCATCGAAGGCACGATCTATGACTTCACCGTTGAAAGTGTGAAACGCCGTGTCGAACGCGCCATCGCGGCCGGTGTCGATGTCATCGTCTTTGAAATGAACACCAACGGCGGCGTGCTCGACAGCGCTCTGCAAATTTCCAAATACATCCGCGCTCAGATCGAACGCCCTGATCGCACCCGCGTGCCCACCATCGCCTGGATCAATGACAAGGCTTATTCCGCAGGCATTCTCATCGCCTCTGCTTGTGGTCACATCATCATGTCCCCCGCCGCCGCCACCGGCGACTGCGCGCCGATTTCTGCACTGGGCAACAGTCTCGCACCCACCGAACGCGCCAAGGCCCTGAGCCCGCTGCTCACCGAGTTCCGCAGCAACGCGCAGGACAACAACTATCCCTACGCCATCTTCCACGCCATGTGCGTGCTGGGTGTGAAGCTTTATCTCGTTGAACACAAATCCGAAATCGATCCGGTCACCGGTGGCCCGAGGCGAACGATTGTCAATCAGATCGATTACCAGATCATGGTCGATGGCAAATCGAAGTCGAGCTTAGTTGATGAAGTGAGCAAGCTGTTTGGGGCCAGCGATGCCATTGAAGACATCACGAAAGTCGGCCTGGCCAAGCGGGAGATTGCCACCGATGCGGATCGTGGACAGTGGAAGCTGATCGATGAGGTACACGATGGCTCGACGCTCTTGACGCTGGGCACGAATGACGCGGTGAAGATCGGGCTGGCGCTGCCGGGCACTTTTCTTAAGGATGTGGACATCGAGAAATATCTTTCAGCATCGGTGGTCTATCGCGTGGATGAAACATGGTCGGAAACGATGGCGGGATTTCTCGTGTCGATGCCGGTGCGTGCAGCGCTGATTGTCATCTTCCTCCTGGGCGTGGTGATTGAAATGATGGCGCCGGGCATCAGTGTCTTTGGCATGGTCGCCGCGGGTGCGATGATCCTGCTGATCATCTCGCCGATGCTGGTGGGCCTGGCGGAGGTCTGGCATCTGCTGCTGTTTTTCATAGGTTTTTTGCTGCTGATGGCGGAGATTTTTGTCACGCCCGGATTTGGCGTCCTAGGCATCAGCGGCATCATCGGCATGCTCACCGGTGTGATCCTCGCCGTCGTCCCCACCACCGGCAAAGGCCCGATGCCTCTGCCCCCACCAGAGATGATGGCCACGCTCCAGGCCTCGGCGATGTGGACGCTCCTGGGCCTGATCGTCGGCTGCGTCGGGCTGTTCTTCGTTGTCAAACACTATGGCCAGTTGCCGTTTTTTAATCGCATGGTGCTGACCGCTTCGCAGCCGCTGCGTACCAATGTGCAAGATGGATTGCCTCGCCGCGACTATGGCTACGCTTCGCAAAACGGTGAGGATGGCGAGGGTTCGATGGAACGGCCAGAGGAACATCCTGACGTCGCCGCCGCCCGTGAAGCGATCGCCGGCGATGAACTGGCGAATGTGTTTGTGCGCGTGGGTGATGAAGGACGCGTCACCGCAGATCTGCGCCCGATGGGCAAGGCGCTCTTTCACGATCACGTCATCGATGTGCAAAGCGTGGGCGGCTTCGTCGATACCGGCAAGCGCGTCCGCGTGGTGAAAACCTTCGGCAACCGTGTGACGGTGGAAATGATTTAGGACAGACCCACATTACATCGATCGTGTGGCACTGGCCG
>CAZYQL010000180.1:0-2397 GCA_964650055.1 uncultured Phycisphaeraceae bacterium | reverse complement strand
TCCAGAGCGACGGCCTGCCAGTGCCACGCAAGATCGTTAATCCGAAAAACAAACGGAGCATGCAATCGTAGGTTTTTCTTTGTCATATCAAATGCAAAAAACACTTGGCCCCTGCGTTTGTGGAGCTACAATACATACAGAAGCGAACCGCGATGCGGAGCGAAAACAATTCATGCCGCAGCGAGCCCGTAGTCGCTTGCGAGCATAAGCCAAAGTCGCCTCAACCCATCGAGATTCGCCACGCTGAGTTGGTGCAGTTGCTAGGGGCCTACGGGCCCAGAACGAGGCAAGCCCTTGCCGGCAGCGAACGCAGCCAATGACGGTCGGACGGCAGCACGATGTGCACCCTCCACGAATACCCGTCGCTGCCCCGGCAATATGACTACCTCGTTTTTTATTGCGCTGTTTTATTGCGCTGTTTTATTCGCTGTCTTGTTGCGCTGTTTATTCGCTGTCTCGTTGCACTGATCGGCAGGCCTTCCCCCTTATTTCTGATCCTTAATCACCTTCACCGCGTGGAACTGGCGGTAGTTCCACGGGTTGGTGTTGAGGTTCTTCACTTTATCTTTGTCGTAGATGTTGATGTGCACATACTGATAAATCGGGGCGATAGGCTGATCGCTGAGCAGGATCGCCTCGGCTTCGCGGAACAGGGCGAACCGTTTGGCCTCGTCTGATTCTTTCTCGGCAGCGCGGTAAAGCTCATCGTATTTCGGGTTGCTGTAGGCGGAGGTGTTGTGGCCGTCACCGGAGAGGAACTGCTCGAGGAAGGTGGTGGGATCGGGGTAGTCGCCGTACCAGCCGCCGCGGGTGATGGTGAAGTTGTGGTCACGGCGAATTTCCATGATCTGGCTCTTCTCCGCGCCTTCCAAGGCGACCTTCACGCCCAGGATTTTTTCCCAGTCCTGCTGAATCTGCTGAGCGATGATTTCATGCCTGCTGCCGGTGTTGTAGGAAATCTTCATATCGGTGGGAAAGCCTTTGGCATCGGGGAAGCCAGCCTCGGCGAGCAGTTTCTTCGCGCCATCGGGATCAAAGCCCACGCCAGCTTCAACCGGCGGCTTGTATCCACCCACAACGACATTGAGCGGTGTCATGGTCAAAGCGATAGGCTGATTCAGCCGCGTGATCTTCTCCACGAGCGTCTTGCGATCAATCGCCATCGACAGCGCACGGCGAACGCGTGGATCAGCCAGAATGTTGTCCTTGCCTTTGTACTGAGGCTGACAGTTGAAGTGATAGAAGTAAGTCCCCGCGCCCAGTTCCATGTGCACATCCTTGCGCTTGCCCTCTTTCTGCTGCTGCACCAGATCGGCAGCCAGCGGCGAAGTCGTCGGAATATCCGGCAGCCAGTGGGCGTTGCCCTGGTTGTATTCGAGCAGCGCGGTGTTTTCATTCTCAATCACGCGCACCAGAATCGACTGATTCCCCATCTGATCCTTGGCCCAGTAGTGCGGGTTAGCGGTGAGCAGCGTGTATTCCTTGAAGTTTCGCTGCGACAGAACATAAGGCCCGTTGACGATGGCGCGCTGCGGATTGCTGAAGTAGCTGGCATCGATCTTGAGCGGGCCATCGGGATCGATGGAGATGGATTCTTCGACACTCTTGCGATGAACGGGGGCATAAGTATTGAAGGCAATCAGATCGAGAAAATAAGCGGTGGGTTTTTCGAGGGTGACAACCAGCGTCTTGTCATCGAGTGCCTTGAGGCCTACGTTGGCATCGAAATCAGCCAGGGTCTGTTTCCAAAGTTCGGTGGCGGCTTCGACAGTGCGGGTGGAGCCGGCGGCAAAAGATTTGAGATCAGCGACGCGCTTTTCGTGAAATGCCTTGGCACCTTTGATGTGCATGTGCATCGTGGCGTACTGCGTGTTGTGGTCGGGGAGCATGGCCCGCTGCCAGGCGTAGATGTAGTCGTGAGCGGTGAGCGGGTCGCCGTTGCTCCATTTCGCTTGGGGGCGAATGTGGAAGGTGTAAGTAAGTTTGTCTTCGCTGATTTCCCATTTGGATGCAGCGGAAGGCTCGAGCTTCAACGTCTCCGTGCTGACACCCACGAGCGTTTCGTACATGCACTCGATGACGCGAAAATCGGTGAGCCAACTGGCCTGCTGGGGATCGAGCGTATCGACCTCCGCACCGGCGATGATGATGAAATCCGCCTCGGGCAGCTTCGATGAAAGCATAAACCATCCCGCGACAGCGAGCACAACGACCAGGAAAAACGCAGCAAGTACTTTCATCATGAAGCTCCAAAGGAGAGACGAGAAACAACGGTGTTCTGCGAATAACTGCCTAGCAGAACATCAATTGTACCCTAATCAAAAACGTGGGGCGATTGCTTCAATAGAGCAAAGGCCATTGCATGTAGGGTGCGTCAAGGCTTTGCGCTGACGCACC
>CAZYQL010000179.1:6816-8021 GCA_964650055.1 uncultured Phycisphaeraceae bacterium | reverse complement strand
AACGGTACGACATCGTTGAATCACCCCGGCTAAAGCCGGGGCTATATGAATAGGCATGGCACCTTCAAGGTGCCATGCCTGCGTGCACGGATTCCATTTGGATTCCAATAAAAAAATCACCCCGACCCTAAGGCCGAGGTGATTTTGTTTCGAGATGAACGAATCAGGATCAGTAGACCGTGATGTCGTTCGCAGGAACGACAGTGGGGAACACTTTGTCCGCAGTAGCGGTAGCCATTGAAGCAGTGATGGCACCGGTGTCTTCATCATATTGCCAGCCCACACCATCGGCCGCGGCCGCAGCGACCGTGAACGATTGCTCGAACGGATTCACTGACTCCTGCTGAAGGTAAGGGCCATAGGAAGGTGAGCCGGCGACAGCTGCTGCGCCATCGACGCCCGTCTTCGTGGTCATCTGAGTCCAGAACGTGGCCAGTGCGGGATAGTCGCCGTTGTGCTGAACTTGGTAAAGTTCCAACTGGCTGCGAATGGTCTGGAGCTGTGAAACCAAGCTCGAGCTCTTCGCTGACTCACTGGCGCTGGTGAACTGGGGGATGACGATCGCGGCCAAGATGCCCAAGATCACCACCACGATCAGAATTTCGACCAGCGTAAAACCCGATTGCAAACCGTTACGTGCCTTCTTCATGTGCTTTCTCCCTAATCTAGAGACCAACCAACCATTTGTTCCGTGCGGGCCAACATGACCCAGTACCACGGTGCATGACGATCAGCAACACGCTGACCGCCTAACCCTCATTGTCAAAGATGATGCGATTCATCTTTCGTTTCCCCGCTGCATTTCGCATCGGAGTTACGTTCGACACCACGCTCATCGTCCACCATTACACGCTACTTGACGTTCTTGAGTCGCCATTTCGTCAGACAAAGCCAAGGCTCCGTCATATCCGGAACAGGCGGCAAAGTTCGCGTCACTTGACACGCTTGATGAACAGGTGAAATGAACAATTCAATTGCTGCACATGCAAATACAACGCTCTATTTTTCCCATCTTGCCATGGCACCCACAATCGCTCCAGCCGCGCGTCCGCATCCTAAGTAGCCGCAGCGTCCTGGCTGCGCGTCTGTTTCAAGGGTTCAAAACGCACCCTAACAAAAACTTTCCAAATATTTCATCTACCCCCTTGCAAAGCGCCGAAAAGAAGATACCTTACGAACACCGTACTTGTTTGACCTGTGTTTTT
>CAZYQL010000179.1:2197-6716 GCA_964650055.1 uncultured Phycisphaeraceae bacterium | reverse complement strand
GTGTTTTTAGACCCTCTTCATTGACGCCATTCAAACTGGAGGCCATCATGGTGATGACAGCAATGCCCGCACAGCCCGAAACCAAGTCCCTCGCTTCAAGCAACGGACGCTCAACCAAAAGCAAAGGCACCGACATGGCCAAATCACGTGAATCCTCCTCCACCAAAGCCGACGCCGACGCCGGCAAGGCCCAGGCCCTCGACCGGGCTGTTACCCAGATCGAAAAAGCCTTCGGCAAAGGCTCCATTATGCGCCTTGATGACGATCCTTCCATGATCGTCCCCGGTATCTCCACAGGTTCGATCAGTCTCGACATCGCCCTAGGCGGCCGAGGCATCCCGCGCGGCCGCATCATCGAAATCTTTGGCCCTGAGTCTTCAGGCAAGACCACGCTTGCGCTTCATGTCATCGCCTCAGCCCAGAAGACCGGAGGCGTCGCCGCCTTCATTGATGCCGAGCATGCGCTGGATCCTTCCTGGTCCCGTCGGCTGGGCGTCAATCTGGAAGACCTGCTCGTGTCGCAGCCGGATACGGGTGAACAGGCTCTGGAAATCTGCGAGCTGCTGGTGCGCTCCAATGCGGTTGATGTGATTGTGGTGGACTCGGTGGCGGCCTTGATTCCCCGTGCGGAAATTGAAGGCGAAATGGGCGACGCTCAGATGGGCATGCAGGCCCGCCTCATGAGCCAGGCCATGCGAAAGCTCACCGGTGCCATCAGCAAGAGCAAGTGCACCGTGATCTTCATCAATCAGATTCGCGAAAAGATCGGCGTCATGTTCGGCAACCCCGAAACAACCCCCGGCGGCAAGGCGCTCAAGTTTTATGCCTCCGTCCGCATCGACATCCGCCGCACCGCCACTATTAAGGAAGGCGATGTTGCCGTGGGCAACCGCACCCGCGCCAAGGTGGTCAAGAACAAAATCGCGCCGCCGTTTCGACAGGCCGAGTTCGACATCATGTTCGACGAAGGCATCTCTGCCTCGGGCGATCTGCTCGACCTGGCCGCCGAAGCCGGCGTCATCGATAAGTCGGGTGCATGGTTCAGCTACGGCGACGTTCGCCTGGGCCAAGGCCGCGAGAATGTGAAGACCTTCCTGCGCGAAAACCCCGACCTCTTCGATGAAGTCCGCCTCAAGGTGCTGGAGAACAAAGGCATCATGGCCAAGCTCAACACCGCGGTAGATGCCGATGAAGTCACCGGCGAAGTGGAAGATGAATGAAGAAGAAGTGCATTGACGCGGTAGATGAATGAAGTGGTAGGTGAATGACTGCGGTGATAGCGAATGCAAAGCCCACTCACTCCTGTGGGTGGGTTCCTCCGCTTACTTGGGTGGAAACCGACTGAGCATCGCCCGCACCGCCGCCTCGACTTTTGCCCTGGGGTCTTCGGTCGCTTCGATGGCACCGTGTGCAGTGGCGCGCCAGAACAGCTCGCCGGTCTGGTTATCGATGAAATCGAGCACGATTGTCCCTTCGCGAACCTGTTCCTGTTCCAGAGCCACATCGGTGCGCCCTTGGGAGAAGCCGCCGGTACCTTCGCCCCATTTTTTGACATGGGTGCGATTGACCGCTCCAACCGTGCTCGTGATGTAGAACGATGGCGCTTCAAACGTTGCAGGCTTGATGTTTTTGAGCGAGAGTTCGCGATCCACGGTTGATTTGACAGCCTGCTGGGCAAGTTGGCCGCGCTGCACCGGGATGTTCACCATGTTCACGCCTTTGGCGTGCCAGATGTAGGTTTTGTATTGGCCAAAGTCCACGCCCTCTGCGTGTTGTGATTCCACTTGTGCTGTCGAACCGCAGCCGGCAAGCGTCAGGAGTGTTGCAAGTCCCAGGGTAAAGAACATCATCAATCGGAAATTCATGAATCGCTCCATCGAGGCTGATCGCTGCATTTGTACGTCGGTGCAACGCGCTAAGCTCGCATGACAATAGCGGTTTACTCGCCGATTGGCTTTTTTCGGCACGTGTCACACGATACATATCGCCCTATCCGCCAATCTTTCATTTTCGGGAACCCGCTCACAATCACTGTCTCCAAGAAGTTGAAGTACGATCACCCTCGGTCATCTGGCATGTGCAAGATGTTCGAGGGCCTTCGCGATACTTCCTATTCGAGGAGTTCCGACATGCTCACGACCCAACCCAAACTCACTCTTCGCCGCGCCGCTGATCTTGCGGCTCGGACAAACTTCAACGCCATCACACCGCCGCGGGCTGCGCATCTTCCTGTTCATTCCACTGATGAAAGCGAATCGGCACGCCTTGCCGAATCCATTCGATGCCCTGTGCCATGTAGTCGCGAAACGCATTGGCATCGGTGAACTGATGCACATCGTGTTTCAGGTGAGGCCAGGGCTGCACGAAAGCGGAGTACCAACTGACGCGCTGACGAATCGTGGCCAGCGCGATGCGCTCATCACGGTACCGCACGACATTTTCAAAGTGATCGACAATCGCCTGCGCCTTCACATCGCGCGGCAGGGGCGGCGGCAGTTCGCCGGTGCGCAGCAGATGAGCCGTGTCGCGAAAAATCCAAGGCTGCCCCAGTGCCCCGCGCCCGATCATCACACCAGCGCAGCCGGTCTGTTCCATCATCCGCTTGGCATCGTGCGGTGTCTTCACATCGCCGTTGCCGATGACGGGGATGCTGGGGTGATGTTTCGCCATGGACTCAACGACAGTGCGAATGTTGTCGCGACCTTCGCTGACCCAGCGGGCGTTGCCACGGAACTTCTGCTCCGTCGTTCGGCCATGCACCGTGATCGCCGCGATGCCCACATCAGCCAGCGCGACAGGCAGCGTGTCGGTGATGAGTTGGTTGTCATCCCACCCCAGTCGAATCTTCGCAGTCACCGGCAGGTTCACAGCATTGACGACTTTTTTGGCGACATGTTCGACGGTGTGCGCGGGGTTGCAAAGCAGAGTGGAGCCGCCGTTTTTCTTGGTGACTTTATCAACGGGGCAGCCCATGTTGATGTCGATGGTGGTCGCGCCGTGTGCTGCGGCCCACCGCGCTGCCTCGGCCATGATGTCGCCATCGGCTCCGTAAATCTGCATACACACCGGTTGATCCTCCGGACATGTCGCCGCCAGCCAGAGTGTCTTGGTCGATTCATTGAGCATGGCCTGCGGGCAAAGCAGATCGGTACACGCGAGGCCGACACCGCCACTAGGCCCGGTGAATCGGCGCACGACCAGCCGAAACGCGAGATCGCAGTAACCCGCGATGGGCGCCAGCAGCAGGGGGTTTTCGAGTTGGATATTGCCGATGCGGAGCATGGTGGAATGCGATCATTCTATGCCATGTTCTTACGCCATGTCCGATGTGGCAGTAGTGCTGGTGCGATTCATTTCGCGTTGCACCGCATCTTCGGGCATGTGTTCGCTCACCGCGTGGCCTGAGCCTTTGCGAACGCCGATGAGCACGAGCAATGTGCGACGCACCTTGCGGAAGGGCGTTGCCACCAGCATGCGCCACAGGCTGATGATCAGCGGCGGCGACTTCTGCGGATCGCGTGTACCCGGCGGCAACAGGTCCGGGCGATGGCGGTGGATGTGTTTGTTTAGGTGATGCTGATCCCCGAGCTGATAGACACGAAGCAGCCAGCGCAGCGGCAGGCCCAGGATCGAGCGCGGCAAGATGAAGGAAATCTGAAAGTCGATCAGGTGCGGCTGACCCTGTTCATCGACGATGATGTTCTCGCGCTTGTGCAAATCCACGTAAGCCATCTTTCGCGCATGGATCGTGTCGAGCGTGTTTTCGAGCTTCGGAAAAAAGTCATCGTCCACCTGTTCATGTTTCGCCAGTGGATGACCTTGGATGAACTGCCTCGCAATGACGTGCGGCTGAGGCTTGCCATCGATGCAGACGTTGCCCATAAGCCTGGGTACATGAGGCACGTCAGCGAGCAGCGCGAGGCATCGCGCCTCGTGCCGGGCAATGCGTCGCCCCAGCCAGGCCAGTGGAAAGATGAAGGCGGATTGCTGCCGGGCGAACTTGCAGATGACGCGGCCGTCCGGGCCGGTGTAGAGCGCGGTGGCGGCCATGGAATCATGTTTGAAGATGACCAGTCGGCGGTAGGTCTCGCCGACGATCTGCACCGTCTGCGGCGGCTCATCGTGGCCCAGTGCGCGCAGGATCGCCGGTCGCGGCTTGCCTCTTTGGTTGGACTCTTTAAGCGGAACCATCACGCAGGTCATGGTACAAAGATTTGAACGATTTTGAGTGCGTGCAAAGTGTCACTTGCGACTGGCTTGCGGAGCAGGTGCTCCGCGCAGAAGTCCCTCGGTGCTCAGGTCTTCATCCAGGTCGGGCCAGTGAATGCCAAAACCTGCGGCACAAGTTTGCCAATTGGCGAGTTGCGTTGCGGTGGCGTGTAGCAGAGAGGGGTACCAAGTCAGCGGCACCGTGATGGTGCGACCATCCATGAGATCAACGCTCATGGCATGTTTGGTGAATCGCACGTCCTTCACTCGATTGCCGGATTCAGGTGCCAAAGTGTTCATGCCAGGCATC
>CAZYQL010000179.1:0-2097 GCA_964650055.1 uncultured Phycisphaeraceae bacterium | reverse complement strand
TTACTTCTTCTTCCTCGATGCCAGTTCCGCGAAGTGTTTCTTGCCTTCGCCCACCAAGTAGAAGCTGCCGGTGATGACGATCAAATCCTCACGGCTGACCGCACGCCCAGCCAATCGCAACGCATCTTCCAGCGTCGGGGCAGCCTGCGACATCTTGCCCGAGAGATCATTGAACCGGTGGATCAGGTCCTCCGGCTCCATGGCGCGAGGGTTGTTCTTGGCTTTGGTGAAGATGACTTTGTCAGCACCGAGCGAGAGCTGCTTGAGCATGCCGTTGATATCTTTGTCCTGGCCGCAGCCGAAGATGACCACGAGCGAGTCGTAGGCGATGTGGGCACCCAAGGCGCGGATGAGCGCCTTGATGGAGACGCCGTTGTGAGCACCATCGAGAATGACGCGTGGCTCAGTCCAGACCTGTTCCATCCGGCCGGCGAGCTGCGTGGCGGCCAGACCGGTGGTGACTTTTTCTTCGGGGATGTTGAAGCCGTTGGCTTTGAGTTTGTCGAGAACGCCCAGGGCCAGACCGCAGTTGTGGGCCTGGTGTTCGCCGCGCAGAGGGACAGCGACATGCTCCCAGCGGCTCGTCGGCGTGGTGATGCTGACGCGGGTGTGCGGGCCCAGTTCCTTGTTGGCTTCGAAGCGATAGCTGAAGTCGATCTGCTTGCCGGTGTATTCGACAGTCGTGCCCACCGCCGCAGCGGCTTCATCGAGCACAGCCACGACTTCGGGATCCTGCTCGACACTGACAGCGGGGATGCCCTTCTTGAAGATGCCCGCTTTTTCCTTGGCGATCTGCGTGGTCTCTTTGCCCAGGATGTTCATGTGGTCCAAGCTGATGTGGGTCATCGCGGTGACCAGCGGAGTAACAGCCGTGGTGGAATCGAGCCGACCACCCAAGCCGGTTTCCAGGACGGCGATATCGACAGCTTGGTCGGCGAAGTGGCGCAGAGCGACGCCGGTCATGATGTCGAAAAAGCTGGGCGGGTTGTCGCCGAAGACTTTGTAGTTGGCCTCGATGGTTTTGAGGACATCAGCCATATCGCTGTGGCTGATCATGTGGCCATCGATGGTGATGCGTTCGCGCAGGTCCACGAGGTGAGGCGAGATATAGAGGCCGGTGGTGTAGCCACAGGTCTTAAGAACACTGGCGAGCATGGCACAGGTGGAGCCTTTGCCCTTGGTGCCAGCGATCTGAACGCACTTGATCTGTTCGTGAGGATTGCCCAGCACCTCGAGCAGCTTTCGCATGCGATCAAGGCTGAACGTGCGCGTGTTATATGGGACAATGCGCATCTGCTCGTAATTGGTATGGGTATTGAGCCATCGCACCGCTGTAGTGTAGTTGGCGATGGGGTCGGTTGTCTTGGGTGTCGTGGATTTAGATTTCGAGGCGGCGGACTTCGTACCCTTGGGTGTGGCCATGGTTGTCTTTACAGGAGTTATAGGAGCAGCAGCCTTGCGGCTGATGGTCTTTTTGCGTTTATTAACAGTAGTGGATTTATTCATGTGTATGAAACCTTACGTTGGGGATCATTGTCGCAGAAAATGGCCTTCCTGTCAAATCATTAATTATAAATAGTTTAATTTGTTGGAGTTACGATCAATATGCCTATACAGACCAGGCCCCGGTACCTTTGTGGACAACTTGTCAACATAGGCCGATCTCGATCCAACTCGCGGTTGGCAAGGCTTTTCTTGTAGCCGAATTTGTCTATCCACGGGTTTTTCAATCGTGTCTATCATTATAAGTCGTTTTCGATTCTTCGATTAGCTCGCGGTTCAGGGTAAACGAGTAGGACATCTACCTTCTACCCCTCAATGCTGTAGAAACGATCAAGCAGACCAAGCCCAGCAAGCCAATCAAACCAGTCATCCCAGGCATAGTTTATCACATATTTAACTAAATTTCAACTGTTAAATTGTTGACGAACACACCATGAAATGCGCTGCCCCTGCACAAGGTGGGCACGGTGAGCAAGGCGAGGCAGGCCACCAGACTTGCATCGCCAGGGTGAAGGACAAAATCGATCGGCAGTCCTGGCGCGACTGTCGGGGCAAACGCATGTAGCCTGCGCAGCCGGCGGCAACGCTACATGC
>CAZYQL010000178.1:5316-8054 GCA_964650055.1 uncultured Phycisphaeraceae bacterium | reverse complement strand
GCGTGGCGACAGGAATGAAATAGACGGAGGCGGCAACAGGGCGAATGTCGGTGGGAAGTGACATGGCACGAGTGTAGCAAGTGGCATGCATGCGATCACAGGCTGAAAACAACCGCGCGATTCACACGCCACCAGGTAGTGCGCGTCCGCGACTCGTTGAGTCGCGGCTCAGCGGAACCCCCTTAATCGCACACTTATTTGGCTGCTGCTTCCGGGAAAATCTTGCCCTTCTTTTCTTTCGACTCCGGGCCCCAGATGCGGACATTATCCACCTTGCCGGTGTCATCGAACGAACCGAATCCGATGTAGCCTTCGAGGAAAGTTTTATCTTCCGCGATCATGATCGGCTTGGTCATGTCGTTGAAAAAGACTTTGATCGTGCCTGCTTTGGTGTCGCGTTCGAGTCGGATGTGGTTCCACTTTTCAAGGCCCCAGTCGGCGCCCTTGGTGGTTTCCTTGGCGAAATTCTTGCGCGGGGCATCGTTGACGATGAAGACGTTGTGGGCGTTGGCATCACCCTTGGTGGCGATGTGGACGTAGTAATACTTGGTGACATCGGTGAAGCCGAAGAAAAAGCACATGTCGCGGTGGCCATATTCTTTGCCGGTCTGAAGGGCATCAGCTTCGAGAACGAAATCGCCAAACGTGCGATCGCCCAGGAGCGCGATGTTGAAGGGCGAACGGACCTTCGTCTTGTAGTTGCTTTGCTTGTGCAGTTCGAGAGCGCCGCCCTTGTCGCCGACACCTTTGTCGGAAAGTTTCCACGCATTGGCATCACTGAACTGATAGCCAAAAAGCGCATCGGCTTCATCGAAAAGCTGCGAGTAAAGCAGCTTGTATCCTTCGGGCAGAGGCGCGGAAGGTTTGGCTTCATCGGCGGCAACGAGCAAGGGTGTGGCCAAGGCAAAATAAGTGATGAGTGCGAGTAAGCGCATGATTGATCGACTCCTATTCATAAACGTCTCGACGATTCAAGCAGACCTTTTGAACGCCACCGGCTTTTCGCCTGACGCCTTGGCCGCGTCATAGGCCCTGATCTCGTCAAGCTCCTCGATCTGAGCGAGCATCTCTTCGTAACGATCGAAAGGAAGAATCACCTCGATCCGCCGACCTCGGGCATCGACGATGAATCGCTCTTTGGGAGAAGGCATGATGGTACTCCTTGTTATCGCTTGTCGTCCGGTTTCAGATCGTCGCCGGACGCCAAGAGATGACAGCTTTGCTTAATGCGTTTTACGCCAGCGGCGACAGGTCAGGCACCACGTAAGCATCGCGGTACGGACGCGTCAGCAGCTTGTTGGCGGCTTCGTTATTGGTGAATTTTTCGGTCTTCACATCCATCGAGAGCCAAGGCCCGATGGTGACGGTTTCATCCTTGATGTCGATGCCGTTCTTGCTCAGATGCTCAGCCATGCGCTCGAAGGAGGCGCTGCCTTCCTTGTGGCTCTTGATCTGCTGACGGATGTCATCCGCCTTGGCCTTTTTGCCTAGGCGGTAGGAGATGTTGCCGGTGTGGCACAGACCCGAAGAGAGGTGGCCTTCTTCGATGTCGGCGAAAAGCTCGCTCGACTTGCCGGAGCGGACACAGGCGATGAAGTTGGCCACGTGCGGCGTCATCGGATCGGTCTCGCGCCACGACTTGATGGATTTGCCATCCTTGTCATGCGCCGACGTACTGTAGTAATTAGGAATCACCATGTGGCCACCTTCGCATTGCACGACAACGCCGACACCTGCGCCGCGGTAGTTGTCCATGCCGGTCTTCCAGTCGAGGCCGCTCTTGGGTAAACCGCGTACTTCAAAAATCAGCGGGGCTTTGTCGTAGTCGTGGAAAATAATTTCGGTGTTGGGCGTATCACCAGCATCGTCATAACCGAGGCGACCGCCGATGGCCATGACGCGCGGGGAGAGCGTCTTCTCGCCGAGGAACCAGCGGGCGATGTCCATCTGGTGAATGCCTTGGTTGCCCAGGTCGCCGTTGCCGGTGTTGAAATCCCAGTGCCAGTCGTAGTGCAGCTTGGGGCGGAAGAGATCGACCTTGGCAGCGGGGCCGCACCAGAGGTCGTAATCGATGTTGTCGGAAATCTTCAAAGGCTCTTTGAGCTTGCCGATGGACTGACGCGGCTTGAAGCAGGTGCCCACGGCATACTGAATCTTGCCCAGTTCACCCGACTGCACAAACTCGACCGCTTCGCCGATGCCTTTGCGACTGGCGCGGCTCTGCGTTCCAGTCTGACAGATCTTCTTATATTTGCGGGATGCGTTGACCGCCTGACGTCCTTCCCAGACGTTGTGGCTGACGGGCTTTTCGCAGTAAACGTGCTTGCCGCGTTCCATCGCCCAGATGGCCATCAGCGAGTGCCAGTGGTTGGGCGTGGCGATGGTGACGACATCGATTTCCTTGTTGTCCAGAAGTTTCCGCACATCGATCTCGGCGATGGCGTTGCCGCCGGGCAGCTTCTTGGCGATGGAGTCAGCGGTGCGGCCGAGGTTGCCCTTGTCTGCATCGCAGACGCCGATGACGCGCACGCCGGGCACCTTGTAAAGCGCCCCGATATGCGAACCGCCACGGCCACCCACGCCGATGGTTGCCGCACTGATTTCATCGTTGGCACCCAGCACGTTGCGCGTGACGTTAGGCAGAAGAACCACAGCGGCACCGGTGACGGCACCCTTCACAAAGGTACGACGGGAAAAGCGACGAGACATGGAACGCTCCTTATGTTGGCGCTGAACAG
>CAZYQL010000178.1:3753-5216 GCA_964650055.1 uncultured Phycisphaeraceae bacterium | reverse complement strand
TTTACTCCCTCGCTTCCACCAGCATCTGAATATCCTTGAACATCACATGCATGTCCTGCCCGCCGTGCATCTGTAGCGCGATGAGCCCTTCGCGACGGCCTTTTTCATCATTGAGTAGCTCAGCCGTCTTGGTGCCGTTGACGTGCACGACGATGCGCGTGCCGTGAGCGCTGACGACCATTTCATTCCACTCGCCGATGCGCCAGTATTTCTTCACATCCTCCGGCTTAGGCTGCACCACCCACGCACGGCCGTTGGTCTCATACAGCCCGCCGTTGTCCTTCTCCGCATCCAGTTCCGCCTGAAAACCCGCCACGCTCACGCCGCCTTTGACCGGCTCAGCGCGGAAGTAAAAGCCGCTGTTGCCCTTGAGAATCTTCGCCTTGAGGCGGATGGTGAAGTCGCTGAATTTTTCCATGGAGATGAACATGCCATGCGTCTTCTCGCTCTTGTCGCTGATGCCTTCGATGTAGTTGCCATCTTTGTCTTCAACGATTTTCCACTGACCGCCTTTGAGAATGTTCCAGCCGTTGGTCGTCTTGCCATCCCAGAGCGGCTTCCATTCGTGTTTGCCCAGGTTCTTGAGCTGAATGTTTCGGTACATGACCTTGAGCGGATCAGCGCGCTTGCCCACGCCGTGCACCTGAAGACCGATGAAGCCGGACTGAGCGCCAGGGTCCCGGGCATCAACTGCTTGCACGCCGTTGATCCATGTTTGAATGTGATCGCCTTGGGCGTGAACGCGGAGCTTGTTCCAATCGCCTTGCTTGAAGGCTTTGCGGGCCGGTTCGTTGCTGGTCAGATCACTGAGCCAGCCGCGCGCTGCTTCTTCGTAAAGTCCACCAGTCCACCAGCGATTGCGCTTGGGGTCGGGATCGATTTCATATTGATAGCCATACACACGGCCAGCCGGGTGCTTGCTGATTTTCTTGTTGCCCTTGTCGTCGTATGAGATCAGCTCTGTGGCTGCCGGGTAGGCGTGACTGCGAAACTGCACGCCGCAGTTGAGATCGGGATCGACTTTGAATTCGAGTTCGAGAATGAAGTCGCTGTAATCTTTTTCGGTGCAGAGAAAACTGTTGGGTTCGTTGACAACGGTGGTACCCACGATGGTGGGGATGCCATCGATGGTCTCGATGGTGTACTTGGCTTTGCCGTTGAGCTGCTTCCAGCCGGTGAAGTCTTTGCCATTGAAGAGCGGCGTGAAATCAGCGGCTGCGGCAGGCGCAGCGGCAGTGATGAGGAGGAGCAGGGCGATGAGCGAGGTGCGTGGAACCATGAGGCAGCATCCTTCATTGAGAAAACGGGAGAGCTTTGCAACGTATGTAACGGTACAGATTGACGTGCAGTTCGGGAAATGCAAATACAGCGGAACCAGGACAATCGCAGAATCCGCGTAGTTAGCCGTTCGCCTTGGCGAACGGAGATTGAGATGGCCGCAAAGAGTCGCAAAAGGCGCAAAA
>CAZYQL010000178.1:0-3653 GCA_964650055.1 uncultured Phycisphaeraceae bacterium | reverse complement strand
TCGCCTTGGCGAACGGAGATTGAGATGGCCGCAAAGAGTCGCAAAAGGCGCAAAATAGGTGTGGGTGACAGAGCGGGGCATCGTCGTTTGCGTTTAGACGAACGACGAAGGACGAACGCGGAATTTAGGATTTCCGTTTCACGTCCGCTTGCTTCGGACGATGCCCACCCAGCCGAGCACAGCGGCGAAAAAGACGCAGATCACGGTCAATGCCCAGCCTTGCGATGTGAACTGCGTCGAGGGCGCGGTCAGTGCGTAAAGCGCTTCGATCGGGCTGATGTGCATGGACCAGTTGATCGCTGCCACATTGCCCGCTGCGCGTGGCAGCACATCGCGGGCCACCATCAGCGCGACAGGCTCGGCAAACAGAATCGCCAGCACGAGCAGCATCGCAGCAAACCGCCAGATCGCTGTGAGCGAACGGCAGCCCCAAGCCACCACCACCGCGATGAGCAGGCTCCACGCCGCCACGCTCGCGCTGACCCAGCCAGCCTGTTCGAGGGTCCAGTGCTTGGTCATTAGGTGAGGCCAGATCACCGCCTGGAAGACGCCGTTGAGAGCGAACCAGTCGCGGAAGATGAGGCCGGGGGTGAGGAGGGATTTGGAATTTTTGATTTCCGAAGCAACCTCACAGCCACAGGCTGTCTCCTGTTCCCTGTCTCCTGTTTCCTGTCCCCTGATTCCTGTCCCCTCCGCTCTTCCATTTTGACTCAGGCGATAGGCGGGCCAGACGATCATCATGCCGATGCAGGAGGCGAAAATCATCTGGCGAATGGGCGTGCCGTTGAATCCCATGCCCAGCATAATCCAACTCGCCAGCAGCCAGAGGCACCAGCCGAGCATCATTTCTCGCGAGCCATCTTCGCTCTGTGGCCGAACGCGCTTGCGGCGATATGGCAGCGGCGTGGGGCGTGGCGATTCTTCCGCCTCATCATCAATATCCAGTGGCTCAAAAACAACCGGCGGCAAAGACGCTTCATCCTCGCGCTGGCCTTCGCCCTCTGGCCTATCAAATTGTGCTTGTGATTCCGTCATGCGACACCTTAAGCAATGGTATCGCCAATGAAGCTGCGAGGTTCATTCATGCAGGATTGAATGGCGTTTCATTTATCGCTGATTCAAACGTGTCCGCTGAATCAGATCGCTGGACCTGAAATCCGCGTTGTTCGTGAAGTGGGCGATGCCTTCTTCGCCAGGCTGCAGAATCGTGGGCACTTCGGTGAAGAGCGCCACAGTGCGGCCACCTGAATCAATCTGAAAGCGATGCTCGCGTGAGGCAGAAATCTGCGCCAGCCACTGCATCTTCACTTTCGCTTCGCGCTCAATGGTCCGCTCCTGGCCCGGAGGCAGCCCCCACCAGACCATGCCATTGGTCTTGGTTCGCAGCGACAGCCAGATGCGATTGCGCGTGTCCCGACCCGCCACGTCGTAAGCCACGATCTGATTGGTATATGGCTCAGCGGACAGCAGCTTCGCCAGTGACAGGCCAGCCTGCACATCATCGCCGGTCCAGATTTGTCCCGCTTTGGGAGCAGCAGCGGCAACGCCGACAATCACCGGCAATGGAATCGTCTTGAGCTGCGCAAACGTATAAGGCACATCGCGCTGGCCCAGGCTATCCGTCGGCAAGCGCACACCTCGTCCATCGATAGCGAAGAAGCGATCGGTCTTGCGCAGGTAATCATCGCCATGTTCACGTGAGCGCGGAATCATCACCAGCGCTGCGGGAGCGCGGTACTGAGCGTGAACGCGCAGACCCTTGTGCGTGCGGTCGAGTCGATCGATCGATTCGATCCACGCGTTGGCGGCGAGGGCTTTGAAGGCTTCATCGAGACCCTGGCGATTCATCGGATCAGTCGTGAGGTAACCGCTCGCCAGCCAGCGCAGATCGCGCTGCACATCGGCATGAATCCAGCCGGGGCAATTGACCAGTTCCACCTGCTCCGCCGACACCGGCTTGCCACGCGAGGCGGCATAACCAATCAGCTCCACCTGGCCATATTTCCAGCCGAAGAAAAGCCCGATAAGAATCGCCGCCGAGGCCAGCCACTTCAGACCCTGTAGCGTCCGAGCGCGATCCCAAGGCTCGCTGGTTTTACGCTTGACAGCAGCAGAACGACCCTTTTTCCGTTTGAGAAACCAACCCATGCAATCACTTCCTTCAAAAACAAATGGGACATAGCGGGCTCTGGGCATATCGACCAGATCAGCTTCGTCACAAGAATTGTGAATTGCATGAGCCGCGACTCAACGAGTCGCGGACGTCAACGACATGAAGGCGGAACAATCGCGCGGTAGTTCAATGGCCTAAAGGGCCAAGCACGCAGCGCGTCAGTCAAAGATCTGTGGTGTTGAGGTGCGCTCCATCAGGCCGTAGGCGTCCGCGACTCGTTGAGTCGCGGCTCCACTTGCCCTGCTTGTCTCGCCGTGCTCACATCCCCGCTAGCAGCTCAATTACTTTCGCGGCAGCTTCTGCAACGGGAATCAGTTCCGCCTTCGCAGCCGTGCGGGCTTTGATTTCCACCTTGCCCTCGGCCAGCGCTTTGTCGCCGATGGTGATGCGCACGGGGAAGCCGACGAGGTCCGCATCCTTAAACTTCACGCCCGGCCTCTCTTCGCGGTCATCGATGATCACATCAGGATGGAAGAACGTGCAAGGCCCCACCGGCGAGCGCAGCGATTCGATTTCCGCAGCAAGCTTGTCAGCAGTTTCCTTGAGTGCGCCTTCGTACTTGATGGGCGTGATGCAAACCTGAAACGGTGCGATGGCAGCGGGCCAGATGATGCCGTTCTCGTCGTGGCCGTTGTGCTGAGCGTCTTTGCGTTCGATGGCGGAAGCGAGAATGCGATTGACGCCGATGCCGTAGCAACCCATGAGAACGGGGATGCGATTGTTGGTTTCATCGACAACGGTGAAGTCCATCGCCTGGGTGTACTTGGTGCCGAGTTTGAAGACGTGGCCGATCTCGATGCCTTTGGTGGAGCGCAGGATGCCGCCGTCGTTTTTGGGCGAGGGGTCGCCTTCGACGGCGTTGCGGAGGTCGGCAGTGTCAAGAATAGAAGGCGATGGCGGCGTGTAGGTTGAGCCATCAATGTCGCGCACTGGTTCGAGCGGCTTCATCGCAGTGATGCGAGGCATCAGGTAATCACGGTTCCAATTGAAGTGCTTCACATGATGATCCGCTTCGTTCGCACCGGTCACCCAGAAGCCGCCTTGCATCACATCATGATCCGCGAAGACGACGGTGTCTTCACGGCCTACTGCGGCGTGCGGCCCGACGTAACCAATGGCAAAACCGGCGTCGCGAGCTTCGCGTTCATCAGCGAGTTCGATCTCCATATCGCAGCGACGGCGAAGCTTGCCTTCGTTGACTTCATGATCACCGCGTACCACGCAGAGCAGCCACTTGGCATCGGCAGGCACGCCGGACATCACGCGTTGCTCTGGTGGCTTGATGCCATTCACCTTGAAGACCAGCGTCTTGAGCATGTTCTTCGTCTTGGTCTTCATCAGCTTGCCGACTTCGACGATGCCGGGGCAGTTGGGCGTGTGAACTTTTTCCAATTCACCTGTCGGCTCGCCTTCGATATTTTCATCACGCGTGCCGATCTCGCACTTCTCCATATTCGCGGCGTAATTCCCTTTGTCGCTT
>CAZYQL010000177.1:3749-8055 GCA_964650055.1 uncultured Phycisphaeraceae bacterium | reverse complement strand
GCAGGAGACTTGGGATCGGCGGAGGCGGGTACACTGTGGAGAGCAATTTGCTGGAGGTTTCATCATGCGATTGATTACAAGAACAACGGCGTCTGTGGTGCTCATTCTCATGTTCGCCAGTGCGCTTGTTGCGGAAGATTGGCCAGCTTGGCGCGGCAGCGGCGGGATGGGCATCAGTGCGGAGAAGGGGCTGCCAACCGAGTGGGATCGCGAGAAGAATGTGACGTGGAAAGTGGCGCTGCCTGGGCCTGGCAATTCGACGCCGATTGTGGTGGGTGAGCGAATCTTCATCACGCAGGCTCAGGAGAAGGGGGCGGTTCGATCGGTGATCTGTTTCGATCGTGCCGATGGCAAAGAGCGATGGAAGCAGTCGATCGCGTTTGAGGGCAAGGAGCCGACGCATGATGGCAATCCATACTGTTCGTCTTCGCCGGTGTGTGATGGCGAAGTGGTGGTGGCCTGGCACGGGTCGGCAGGACTGTTCGCTTATGACATGAGCGGCAAGGAACTCTGGCGGCGAGACCTTGGCAGCTTCGATCAAATCTGGGGCAACGCGAGTAGCCCGGTCATTCATGGCGATCAGGTGATTCTCTCGGCTGGGCCTGGGCTGCGTCATCTGCTTGTGAGCGTGCATCGCAAGACGGGCGAGTTGCAGTGGTCGCATGAGCAGACGGACGCACAGAGCAAAGAGGTGGGGCAGTTCAAGGGGAGTTGGTCCACGCCAGTGATTCACCGCATCGGCGACAAGGATCAAATCATTCTCAGTCTGCCTCGCAAACTGTGCGGCTTGGACCCTGCGACGGGCAAGCTCATCTGGTGGTGCGAAGGACTCAGCGATCTGGCTTACGCTTCGCCGATTGTGGGTAACGGCGTGATCGTTGCGATGTCCGGCTACCAAGGCCCAGCCATCGGCATGAAGATGCCAACTGCGACAGACATTGGCGACCTCACTGCGACGCATCGTCTGTGGCGACACGAAAAAACCACGCAGCGCGTCGGCTCAGGTGTGATCGTAGGCGAACATGTTTACATCATGAACGAGAACGGCATCGTCAACTGCATCGACACGAAAACAGGCGAGCAGCTTTGGGGCCGAGGCGAGAGGGTGGGCACAGGTGCGACATGGTCCGCGATGGTGTACGCCGATGACAAGCTTTGGGTCTGCAACATGAAGGGCGAAACGGTGGTGCTCGCAGCGAAGCCGAAGCTGGAGGTGATTGCGGTGAATCCGCTGCGCGACATGATCCGCGCCTCGCTGGCGATTTCTGATGGACAGCTTTTCATTCGTACTTATGGTCATCTTTACTGCATCGGAAAGCGGAAAAAGTGATCGGTGAAAACACGCGTGTCATACGGGCTATGATGCAGGCAAGTGACCAGTGACAAGTAAAAGGAACTTTTGGCATGGCATTTTCGATCAACGAACAAATCATCACTCACGATCAGCTCTACCGCGAGATGGAGCAGCTTAAATCTGCTGCGCGAGGTGGAGAGAATCCGCCTAACTGCTGCGAGCGCGATGAGGAATTCATGGGCTACGCGAAGGAGAACATGATTGCCCGTGTGCTGCTGACGCAGGAAGCGGATCGCCTGAACATCGCCGTGGCTGAGGCGGAAGTAGAAAAAGCATTTGACAAGATCGTCGAAGAGGCGGGCGGCGAAGAGCATTACTACATCAACTACAACACCAGCAAAGAAGAGATTCCCGCCTTCAAGGAAAGCATGGCGATCAATCTTCGCTTGCAACAGGTGATTGAAAAAGTGCTCGGCCCCAAGCAGACACCTGACGACGCCCAGCTCAAGGCGTACTACGAAGCGCACCTCGATCGCTACATGACGCCTCAGCAGATTCGCGTTTCGCACCTGCTCAAATCCATCGACCACGGCAAGAACCCGCGCGAAGTCTATGCAGAACTTCAGGAACTGCAGAAGCAGCTGCGCGAGGGTGCTGACTTTGCGGAGCTTTCGGATGCTCACTCGGATCGTCCCGGCGACGGCGGGGACCTGGGATTTTTCAGTCGCGGTGAACTTGTCGAAGAATTTGAAGCCGTCGTCTTCTCCATGACCATCGGCGAGACCAGTCCGATTTTTCTTTCACCCTTTGGCTACCACATTGCCCGTCTTGTAGATCGCAAGGATGCGATGCCTCGCTTGCTCGAAGAGATTCGCGAACAGGTGATTGAACACTACCGCGAAGAAACGCACCAGCAGCGGACGAAGGAATATGTCGAAGCGCTCAAAGCGAAGGCGACGATTGAGGATGTGGAAGATGAGCCGATGGTGACGCAGGAACATGAACACGCGGCGGCGGCGGATGATGATTCGACGACGTGATATGGCCCGGGTCCACGCGAGATTCAGATTCGCTGAGCTTCGATGTTGGCCATCGCAATCTTCGCGTTGCGTTTAAACATCTCCAGCTTGATCCGTTTCAGTGGAGATGCAATCAGCGCAGCCCGGCGATCGTCTTCGCTCCAGTTGAGCACCTCAGCGAGAGGCAACGATTTCAGTCGCGGCGTGTACTGCGGCAGAATGTGCGACGGCGCATCAGAGCTTTCAGTGCGGGCACTCACATCGATAGGTTCTGCATTTGCATTGGTGATCTGAGATTTGAGATTTGAAATTGGAGATTTTCCGTTTGTGAATTGCGATTTGCTATTGGTGATTTCCACCTTCGCGGCATTGTATGGACACACTTCCTGACACACATCGCACCCCGCCAGCCAGTCGCCCATCAGTGGCGCAAGGTCAGCATCAATCTCGCCGCGATGTTCGATGGTGAGGTAGCTGATGCAGCGCGACGCATCGACGGAATAAGGCGTGATGCACTGCGTCGGACACGCATCGATGCAGCGCGTGCAACTGCCACAGTGATCCGTTGGCGCAGTCGTCGGCGGAAGGTAGCCCGTCTCCTCACTCGTCTGCACCGGCAAGGTCGTGATGATTTCGCCCAGCAGAATGTACGAGCCAATCTGCGGATGAATGAGCAGCGTGTGTTTGCCGATCCAGCCAAGGCCGGCGCGGGCTGCGTGTTCACGCTCCATGATCGGTGCGGTATCGACCGTGGTGCGAAACAGATGCTCGGGGAACTGCTCGCGCAGCGCATCGGCTAACTGATGCAAACGATTCTTGATGACGCGGTGGTAGTCATCGCCCTGGGCGTAGCGAGCGATGCGGCCGGTGGGAGAGTTCGAAGTTTCGGGTTCAAGGTTCGAGGTTTGAGAATCTGCATTCTGATCCAACATTGAACCTTGAACGTCCGGCGTTGAACTTTGAACCTTGAACTCTGAACTGCTTCGTAGATGACTCGCATACTGATCAGCGACGCAGATGATCGCCTTTGCATCAGGCACGATCTTGCAAGGATCGATTGCCACATCGGCATACCGCGCCAGGTAATCCATGTCGCCATGCTTGCCTGCATCGAGCCAGGCGCGAAGTTCGTGCGCTCGGTCGCTGGGCTTGGCCGGTGCGATGCCCACGAGCGCAAAGCCCAGCGACGACGCCAGGCGATGCACCAGTGCCGCACGCGGCGATTGCGATGGGGCCTTGTTTTGGGCCATGCAATGAAGCTCGAATCAACGTGTGAACATCAAAAAATCAATCCATCATTCTACGGCAACCATTCGTTATAATGCAGCGTCTGCCCAATCGGCAAGCCTCGGCAATCTTCGCAAGTCGCTAATCGCAAGTCGCTAATCGCAGGTCTCTAAAGGGTCCACTATGTTTGAGATGCTTCCTACTTTCAATGATGTGTTCAAAAGCTTCGAAGACCCGCAGCGGCTGCATGCGATTCTCGTGCACATTCCTATTGCCGTTGCTGTGCTTGGCCTGATCCTCACGCTGGGCGTCACGCTCACCGGCAGCAAAGCGTCAGGGCTGCGCTGGACCACCGTATTTATCTATCTTTTGGGGACGCTTGCAGCGCTGTGGGCGGCGCACACCGGTGAAGAAGCCAGAGAACATTTGCTCGTCAAACCAACGGGCGATGTTCTCACGGTTATGAATAATCACGAGGAGCTCGCCGAGTTTTTCTGGATCAGTCTCGCAACCACGGGCTTCTTCATACTGCTGAGCACCGTGCGCGTCACCTGGTTCCGCTCGGTCGCGCTCGTCTTCGCGCTGCTTGCCAGTGCTGCCAGTGTCGCCTGGGTCGGCGCAATTGGCCACTACGGCGGTGAACTGGTCTATCGCCACTCCATCGGCGTGCCCAGCGCTGGCTCCGATCACGGTCAATCCGATCATACCACCGATGGCAAGACGAAAGACGCAGCTATCAAGGACGCAGCTAACAAGGACGCAGCTA
>CAZYQL010000177.1:0-3649 GCA_964650055.1 uncultured Phycisphaeraceae bacterium | reverse complement strand
CAAGGACGCAGCTAACAAGGACGCAGCTATCAAGGATGCAGATGTGAAGGACGCAGTGACGAAAGATGCGTCCGTGAAAGATACCGCCACGAAAGACAAGGAGCCTGTCAAGGACAAAGCGATCGATCTGCTGCCTGAGAAAGACAAGGCCAGCAAGGATGCAGTCAAGGACAAAGAACCGGTCAAGGACAGTGGTGAGCGCCTATTGCCGCCGGTGGATAAGAAGGATAAATCCATTTTCTGTAGCTGATTTGATGCTGGAAACGATAGGTCACCGCGTGCAAGACCTTGCGGTCGATTGCACGTTTAGCCGAGGAGCATCGCTCCGCGCCGGCCGCCGCAAAGCCTTTGGCCAGCGGCTAAACGAAGGCTCGCAGTTCCTACCTCTCACGCCAATCACACCCGGAAGATCGCGCCCAGTTTCTTACCCATCATCAGCCCCGCGCCCACCAGCGTGACGGTCAACAGCGCCATGCCCCACACACCCATCGCGCTGGCGATGTACGGCCCGTCGCCAAGTCTCAAGAACAAATCGTAGATCGCTTTGGTGATCGGGTAATGCTGCTCTTTCTGTGCGAGGATCAGCGAGTCGCTCACTTCCAGCATGGCGAAGCTGAACGCGAGGATGCCGCCTGCGATGAGGTTGGCCATGATCAAAGGCACGACGATCCTGCGAATCGCGGTCATCGGCGTCGCGCCCAGATTCAGCGCTGCTTCTTCGAGTTGGCCTGATGTTTGTTGCAGCCCGGCTGTTGCAGCCCTCACCACATAAGGCAACCGGCGAATCGCATACGCAACAATCAAAAAGAGCAGCGGATTCGGAGCCTGCCCCGTCACCTGCATCATGCTTGAAAGTTCATCGGCGCCAATCGATTTGAAATAAGCCGCAAGCTGCGGGAAGGGCCAACTCAGGCTCATCGCCACAAATCCAAATGCCAGTACCAGGCCCGGCACTGCCAGCGGCAGCATCGCCAGTGAATCGAGCAGCCAGCCGCCGCGGATTTTCGTGCGCACATTGAGGTACGCAATGGAGAGTCCGATGAAAATGCAAAGCACCATGGCGATGGATGCATAAAGCAGACTGTTGCGGATCGAGCCGGAGGCGAGATTGTGCGTCAGCGCCTGGGTGTAATGTTCTGTGGTCCACTCGGTGGGAAGAATCGAGCGATACCACTGGCCATCGACGCTTAGCGATGTGAGCACCACGCCCAGGTGAGGCATCACCGCCAGACCGATGACAAAGCCGAACACGAGCATCGCGGCCAGGCCCTTGAAGCCAGTGAGTTTTCGCGTGACGCTGCCCACCGATGCTTTGCTCTGCATTTCGTACGCTTTGCCGCCCACGAGCCACTTGCTGAATAGGTAAAGCCCGATGGCGACGCTGAGCATGACGACGACCAGCGCGTACGGCCTGGGACTCGTCTGCACTTCTTGTAAACCATAAAAAACCTGCACGGGCGTCACCGTGTAAAAGTCGAACATGAGCGGCGTGCCCAGCTCTGTGAACGACCAGATGAAAACAATCGTCGCACCAGCGAAAACGCCCGGCATAATCAGCGGCAGCGTGATCCTTCGAAAGCGAGTCCAGCGCGAGGCGCCAAGGCCCTGCGCTGCTTCATCAAGCGCGGGATCGACATTCGCCATCGCTGCGGTGACATTCAGAAAGAGAATCGGATAAAGGTGAAGCGCCTCTGCGATGACGATGCCGGTGAAGCGTCCGCCGATGAAATCATCGCCTAGAAAATCAATGCCCTGACTGTCGGCTGGAAGAATCCCCATCGAAATGAGCAGAGCGTTGAGCGCCCCATAGCGCCCCAGCAGCGAGCGCAATCCAATTGCGCCAACGAACGGCGGCAGAATCAACGGCACCATCACCAGACTGCTGAGAATCGCTTTGCCTTTGAACTCGTAGTGCGTCGCCAGTGAAGCGAGCGGCAGGGCGATGAGCATGCACAAAATCGTCGTGGAGACGGCGATGAGCAGACTGTTGACCATGCCATCGCGATAGATCGGGTCTTGGAACACGCCGACTTCGCTGAAGAAATATTGGGTCGTGAACGCGCCATCAGAATCGAAGAACGCTCCACGGACGGTCAGGCTGATGGGCCAGAGAAGGAAGATGGCAAAGATCGCCATGAGGATGGCGAAGAGACCGTAGCGATAAATCATGCGGCTGCGGCGGTTCATCGCAGCAATGTAACGGCAAGTGAAAGTTAGTGCAGGGTGCAGGGCACATATGTAGAGCCAAATAATAGAGCCAAATAGTAGAGCCAAATAGTAGAGCCGCGACTCAACGAGTCGCGGACGTCTGCGACTATCTTATTTCCACGTAGCTATTGAAACTCTCGCGCCTCAACGGAAAGCAGCTTGTTGCGACGTTGGCGCGTGGCGTGAGCGTTGTAGACCGATGGATTCCCCGCTGTAAATGACGGCCTTCATGCCTGTGGCGTCCGCGACTCGTTGAGTTGCGGCTCATCGCTGCCTCAAAGCCCCACTGAACGTGCGATTGTCCTGATAACCCCCAACAGATTGTGGATAACCTGTCCGTACTGGCGTCGCGAGCACATTCAGGTAAAAAACTCTCCATCTCGCCTCCGCGATTAACCTTCCAAAAGACAACGGTTTAGAAAACTGGTACGTGAACGCACTAAAAAATATGCTACAAATTGTGCAGTCGCCTCTTGCGACCACAAGATATTGGGTTAGGATACCTCTCGGTGGTCATTTGGTTTGTGTGAGGAAGTTTCACGGGTCAGCAAGGCGAAACGGTGGAAACGGTGAGCCTGCTGAGTTTTGATGATTGAAATCCAGTCATTGAAATCACCCGTCAGGAAACACGCAACCGAGACAACTTCTGTAAACCCCGCCAGGGTCACTCAAGGATCGGGACTGGCGTGGATCGGGACCGATGAAGGTCGGATCGAACCGGGCTGAAAAGTAACAGTAGATGCCGACGTCCAAGGATGGGCCAAGGCCAAACGAAAACAGGTCACGCAGAGCGCGGAAGGCTCAGCGAGTTGCCGTGTGCGTTGATTGTGAAAATCGCAAGTTGTGAAAATCGCAATCAGGGAGCGAACCATGGGCGTGCTTTGTGACAGTCAAATTCGGGAACTCGTGCCGATCGAGCCCTTCGCTGAAAACATCAAGCGACCGGGCAAAGTTTCCTACGGCGTCTCCAGCTACGGCTACGACGTCCGCGTCGGCACCGTCTTCAAGATCTTCACCAACGTCGCCCGTGACGGCGGCCAGGCGGTTGTCGATCCCAAGAAGTTTTCCGATGCCTCGTTCATCACCATCGACACCAACGACACCGGCCGCGACCACGTGGTCATCCCGCCCAACTCCTTCGCCCTGTGCGAGACCGTTGAAGAACTGAAAATCCCCCGCGATATCCTGGCGATCTGCGTCGGCAAATCGACCTACGCCCGCTGCGGCATCATCGTCAACGTCACCCCGCTCGAACCCGAATGGCGCGGCAAAGTCACCATCGAAATCAGCAACACCACCCCGCTCCCCGCCAAAATATATTCCAACGAAGGCATCGCCCAGATGATCTTCCTCAAGGCTGATCGTATCTGTGCCGTGAGCTACGCGGACAAGGGCGGCAAGTATCAGGATCAGGTGGGACTGACGCTGCCGATGGTGGACT
>CAZYQL010000176.1:4636-8070 GCA_964650055.1 uncultured Phycisphaeraceae bacterium | reverse complement strand
ATGCCTGCCTTCCTTGTGATTTGCTTTTTGATCATTGTGATTTAGCGCCGCGCTCTATGTCTCACCACGCACCCATTGCCATTCGCATCAACAGCGACCCGGCCAACCTCTGCGTTGTCCGCTCTGCGGTCGAATCCGCCGCTCAGCGCTGGGGCCTGCCTGAGCGCGATTGCCATCCGCTGGTACTCGCTGTCGATGAAGCGCTGACCAACATCATTCGTCACGGCTACGCCTGCCGGGCCGATGAACCCATCTACGTCACACTTTCGCCGCTGCACACCGAGCAGCGCCAAGGCATCGAGGTCATCATCGAAGATGAAACCACCAACATCGATCCGTCCAGCATCAAATCCAAGGCCAGCGAATCCGCCAGCATCGATGACGTCAAGCCCGGCGGCCTGGGCGTGAGCATCATCGAGAAATCCGTCGATCACCACCGCTACGAACGACGCCTCGATGCGAAAGGCCTTCGCCTGACGCTTCATAAATATGCTTCGACCGTGCCCGCGCAGCCTGCTCCTTAGTAGCCGCAGCGTCCTGGCTGCGCGTCAGCTATGAAGGCACGCGCAGCGAAGATTACGTCAACTCCGCGCAGCGAGGACGCTGCGGCTATGACAATGCAACAGCTACGACGCAGCTATGTACGACACAGCTATATAAGACTCATTGATCCGATCTTCCTCCAATTGCCGAAATGTTTGATATGACATTCACCACCACCACCACCGCCGACGGCTTTCTCGTGCAGGTTCAAGGCGAGATTGATTACAGCAGGTCTTCCGAGCTTCGCGTGCATCTGCTGGGCCTGCTTAAGAATCCTGTGGAGCGATTGGTGATCGATCTCGCAGGCGTGAAATACATGGACTCCTCGGGCGTCGCTGTGCTCGTGGAAGCCCTTCAGATGCAACGCAAACGAAATCAAAAGATCATCCTCTGCGCGCTTGAGCCGAAGGTGAAAGGCATCTTCGAAATTGCCCGGCTGCACACGGTTTTCACCATCACTGCCACCGCCGCCGAAGCTGCCGTTGTGTAAAGCGAATGCCATCCTATTTTGCCGTTCGCCTTGGCGAACGATGTCACGATCAACCTCATGACCGCCCCGCCTTCACCACCTGACTCCGCTTCTTCACCCAAGTCGCTCTCCGAGCACTCGGCGTTCATCGCCTTCCTCGATCGCCTAGGCTCGCACCCCGTTCGCTTCTTCGATTACATCGGCGGCATCGCCCGCCTTCTCTGGCAGACCGCCATCTGGATTTGGCGAGCACTGGTCCTGCGTCAAGTCCGCTTCGGTCGCTTCGCTCTCTACTCGCAGATCGTCCGCGTCGGGGCGCGTTCGGTCGGCGTCATCGGCCTGGTCAGCTTCTGCATCGGCCTGATCCTCGCGCTGCAAATGGCGCCGCCCCTGGCGGACTTTGGCCAGATCGATCAGGTGGCGACGATCATCTCCATCGCTGTCGTCCGCGAACTGGGCCCGCTCATCAGCGCGATTGTGCTGACGGGTTTTGCGGGTGCCTCGATCGCAGCCGAGCTAGGCACGATGGTCGTCGGCGAAGAGATCGAAGCACTCGAAGCGCACGCGCTGAATCCCGTGCGCTTCCTGGTCGTCCCTCGCGTTCTGGCCACCACGCTCTCGCTCATCTTCCTCTGCATCATGTCCGAGATCATCGCCATCGCCGGCGGATGGTGGCTGGGTGTCAACCTGCTCGACATTCCCTCGGGCGTCTATAAAGCCAACACGCTGGACATCCTCGACCTGGCTGACTTTTTCACCGGCCTCTTCAAAGCAGGCGTCTTCGGCGCCATCATCGGCGCCATCGCCTGCTACAACGGCCTGCACGTCACCGGCGGCGCCTCAGGCGTGGGCAAAGCCACTACCAACACCGTCGTCCACTGCATCGAAGCCATCATCTACACCGACCTCATCTTCACCGCCGTGTTCTACACCCTCGGCTGGACGTGATGCCTTAGAAGCGATCAGCAATCAGCCGTCAGCGTTATCGCCGCAGCGCGATCGCTGCGCGGAGTTGGCGCTCACGTCGCGCAGCGAGGACGCTGCGGCTATGAGAGAGGACGCTGCGGATTGATTGCAACGCTTTTTTATTTTCCATGCACTAACATATCGTCCCGCTTGTGAGGACTTGATGGTGCCGCCGTGGCATCGTAAACAGGTGGAGCGGTTGATTCAGGAGATTCTTGTGGTTGCAGCCTATTGCCCAATTGTGGTGATCCTCCTCTGCACAGCTTCGCTGGCCTGTGCCGCTGATGCCGTGTCTGTTCCCGTTCGGCCAGATGCGGTTCTCACTCGCAATGCGGAGATGAAACGACGCGTCGATGCCTGGCTCAAAGAAGGTCAGGAGGTGCGCATGCCGGTGCATGTCGTCTATCTCTCTTGCGAGGATCAGGAGCCGTTTCCTAAACACAAAGAACGCCTCAATCGCGTGCTCACCGAAGTGCAAACCTGGATGGCGGATCAACATGAATCCGCAGGATTCGGACGCACCACGATGCTGCTCGAACGCGATGACGCTGGCATGGTGAAGCTGCACGAAGCGAAGCTGCCTTTTGCTGTGGCCTCGCGCAATCGCAAGCTTATTTCGCAGACGCACCGCGCCTGCATCGACGCATCCAAAGCCGTGCTGAGCAAGGCGAACGTGAATTACGACAAGAGCTTTGTCCTGGTGCTCACCACGATTCCCGATGACTTGGGCGCTGCTCCCTTCTTTGGCAACATCATTCAAGATCGCGGCTACTGCTTTGCGGTTGATGCCCCCTGGCTCGACAGCGAATATCGCAAGACCGATGGCGAGGTCGTGTGGAAAGGCAAGCGCATCGGCCCAGCCAACTCCGCCCTCATCGGCGGCATCGCTCACGAACTGGGCCACGGTCTGGGCCTGCCGCACAGCGATGAGCCGCCCAGCGAAAAGCAGTACGGCGAATCGCTCATGGGCAGCGGCAACTACACCTGGCGCGGCGAACTGCGCAACGAAGGCAAAGGCAGCTACCTGCTCGATACCGATGCGATGCTCCTCATCGCACGGCCGCCCTTCACCGCACGCGTGCGCGATTTCGACAAGCAGCCCAAGGCTCGCATCGACGATCTGAAATTTGAAAACATCGAAGGCGGCCTGGTGAAAGTGACCGGCAAAGTGGTGACCGATATTCCCGCGCATGCGGTGAAGCTGAGCGATGATCCGCCGGACAATAGCGATTACAACTCGGTGGCGTGGGCGGTGCTGCCTGATGAAAAGACGGGCCAGTTCACGCTGACGTTCGAGCCTTTGAAGGCTGCGGGCGAACACGAGCTGCGGCTGCTGCTCTATCACGTCAACGGCAGATGGACGAAGCTGTCGAACAAGATGACCGTTGAAAAAGATGGCACGGTAAAGCTGCCTTGAGGATCATGTCATGTGCTCATGTCATATGCTCATGTCATA
>CAZYQL010000176.1:0-4536 GCA_964650055.1 uncultured Phycisphaeraceae bacterium | reverse complement strand
TTCCAACCGAGTTGGTGAGATAAACCTCATCTGCCGGGTCGCTGTTGCCATCGAGATTGCCGGTGGCGATGCGGTTGAGTCCGCCGCCCAGACCTGTAAATCCAGCGTAGGGATCCAGCAAGGTATGGAGAGCACCGCTGCCGCTGTTGGCACCGTTGCGGACCGCGAAATCGGTCAGGCCGTTGTTGTTGAAGTTAGCTGAAATATTATTGCCTGCCCCACCGCTAGCCGCGCTGGAGGTGACATTGGTGACCGCATCGAAGAACTCCATCGCTGTAGTGGAGGCAAGGGAAGTGAGCAGTTCGATCTGGGCATCGCCATCGATTTGGCCGGCGGTGACATCTTGGAAATTGATCGACTTGAGCGTCGTCACGGTGTTGGTCGCGAAGCTGTAAGACTTGAGGAAACCGGTGACGCCATCGAGGAACACCAACTCATCGCCGCCCACGCCATCGATGTTGGCTGCGATGACCTGCTTGGCGGTGACGCCCGGCACGACACGGCTGAAACCGGCGACCGACTGATCGTTAAGAAAAATCTGCCCCGGCGTATCGACCGTCTGGATGTATGCGACCATCGGCTTGCCGTTGGCAGCAAAATCGCCCATGGTCATCTGGTGCGAACTGTTTTCGTTGATCACCACGCCAAAGGCGGATGAAGCAACCAATGAAGTCATCGCCAACGCAACGGTACGAACACCAAAACGCTTTGCTCGTGACATGTTCTTACTCCTAAACGGTAAAGGTGGTTTCTCAATCTCTACTGCAAATGATGAATGCGAGGGAACCCTCGATAATTCATGCAACGATAAATAATGTACCCCCACAACCATCGCGCTGTCAACCCATATAATATATTCTCGCGAAAATACACCTGTGCGTCGCTTGTGTTTGATAGCCGCAGCGTCCTCGCTGCGCGTGCCTTTGAACGCACGCGCAGCGAGGACGCTGCGGCTGTCAAAAGCCTTCAAGCTGATCGCTGATTGCCTCCACCGCGCGATCATACGCCTCGTTCGTTATCATCACCAACTCACCACCCCGCTCCAATTGGACCTCGCTTTCATGTCCCTGAATCTCCTGGCCATCTCCGTCGGCAACACGCGAACCCGCATCGGCACGTTCACCCAGGGCAGCCTCGATGAGGATGTCGCCTTGGACAACGCCAAATACTCGAGCATCACCGACAAGATTCACGAAGCTTACGAGGCGATCCTCAAATACGAGGAGCCGGCTGTGATGCTCGCGGCTGTCAATCCCGCACTGGCTGAGCGACTGGAAAATTACATCACCACTGAGCTGAGCCCGCAGCGGTTCATGCGCGTCGAGCGCGACATTCAAGTGCCCATCGGCAGACAGCTCGATCCCGAAGCCATGGTCGGCGAAGACCGCCTGCTCAACGCCGCCGGCGCTTTCGATGTGCTCCAGCAGGCGTGCGTCATCGTCGATGCAGGCACCGCTATCACCATTGATTTCGTCGATGGCGCAGGCACTTTTCATGGCGGCGCCATTGCCCCTGGTGCAGCGATGATGCTCAAGGCTTTGCACCAGCACACCGCACAGCTTCCGGAAGTCACCGTCGCCAAACCCATCGAAGCTGTGGGCCACAACACCATCGAAGCGATGCGCAGCGGGATGTACCACGGCCTGCGCGGCATGGTCAAAGAACTCGTCGAACAGTTCGCCGAGTCAGCGGGCACCTACCCCATGATCGTCGCCACCGGCGGCGACGCCGACTTGCTCTTTGAAGGCGATGAACTGATCGATCGCATCGCCCCGCACCTGACCCTCTTTGGCATGGTCGTCACCCTCAAAAAAGCCAACGAGGAATAAGCCAGTGAAACCTGTGAAGCCGATCGCGCCCGATGCCAACCGAATCGCCTTGTCTCGTTTGCGGATTATCTGGGCGGCGCTATGCCTCAGTCCCGTGCTGCTGTTTGTCGTCTTGATTGTGATGATGGCACCCAAGGCTGCGGCGGTGCCGACAACCGATCCGGATCTGGTGAAGATGCTTCACTACATCAGCATCGGTGCGGCGGTGGTGCTGCTGCCTTTGGGTTACTTTCTGAGATTGCAGACGTATAAGAAAAACTGGGTGGTCAACGCGGTCTCGCCACAAGGCTATATCACCGGCAACCTGCTGCTGCTGGCGCTGTGCGAAGGCGTGGCGCTGTTCACGATCATCGTGACCTATCTGGCGGGCATACTGATGCCGTTCATACTCCCCGCGATCGTGGCATCGATGACGCAGGTCATCAACTGGCCCACGGGTAAGCCGATGGAACCCGCGCTGATGGAACTGCCAAAGCGGTGAGAGCATGCATCGCCTTTTCATAGCCGCAGCGTCCTCGCTGCGCGTCAGATGCAAGCCCCGCGCAGCGAGGACGCTGCGGCTGTGAAAGAGGCGCTGCTTTATGAAGCATCGCGGAAGTTTTCCGCTTCGCTACGATGCACGCATGCCTGCTCAGCTTTCACTTTTGACCCCTGCGACGCCCGGCGCTATCGCGCTGATTCAGGTGCAAGGCGGTGGCGCAAGCGAGGTTCTCAAAGCGCTCACAGGCAAAAGCGCGTGGCCGCTTGGGAAACTGAACTACGTGGACTTCGCGGGGATCGACAGCGGCCTCGCCGTGATGCTGCGCGAGGATTTGGCGCAGCTTATGCCTCATGGCGGCCCACGCGTTGTGCGCAAGATTATTGATGCGCTCATTGCACTGGGTTGTGAGGTGACGAGAGCGATGGCAGCACGCGATGTTTATCCCGAAGCGGAGAGTGAATTAGAAGCGGAGATGCTCGCCGCCGTTGCTCGCGCAGCCAGTCCGGTGGCGATTGATTTATTGCTGCGGCAGCCTGCGATTTGGCACAAGATGGCCAGTGATGTTGCTACAAATAAAATCCCAACGCGTAATGTGATTCAATCGTGGCTCAGTCGATCGCGTGAGCTGAATCAGCTCATCGCGATGCCCAGTGTTGTGGTGGTCGGGCAGCCTAATGTGGGTAAGAGCACGCTGACGAATCGGATGCTTGGCCGAGCGGCGAGCATCGTGGCGGATCTGCCGGGCACGACGCGTGACTGGGTAGCGGGGCTGGCGGAGCTGCCGCCCGGTGTGGCGGTGCGATGGATGGATACGCCTGGGCTGCGCGGCAGCGATGACGCGATTGAGCAGCGGGCGATTGCGCTGGCCAATGAGGTGATACGCGCAGCGGATGTGCTGGTGGTGATGCGTGATCCGCAGCACGACTGGCCGCAGGCGCAGAGGCTGCCGCGTGAGCCGGATGTTTGGGCGATGAACAAGTGCGATACGGTTTCGCCTGCTTTGGTAAATGCGAATGAGCAGGCGACTGGAAAATCGCCAGACACCCCGCGCGCCATCAGCGCTCAGACGGGCGCAGGCATCAACGAACTTCAGCGCGACATTTTAGAAAAGCTGTCGCTGCACGAGATCGCAGACGATGAGCCTTGGGTATTCAGCGATCAATTGCGCGAGATGATCACGCAATCGGATTGGAAGGCGATAGCTGAATTTTCATCGCCTCATACGTCCGCTTCATCGCGCTGAGCATTTCATCAGTCGCAGTAATTCCCGCGTGTTTCATCGCCATCAGCGCAGCCCCCAGCACCGCGGGCATCATGTCGGACACGATCGAAGCCAGCGGCAACTGCCTGCGAACCGCATCGTAGAGCGATTGAAAAAATAGTCGGCCAGCGCTATTTAGTCCGCCCAGCACCACCACTTCGATAGGCTTGTTATCCATCTCCAACTGCTTCGCCACGGCGAATACCATGCGCGCCAGTTCCTCAGCCGCAACATGAATAATCGCACTGGCGCAAGGCTCCCTCAGCGCCGCTGCGGCAAAGACCAGTGGAGCCAGCGAAGCGATGCGCGTGCGGTCTTGGCCGGTCGCTGTCATGCGAGCGATGGCGCGCAGATCGCCGCCGAGTTTTTCCATCACCTGCTCCGCCAGTGATGAAGGCACATCGCGTCCATCAGCGGCGCGCAGCGTGTGGATGATCGCCATGCGACCGATGTCAAAACCGCTGCCGCGATCATCGAACATCGGCCCCCATCCGCCGCTCCTGGCAACTTTGCCTTGGGCATTCACACCCAGACACGAAGAGCCTGTGCCCGCGATAAGCACGATGCCCGCTTCGCCTTCAAAAGCCCCGGCATGAGCGATGCGCAGATCGGATTCGATGAGCACTGATGATGCGCCGCGAACATTGAGCGCGCTCACGATCGATTGCAATTGAAGACGATCCTCTTCGCTGCCACAGCCTGCGAGGCCGAGACAGGCGGCGTCGAACTGCGACGTCTGCGGAAGCGATGCGGATTGCATTGCCTTCTGCTGTGCGCCCAGTAATGCTGCGCGCGCACCCTCAACACCGACACTGTGATAATTCGAAGGCCCAGCCAGCCCGCTGCCTCGCACGCAGCCTGCCTCATCGACAATCACCGCGCGGGTCTGCGTGCCGCCGCCATCGATGCCGAGGTAATAAGGCATGTGTCACCGGGGATGAGGAGGAAAGACTGAGCCGCGACTT
>CAZYQL010000175.1:0-8077 GCA_964650055.1 uncultured Phycisphaeraceae bacterium | reverse complement strand
ATGAACAAGGTGAACTGAAATACGTTGAAGAAAAAACGTACGACCCCAAAGCGGTGTACGGAAAATGAAATGTTTCTCAGAGCCGCGACTCAACGAGTCGCGGACGCCGCGGGCCTGAAGGGGAAATATTTTTCAGTGTATTTTGAGCCGTAACGAACTTGGGCGTGAGGAACTAAAGCACGCAGTCTTTGTCACGGATCAATTGTAAGAACCGACGCTCCATCAGTTCGCAGACGTCCGCGACTCGTTGAGTCGCGGCTCTGCACACCACTGCTTATTCGCCCGTATCAAGAATCGACATAAACGCTTCCTGCGGGATATCGACGTTGCCCATGCGCTTCATGCGCTTCTTGCCTTCCTTCTGTTTATCGAGCAGTTTGCGTTTGCGCGACACGTCGCCGCCGTAGCATTTGGCGATCACGTTCTTGCGCATGGCGCTGATCGATTCACGGGCGATGATCTTGCCGCCGATGGCAGCTTGCAGGGCGATCTCGAACATGTGGCGATCGATTTCTTTCTTGAGTCGAACGAGCAGCGACCTGCCGCGTGCTTCAGCTTTGTCACGGTGTACGATCAAACTGAGCGCATCAACCTGTTCGCCGTTGACGAGGATGTCGAGCTTGACGAGATTGTCTTTGCGGAATCCGATGAGGTGGTAATCCATCGTGCCGTAGCCGCGCGTCATCGATTTCAGTTTGTCGTAAAAGTCGTAGATGATTTCCGCCAGCGGCAGTTCATATTCGAGAATCTGTCGCGTCTCGGAGAGAAACGTCTGCTTCTTATAGATGCCGCGACGAGCTTCGCAGAGCTTCATCGTGTCGCCTACGTTTTCGTTGGGGATGATGATCTCCGTCTTGATGATCGGCTCGCGAATTTCATTGATCCTCGTCACATCAGGCAGGTCAGCCGGGTTGGTAATCTGAATCACTGTGCCGCCGTTGTCAGCGGTCATCTGAATTTCATAGGTGACGGTGGGCGCGGTCTGCACGACATCGACACCGCTCTCGCGCTCAAGCCTTTCCTGAATGATTTCCATGTGGAGCATGCCCAGGAAACCGCAGCGGAAACCAAAGCCCAGTGCATCAGAACTTTGCGGCGCAAAAGTAAACGCTGCATCATTGAGGCGAAGTCTTTCGATGGCATCGCGAAGCTGTTCAAAGCGCGTGTCGCCTGCGGGATAAAAATCGCAGAAGACCATCTGCTGCGGCGGCTTGTAGCCCGCGAGCGCTTCATCAGCGCGGTTGTTTTCGAGAGTGACGGTGTCACCGATGTTGACATCGCCCAGCTCTTTGATGCCTGCGACGATGTAACCCGTCTCGCCGGCGGCGATGCCTTGGCCCTTGGGCAACAGCGTCATTTTCGGGGCGAATTTGCCAAGTTCTGTGATCGGATAAGAACGGCCGGTGCCCATCATGTAAATCTTGTCGCCGACCGAGAGCTTGCCGTTCATCATTCGGACATAGGTGATGACGCCGCGGTAGTCATCGTATTCACTGTCGAAAATCAGAGCCTGCGTTTTGGCTTTAGCATCACCAGTGGGCGCGGGCACGCGTTCGCAAACTGCATCGAGAAGTTCAGGCACGCCCATGCCAGTCTTCGCAGAAACCATGAGGCAATCCTCGGCAGCGAGGCCGAGAATCTGTTCGACTTCCATCGCCACTTCATCAGGACGAGCCGAGGGCAGATCGCACTTATTGATGATGGGAATGATGAAGAGATCAGCCTCGATGGCGAGATAAGCATTGGCCACCGTCTGCGCCTCGACGCCTTGCGTCGCATCGACGACGAGGATTGCGCCTTCGCACGCCTTGAGAGCTCGGCTGACTTCGTAATTAAAATCGACATGCCCGGGCGTGTCGATGAAGTTGAGCATGAAGGTTTCGCCTGCATACTTGCCAGTCTTAGCTGTGTACGTGACGGTGACAGCGGAGGCTTTGATGGTGATGCCGCGCTCGCGTTCGAGGTCCATGTCATCGAGGGTCTGAGCGCGAGCATCGCGCGAGGTCATCGCTCCGGTGAGCTGAAGCATGCGGTCAGCGAGCGTGGACTTGCCGTGGTCGATGTGAGCGATGATGCAGAAATTGCGAATGTTCATGGGCGTAAGCTTTAGGGCGGGGACACGAGGGACAGAAGAAGAATTGTAGCAGGAACGAGCACGAAACGCAGGGTGATGGACGAATTGCCCAAAGCCATCGCGTGTCTGCTCGCTGGCACCGTTGGATCGATTGCCTTATCCTTCGCGGTTGCCTAATTAAGGATTTCAACTTGAAAGCTTTTCCACTTTTCTTGGTACTTCTGGCCGGTCATCTGCTTGCTGGCTGCGCTTCGAGCATCGACGCGCCGACTGCGGCGGTCACCTCCATCGCTCTGGTCGATCAGTCGGTCAGTGGGGCGAAGGTGCGGGTGACCGTTGAGCTTAAGAGTGAAAACTCGGTGCCGCTGCCGCTGATTGATTGCGATTATCAGGTGATGCTCGAAGGCTTTGGCACGTTCTCGTTCAGGGACCTGCCTAACAAGGCGATCCCTGCACAGCGCACCGATATCAACGGCGGGCCGGCGACGCAGATCGTTTCGCTGCTGGCGGTGTTTGCCACGGATGGGCGCGATGTGAAGGGGGCTGCTTGTCGAGTGAGCGGGTCGATGGCTTACGAACCGCCGGGCGAGATTCGCAAGATCATGACGGATTCTGCGGTGCCGCTGCCGCGCGTGAGTTTTAGTGGCGAAGCGAAGCTGGAGTAGGACGAGCTTGCAATTCTTGATCACAGGGATGAATCGGTTTAACCACGAGGGCACGAAGACACGAAGTTTTGAAACGATGAAGTTTGATGCGATGAAGTTTTGAAACGATGAAGTTTGATGCGATGAAGCGATGTCATTCTTCCTTCTCATCTTTCTTCCTTCGTGACTTCGTGCCTTCGTGGTTAAACCGGCTTTCACATTTGACTTGAGTTTTGTGTTGCCCTGAATCAATACTTCCGCTCGACTTTCCCCTATCATTTCTCCCATGCAATCTGTGTTCTCCGAGCGACGTTATCTGATTCCCTTCCGCGCCACGCTGCTCTCGCAGATCTTTACCGATGTGCTGGTCATCGGCAGCGGTGTGGCGGGTATGCGGGCAGCGCTCGCAGCCGCTGAGCATTCCGATGTCATCATCACCGGCAAGGGGCACATCGAGCAGTCCAACACCTACTGGGCCCAAGGCGGCATCGCCTGTGTCTTCGATCAGGATGACACCGTCGAACAGCACGTGAAAGACACGCTCGTGGCTGGCGCGGGACTTTGCGATGAACCCGTCGTGCGCATCAATGTGGAGCAAGGGCCTGCGCGTATTGCAGAACTGATCGACTGGGGCATGCGCTTCGACAAAGCGCGCTCGGATTCCGAAGAAGGGCCGATTGCGCTGGGCAGAGAAGGGGGGCATGGCCGGGCGAGAATTCTTCATGCCGATGGCGATGCGACTGGCCGTGAACTGGCCCTCACCATGCAACGCAAAATGAAGGGCAACGATCGCATCCGCGCCTTCAGCGAATGCTTCGTGCTCGATCTGGTCACACTCGATGGCGCAGGCGGTGCTGGTGGCGCGGGCGGCCGATGCGTCGGTGCAATCACCTGGCATCCCAAGTATGGCTTGCAAGTGATCTGGGCCAAGGCCACGATCCTCGCCACCGGCGGCTGCGGCCACGTCTATCGCGAAACCACCAACCCGCCCATCGCCACTGGCGACGGCATCGCCATGGCTTACCGCGCGGGGGCCGTGCTCGCTGATATGGCGTTCGTGCAGTTTCATCCGACCACGCTCTACATCGCTGGCGCTTCGCGCTCGCTCATCACCGAAGCAGTGCGCGGCGAAGGGGCGTATCTGATCGATCGCAACGGCACGCGCTTCATGCCTGAATATCACGACATGGCGGAACTGGCGCCGCGCGATATTGTCAGCCGTGCGATTCTCGCGCAGATCGCCAAGACCAATCACACGCATGTTTATCTCGACTGTCGGCACATGGGCACGCAGCACTTTTCCGAGCGATTTCCCGGCATTTTCAAGCTGCTGAAAAAGTTCGACATTGACCCGGGCCTCATGCCTATTCCCGTGCATCCCTCGGCGCACTATATGGTCGGCGGCGTGCGCACCGATACCCAAGGCCGCACCAATATCGACGGGCTTTATGCCTGCGGCGAAGCGGCGGCGACGGGCCTGCACGGTGCCAATCGGCTCGCCTCCAACAGCCTGCTCGAAGGTCTCGTCTATGGCGAGATCACCGGCCGCATCTGTGCCGAGATGTGTACCAATGGCCCGACGGCACCGGCGAAAATCATCTCCGACATTCGCCCCAGCGATCGCAGCGAACTCGACCTCGCCGATGTGCGAAGCAGTCTGCGCTCGGTGATGTGGCGACACGTGGGCATCATGCGCGATGGCCCAAGGCTTGCGGAAGTGGGTGAGATGTTCGACTTCTGGGCACGCTACACGCTCGACAAAATTTTTGATGACCTCACCGGCTGGCAGACGCAGAATATGCTCATGGTCGGTGCGCTGATCACCCGCGCTGCCCAGTGGCGCAAGGAAAGCCGAGGCACGCACTATCGCACGGACTACCCGCAGACTGCCGAGGCTTTCCGCACGCATGAACTTTGGCAGCGCGGCGAAAGCGAGCCGCAGACGGTGGAGAATGGTGCGAGCCTGAGTGCAACTTGATGCGACTTCTGAAGCCTTTCTCTACTGCTCGTCGACGAGCCATCATTGCCGCTGCATGGCTATAATGGAACGATGCCGAACATTTACGATGTAGTCATTCGCAACGGTCGAATCGAGTGGGCCAGTGAACCACCGCCGCTGCTGCGTGGCAATCACCCGGTTCACGCACAAGTTCGTCTGCTCGAAGATGATGAACCTGCGAAAGTGGAGCGAGGGGTGCGAATGGCAAAGGTGATGGAGGAATTGTCGAAGGCGAACGATGTCGGATTGCCTGCTGATCCTGACCGGTGGCTGCGCGATGAACGAGAAGATCGGCCGCTGCCCAGGCGGGCAGCGGAATGATTATCGACAGCAACATCATCATCTACTCAGCGCTACCTGCCTATCCCACAATTCGTCAATTGCTGCGCGAGCAATCACCGGTCGTTTCGGTCATCAGCAAAGTGGAAGTGTTGGGTTATCACCAGTTAAGTGAACCCGCCCGTTCTCTATTGGAATCGTTTTTCGCAGCAGCGATGGTTCTACCAGTGACCGATAGTGTGGCTGATGAAGCGATAAGACTGCGTCAACTCAGGCGAATGAAATTGGGAGATGCGTTGATTGCCGCGACGGCGTTGGTCTTTGGTCACACCTTGGTGACGCGTAATGTTTCTGACTTTAAGGACATCGATGGTTTGACTGTGATCGATCCGCTTGCAGATGATTGATTCATCGTGGGAACGCCAATATTGCAATTCTCACTCATCGCCCAGATTCGTATTCACCGTCGCCTCAAACACCCTTCCGCGTCTCGTGCGGCGGACGAGAAACTCGCATTCTTCCAGGCGTAGCGTGTCGCCTGCCTTGGGAGGCTTGCCCAGCTTTTCCGTCAGCCAGTCCGTGACTTTTTCTTTGCTGCTGGGGATGCCTCGGTCGATGCGGGTGGCCAGATCGCTCATGGGTGAGCCGCCGCCGACGATCCAGATACCGCTCGAAAGCGGATGGATGTAGTGAGGCACGCGATCGAATTCGTCCTCCATTTCGCCGAGCATTTCTTCGAGAATGTCTTCCATCGTCACTAGGCCCAGCGTCTTTCCCGCAGTGTCGCGGACGATGGCCATATGCTCGTGCTCATCGACGAAAAATCGCAGCAGGTCATTCACCGGCGTCTTGGGGTCGGTGAAGTGCATCGGCCGCATGATGCCTGTCAGGCTCGGGTCCTTGGGATTCATGCGCAGGCTATAGATCATTTCCTTGAAATTGACGTAGCCCACCACACGATGCGGGTCGCCGTTTTCGCAGACAGGAAATCGTGTGTGAGCATCAATGTGTGCTGCGATCACCGCATCAGGCAGGCTCATCTTTGAATTGAAGAAGACGATCTGCTCCACGGGAATCATCACCTGCTGCACCTTTGTTCTGCTCAGGCGCGTGACGGTTTTGATGATGTGTTCCTGATGCGAACTGATCTGATTCGACAGGCGCGCCAGACCTGCGAGCGCGGTGATCTCGTCGATGTTTGCAGGTGCCGGTCGCTTGCCGCGCCGACCTTCGAAGGGCCGGTTGATCCAGTGAATGAGATTGATCAGCGGCATCATGACCCGCACCATCACCGCCAGCGGCGGGCCGATGACGCGGGCCAGCGCGAAGTTGTAACGAACGCCCATGGTCTTGGGCAGAATTTCGGTGAACTGCAGCATGAGAAAAGTGAGCGTGATGGAGAAGATGAAAATCCATTTCTCGCCGAAGATCTCGTCAAACGCAGCACCGGCAACCGATGCGCCGATGGTGTGGGCTGCGGTGTTGAGCGTGAGGATGACAGCGATGGGTTTGTCAATATTCTGCTTGAAATTCGTCCATTTGCCGCCGGGCACTCCGTCGCGCATGTCCAGTTCCGCAACCTGCGCCGGAGACAAGCTGAGAATGACCGCTTCGCATACCGAACATATAAATGAGATGACCAAAGCGACCGAGACGGCGATGATGAAGGTCAACATAAATGCACTCAAGGTTGAAGAAACGCATCAAATCAAATGGATGGAGAACAGGGAAACGATTCAATGAAAAAACAACCCCGACCAGCGGGAAAGGGTGATGGATCATGATCGCTTACTTGCTCGATGGCCCGCCACGCTGCACAGCTTCATCGCTGTACCAGCAGGCGGCACAGTGCGACATATTATTCATCGAGGGTGCTAGGTCCGGCCGCTCATCGGTGCAGCGGCGCATGATGCGGATCGGCTTACCCTGCACCTGAATTTCAACGGTCGTCGAGTTTTTGCCGACGCCGCCCTGACCGCCGATGGCGTCCTTGGCGAGATCGCGGGTGAGGTAGCAGCGCGGGTGGAAGGCGCAGCCGGTGGGCGGGTTGAGCGGGCTGGGCACTTCGCCGGTCATCACGATGCGCTTGCGATTTCGCACCGGCTCAGGCATCGGAGCAGCCGAGAGCAGGGCCTGCGTGTAAGGATGGCGCGGGTCTTTGTAGAGCGTTTCGCGGTCAGCCAGTTCAACGATTCGGCCGAGGTACATCACCGCCACGCGATCGCAGAAGTGCTCGACCACCGCCAGATTATGAGCAATGAACAGATACGAAAGGCCAAGATCAGTTTGCAGATCGGAAAGCAGATTGAGGATTTGCGACTGAATGGAAACATCCAGAGCGGAGACGGGTTCATCGCAGACGATGAACTTGGGATTGAGTGAGAGAGCGCGGGCGATGCCGATGCGCTGGCGCTGGCCGCCGGAGAATTCGTGGGGGTATCGCTGGGCGTAGTCAGGTTCGAGGCCTACGCGCTGAAGCAGCGAAGCAACACGATCTTGAAGCTCGCTGCCGGTGGCCAAGCCATGGACGATGATCGGCTCGCCGATGATGCGGCCGACGGTCATGCGCGGATTCAGCGAGCCGACGGGGTCCTGGAAAATAATCTGCATCTGCCGGCGAAGCTGACGAAGCTGATGGCGATCAGCTTCATAGACGGCTTGACCATCAAACCAAACCTGGCCGGTGGTCGCGGGGATCAGCCGAAGAATGGTGCGGCCAACAGTGGACTTGCCGCAGCCTGATTCGCCGACAAGCCCCAGCGTCTCGCCGTGGCCTACATTGAAGCTGACGCCGTCCACTGCTTTGACGTGGCCGATGGTGCGTTTGAGGAGGCCGCGCTTGACGGGGAAATAGGTGCGCAGATTCTCGACTTCGAGCAGTGACTCGCGTTGAGGTTTGTCCGGCGGAGATACGGAAGATGCGGTGACCGTGGCTGCCATGCGGACAAGTATAGCGAACGTGGGGAGGGAGTATGGGTGAAGCGAGCATCAAATCCGAGCCGCAAGGCGTAAGCCTGCGGTCTCTTCATCAAATCCGAGCCGCAAGGCGTAAGCCTGCGGTCTCTTCATCTGAGTTCGGAT
>CAZYQL010000174.1:0-8146 GCA_964650055.1 uncultured Phycisphaeraceae bacterium | reverse complement strand
CTTAGGCGTCCGCGACTCGTTGAGTCGCGGCTCAGGCTACATCACGTTTTCAAATTTCAATCTTTTTCCCAGGCGCTGCGCAACTCGCGGGAGTAGGACTCGCGGATGCCGTTGTCATTGAGAATGTCATCGGTGGAGGCGAGCAGCTCACGGCGTTTGAAGACCAGCCGTTCGCCGCGCTTGTCGTCGAAGGTGAAAACCAGAAACTCTTCACGGCTATCACGGATCGTTTCCATCAGGTGGCGCAGGTTCTTGATCTTGGTGCCGTTGATGTCACTGACCACCGCGAGCACGGGGTTCTGATATCCCTTAATGATCTTGTGCGAAAGCATCGGCGAAGCGACAGCGACGAGCTCTTCGCCTTCAAAGGCGCGCAGCTCCGAGAGTCGCTTGAGCAGGGGACTTTCAAAGGTGGTCAGCGTTGTGATCAATTTCTCGCCGCCGGAGGTGACCAGTTCGCGCGTGGCGCTGCTGAAGACGAGCGGGCCGATGATGAAATACTGCGGGTAATCGTTCATCAGCGGTGGAATCAGAAGATCGCGCTGCGAAGGCACGGGGACTTCCAGCTTGACGCTTTCGCCTTTGCGAAGCACGGTCATGGGCAGCTTGCCATCTTTGGCGAGTTTGGGAACGAAGTAGCGAAAGTTCAGTCGCAGGTCATCGCCCGCCAGAACGCGGCCATCGTTGTCGATGGCGTGCTCGCCGATGTGGGTGATGAAGTCCCACTCCTTGAGCGAGTTGGCGTCGCTGCTGTCGGTGGCGCTGACGACGATGCCGGTGACGGTGGGATCGATCTTGAGCATTTCGCGCAGGGCGTCGTTCTCTGCGACTTGAAGCACTGCGTGGATGTTGGGTTTGCCTTCGTAGGTGCCGTCTTTCACATCTTCGAGAAACATGCGAATTTCGTCAGCGGGAATGATGAAGCCGATGTTGTCAGCGGAGGGGATGCCCGAGTAGACGATGCCGATGACTTTGCCATCGCTGATGGTGGGGCCGCCGGAGTTGCCGGGGTTGAGGGCGGCATCGACCTGAATGCGAAGGCCGCTATTGCCGTAGTTGTAGCCTGCAACTTCGATGCGGGAGATGATGCCTTCGGTGATGGACAGTTCCTGGCCGCCAGTGGGGTAGCCATAGGCGTTGACCGCGTCCTTGATCTTGGGCAATCCCTCAGCGAGCGGCAGGGCGGGGCGGTCCTTGAAGAAAGCCTTGTCAACTTCGATAATCGCCAGGTCCATGCCGGGCGAGATGGCGATGAGCTTCGCTTCGATTTTCTCAGCGGACTGGTAGCCTTGCACGTAAATCTCGCGCGAGTAAGAGACGACGTGAGCATTGGTGAGAATGCGGTTACCATCGATGACGACACCCGAGCCAGTGACATTCTGCGGCGACTGTTTGGTCCAGGGGCGATAAGGATTGGGCAATCTCTTGGTCGAATGAATCTTGACCACAGAAGCACGCAGCGCTTCCTGCTGAGCAAACGCATCGCTGGCCAGGGCGGCAAAGAGGATCAATGTAAAAGCTAGCGTGCGCATGTCGGGTGGTCCTTTCAGAAGTAGATGGGCAATCATATCGAACTGAACGCTTTTCGTGGGGATTAAGCGCGTGGTGCATTTTGTGCGATGTGATTTCCGCTATGCTCTTGCCTTCGATTTCCAGAGGTTTCACCATGGCAGCAAAAGCGATTCGTTGGGGTGTACTTGGTACGGGGCGTATCGCAGGTGAGTTTGCGACGGCGATGCCGTTCGTCAAAGGCGCGAAGATCGTGGCCGTCGGCTCGCGTTCGCTCAAGTCTGCGGATGCATTTGCAGATCGATACAAAATCGCTCATCGCCACGCATCGTATGAAGCGCTGGCGGATGATCCGAATGTCGATGCGATTTATGTTTCCACGCCGCATCCTTATCACTGCGAGAACACGATTCTTTGCCTCGAGTCAGGCAAGCACGTGCTCTGCGAGAAGCCGTTTGCGATCAATTCGCAGCAGGCATCGCTGATGATCGAAACCGCCCGTCGCTCCAAACGATTTCTCATGGAAGCGATGTGGTCGCGTTTTCTCCCTGCACTGGCGAAGGTGCGCGAACTCCTGAGCAAAGGCGTCATCGGCGAGTTGCGATTGCTTCAGGCTGATTTCGGTTTTGCGACGGATTTCAATCCCAAAGGCCGTCTCTTCGATCCCAACCTCGGCGGCGGGGCGCTGCTGGATGTGGGCGTCTATCCGGTCGCGCTGGCCTCGATGATCTTTGGTGCTCCTGATCGCGTCACCGCTGATGCTCACATGGGCAAGACCAAAGTCGATGAACAGACCGGCATGATCCTGCATCACAAAAAAGGACAGCTCGCGGTACTGCACACTGCAGTGCGCACAGAAACTAAACAGGAAGCGATTCTCTATGGCAGCGAGGGTTCCATTCGCCTTGATGCTCCGTGGTGGCGCGGCCAGAGTGTCACGCTTGAAGTGGCGGGCAAGAAACCCATAACTTTCAAGGCTCCCATACGTGGCACCGGCTACAACTATCAGATTGATGAAGTGGTGCGCTGCCTGCGCTCAGGCAAGAAGCAGAGCGCGATCATGCCACTGAAAGAGTCGCTGCAAATCATGAAGACGCTCGATTCGATTCGGATGAGTCTGGGCCTGCAATATCCGATGGAATGATCGCCATGCGAGAAGCCTTCGCATCCGACTATTTAGATTAGAGCACTTTAGATTAGAGCACTTTGGATTAGAGCACTTAGGAGCATGAGATGAATCGCAACCGGTTCGCACTCGCTTTGGCGTTTGTCGTTTTGTTCACTTCATTGGTCCGCGCAGAGGCGACATCGCGCAAGACGGAATATCTGATCCTCATCACGCTCGATGGTGTGCGCACTCAGGAACTCTTTGGCGGTGCTGATGCGACACTGATCAACAAACAGAACGGCGGCGTGCGCCAGGTGGATGAGATCAACCGCAGGTTCATGCGTCAAGGCGCGCAGGATCGCCGGGAGGCACTGATGCCTTTCATGTGGAAGACCATCGCGAAAGAAGGGCAGATCTTTGGTGACCGCGAAAAGGAAAGTGCGGTGACGATCACCAATCGTCGCTACTTCTCCTATCCCGGTTACAACGAAATACTGGCGGGCTTTGCGGATCCGAAGATCGATTCAAACGACAAGAAATACAACGAAAACAAAACCGTCCTCGAGTTCCTGCACGAGAAGGATCGCTTCAAGGGCAAGGTGGAAGCATACGCCTGCTGGGATGTGTTTCCGTTCATCATCAACACCAAGCGCAGCGGCATTCCGGTGACCAGCGCCTTCGATCCGCCTTACGCCAAGCCCACCACAGAACGGCAGAAACTGATCAACGCGACGGCGGCGGCGATGCCTCCGATCTGGGGCGGCGTCAGTCTCGATGTGTTCACCTTCTATCCTGCGCTCGATGCCATTGGCCAAGGGCGGGTGAGCGTGCTCTATGTCGCTTTCGGTGAAACGGATGACTGGGCGCACGACCGGCGATATGACTGTTATCTGAATGCCGCTCATCAGGCGGACAACTACATCGCGCAGCTTTGGGCAGCGGTGCAGGCCAATGAGAAGTATCGCAACAAGACCTCGCTACTTATCACCACCGATCACGGCCGCGGCGACAACCCCGCCAACTGGATCACCCACGGCGACAAGGCCCGCACCAGTGAGTTCGGCTGGATCGCAGTGCTTGGCCCCGATACGCCCGCACTTGGCGTGCGCGAGAAAACACCTGTCACGCAGAGCCAGTTCGCAGCAACAGCCGCGATGCTGGTGGGCGAAGATTTCAACAGGGTTGATGAGCGAATTGCGAAACCGTTGGATGTGGTGAAGTGAGATGAGCCGCGACTCAACGAGTCGCGGACGTCAGCGAACTGAAAGGGTGTAGTTCTCGCCTTGTTTTGATCTGACCGCAGGCGCTGATGCTCTTGACAACTGAAACAATTGAAGCTCCATCAGGCCTTGGGCGTCCGCGACTCGTTGAGTCGCGGCTCTAGCTTGCGGCTTTACGCCTGAGCTGTCTCTTGATACAGCGCTTTATCCCGAAGGACTGAAGTCATTCGGTTTTATGCCACGCGGCAACTGAGCGTGCCGCCCGCCGAGGGCATTTGTGTTTTTCTATTTCGCCACGGGCTAACCGCTCAAAGCAGCGGGAAATCCAGTGCCAGACAGCTTCGCTAAACCTGATGTCAAACACCGCTGGCCTTAATCCACTTCGCCACGAGAAACGATCGATCATCTTCAGGCAGCAGATTCGATTCGAGTTTCTCGATGTACGACATGATCTTCGCTGAGAGATCACCTGCTGCTGATGCGGGTGACTTCACAAGTGCATCAGCCAGATAGCGATTGACACCGTTGACGCCCAGCAGCGTGCCATTGGCAAGCTGCACTTCCATGATGCCATCGGAATACATGGTGAGCATTTCGCCCGAGTTCATCTGATCGGTCTGCTGATGAAACTCCGTGTGCTGCAAACCCAGCGGATGATGCTGAGCCACCTGGAGCGATCGCACCTTGCCGTCGGCGGTGATGAGCGCAGCAGCGGGATGGCCTGCGTTGACGCATTCGAGTTCGCCGGTGACAGGATCAAGCACGACGCAGACCATGGTGACGAACGTGCCATCTTCGAGATACTCGCACAGGTGTTCGTTCATGCCGGTCATCATGGCGGGGAGGTCGGCATTGTTGCGCAGGTAGGTGTGGACCATGCTGTGAATGGTCAGGGCGATAAGGGCCGAGGGTAAGCCGTGGCCTGAGACGTCGGCGATGGCGAAGAAGATGCGGCCATCTTTCATGCGGACGACGTCCACGTAGTCGCCGCCGACCCATTCGCAGGGTTTATAGACGACAGAAAAATCGACGTGATCAATATTGATATTGCGCGGCATCAGCCGCTGCTGAATCTTGCGGGCACTGGCCAGGTCCTGCTCAATGGCGGCATTGTTCTGTGCTTCATGTCTGGCCATCCAGATCGACTCAGCCTGCTGATACTGCGTGGCGGCGAGCGCGATGATGGCCAGCCATTCGGGGGTGCCATATTCCGGCGGCAGCACCGCGTAGAGCACATCCATCGAGTTTTCATCATCAGCGATGGGGCAAGCGACGGCAGCCATGCGGCCGACGGATTCTGGAGCCATGGAAAGTTCCACAGCACCCGTATTGGTCGAAAGACTAATGTTGTTGGCCATGACCGGGCCGCGCGTCGTGCGCACGGCACGAATCAAGCCGCGCGAAACATAACTGGCATCTCCATCCCATCCCATAGCGACCTGCGGCTCGCCCAACATTTGTAGCGGATCGTTGGGGTGTTGCTTATCCAGCCGCAATGCCATCGCGGATAGTGAATGGAAATCCTTGCGCACCATGAAACGGCAAAGTGTGCGCAGACGCTCGCCGGGATCATCGATCTCAACAAGGCGCTGACCGAATTCCGTGAGCGTGGTCAGGTGGAGCGTGTCGATCTTGGGAGGCTCGACATCGGCCAGCGTGCTGACCGAAGCCTGTGCGCCATCGCTGGCGGGCATCTGCACGACACCCGAAGTGGCATTCAGGGGTTTCTCGGTGATGGGGCGCAGATTCCAGAGCTTCAGTTCGTACCGGCCGATTTCAAACTTGTCACCAAAGCGAAGCAGCGATTGCTTGACGACCGTGCCTCGCACTTTCGTACCGCTGCGACTGTCGAGATCTCGCACCATCCATCTACCAAAGGGATCGCGCACCAGTTCCGCATGCTGACGGGAAACGCTCTCTCTGCTGAGGCAGATGTCGGACTTAGGCGAGCGGCCAATCACCACGCGATCGTTGTAGATCGGGGCACGCGACAGCTTGTTGTCGGGGTCCTTGATCTGAACGTAGGCAATTGGTTGATCGGGCACGAAGCATTCCTGATCGGGCAATGACAAAGGGAGAGTCTCGCGGCTGAGACGACATGATGCTCCCCATCACACAACACGGTAGCACAGGGTTTACAACTGAGCCAGCACACGTGACAATCCCGAATCCTTCCCCGTTGTCTCCACGCCAGTTTGTTCCCCACCGAGGCTCACGATGACCACTGCCATCACCGCTGCACCCATTGCAACCACCGCCTACGACGATCTCATTCACGCGATCAAGGAAGCCAACCTGCTGAGCAGCTCCGAAGCGCTCTTGGGTTGGGATCAGGAAACGCAGATGCCTGGCGGCGGGCTGGAACATCGCAGCAAACAACTTGCGCAGATGGCCCGCATGGTGCATGGCATGAAGACATCGCCACGCATTGGCGAACTGCTTCAGGCTTGCGAAGAGAATCGCGCGATTACGGATGAGCCAGCGAGTGTGGCAGCGGTCAACGTGCGGGAAATTCGCAGGGAATATGACCGGAGCACCAAGCTGCCTTCATCGCTGGTGGAAGAGCTGACGCGCATCAGCAGCGTCGCCCGTGCTCAGTGGGCGGCAGCGCGGAAAAAGTCGAGCTTTGCTGACTTCAAACCCTGGCTGGAAAAAATCGTCAAGCTTTTGCAGCAGCAGGCCGCGTGCTACGGCTGGGCCAAGGATGGGGAAGCATGGGATGCGCTGGCGGATGGGTACGAGCCTGGTTGCACTGCCAAGCAGGTGGATGAACTTTTTAAGCCGTTGCGTGTGAAGCTGGTGAAGCTGGTGAGCGATTTGATGGGATCGGGGAAAGGGCCGGTGAATGCGTTTAATGAGATCAAACTGCCCATCGCGGATCAGGAAAAGTTTGTGAAGTTCGTGGCCCAGAAAATCGGCTTCGACTTCGAGCGCGGCAGGCTGGATATTTCTACGCATCCTTTCTGTTCAGGCACGCATTGCAATGATGTCCGCATGACCACGCGCTTTCACGAGAACAATGTCAATGATGCGCTAGGCTCGACGATGCACGAATGCGGGCATGGCATCTACGAACAGAGTTTGCTTGAGAAGCACATTGGCACGCCTATGGGTGATTCGGTGTCGCTGGGCATTCATGAGAGTCAGAGCAGGTTGTGGGAGAATCAGGTGGGTAGGAGTCTGCCGTTCTGGAAATGGCTGTTCCCGAAACTGCGCGAGTATTTCGGCGATGCGATCAGCGGGCTGTCGCTGGAGCAGGTGTATGGCGGCGCGAATATTGTGAAGCCTGACCTGATTCGCGTTGAAGCGGATGAGGCGACTTATAACCTGCACATCATGGTGCGCTTCGAGATCGAGCGCAAACTCATCAGCGGCGACATGTCGGTGGATGATCTGCCAGGCGTCTGGAATTCGCGCTATAAGGAATATCTGGACATTGATGTGCCAGATGACCGCCGTGGCTGCTTGCAGGACATTCACTGGTCAATGGCGAGCATGGGCTATTTCCCGACCTACACGCTGGGCAACCTGTATGCGGCCCAGTTTTTTGAAAAGGCGATGCAGGACATTCCGGATTTATACGCCCAGTTTGGGGCAGGGGAGTTTGGGGCGATGAAGAATTGGCTCAGCGAAAAGATTCACCACCAAGGCAAGCGCTACCGCGCAGCGGACCTGTGCAAGGAAGTCACCGGCCAAGCGCCTAGTGCCGACGCACTGATGCGACATCTGGAAGGCAAGTTCCGACCGCTGTATGGCGTCTGATTGATTGTTTGCATGGCCATGCGTGACAACAACTGGCTCTGACTGCCTTCACTCGGTACCGACAGTTCAGTGGACTGTGATGAACCTCGCGACGAGCTTGGCCGCGATCGCTATGGCTTGGGGAAGTTGCTTGCCGCGTGTTAATTTGGGTAAGCCTGAGCATATAGGAAAAGTAGCGCAAGCACATCAGTGAATGTCTTAGAGCATCATAAGAAAAAATCGCGCGAAAAAAGTACATATCTGTGAAAAAGGCCTTGACGCTCGGGAATCATGAGGTAATCTAGTCGGCATCGATCACCAGCACGTCTGCCAAGCGGATGTCCTGATGATCGGTAAGGTCGGTAAGGAATAGGAAGAGCCTCTCGTTCGTGCGGGGAGTTCTACAGAAGTGCAACAACATTGCCTCACGAGCTGTCCCATGGCTGTCGCCACGGTGTCCAGCGGTGAGCTATCGCTAGTCAGAATCATTTTTCAAGGAGATTGTCATGTCCGTCGCTGCTCTGAAACGTCGCCAACGCGTCTTGACCAAAGGATTGGATGTCACCCC
>CAZYQL010000173.1:0-8322 GCA_964650055.1 uncultured Phycisphaeraceae bacterium | reverse complement strand
TTTTCACATTACACTTTCTCACATTACACTTTCTCACTTCACTTTCTCACTTCACGTTCACGCGCTTGACAGTGCCACTGATTTATCTACGATATTCTTTCTGCAAAACGCGGCAGCAAACGCAGCCGCTTCATAGTAAGCCTCCTTAGCTCAATTGGTAGAGCAAGTGACTCTTAATCACTAGGTTGAAGGTTCGAGTCCTTCAGGGGGCATTATTCATAAACGCCCGAAAGCGAATGCTTTCAGGCGTTTTTTTATTGTTCGCCGCTTGCGGCGTAGCGTCGTCAGTGCTGCCATGGACAGAGGCAGCCTGAGTGTGCCGTGCGACAACCGAGCGGCCCGCCCGCCGAATTCGACTGTCAGCGGCGATCTCGCTGCCGCCAAGAAGTAACATACGAATGATCCTGGCCAGTGCTGATGTACCTGGAGAGGGGTTATTGCCTCGCATTCAATCTGCTCGAAGGAATCCTCATGCGCATTCTTGTTTTCATCGCTTGTGTCGCTCTGCTACTGGGCACGGTCAGTTCGCCGCTGCATGGTGCGGACAAGGCGGCTCAGCCGAACATCCTTTGGCTTATTGGTGAAGACATGGGGCCCCAGCTTGCGTGTTATGGCACGCCTCAGGTCTTTACGCCGACGCTCGACAAGCTGGCGCGCGATGGTGTGCGGTACAGCAAAGCGTTCACCGTGACGCCGGTCTGTTCGACCAGTCGCTCTTCCTTTATGACCGGCATGAATGCCTGCGCCATCGGCGCTCATCACCATCGCACACCCAGCGAACGCAAGCAGCAGTTGCCCGACGGCGTTCGGCTGCTCACCGGTTGGCTTGCAGATGCGGGCTACTACACGGCGAACATTGTGAACATCGAACAGAGCATCAAAGGCACCGGCAAGACCGATTGGAATTTCAAGTTTGCTGATGGTGATGGATTCAAAGGCAAGGATTGGAACGAACTCAAATCGCGTCAGCCGTTCTATGCTCAGGTCAATTTCTCTGATGCACATCGCGGCTTTAGCGCACCCAAGAAGGCGGACCCCGCGAAGGTCGTCATTGCGCCTTACTACCCCGACCATCCGCTGACCCGCAAGGACTGGGGCGAGTATCTCGATGAGATCACGCGCATGGATGGTGACATCGCTCGCATTCTGGAAAAGCTCGAAGAAGATGGCCTGGCGGAGAACACCATCGTCGTGTTCCTTGGCGATCACGGCCAGGCGATGGTGCGCGGCAAGCAGTGGTGCTACGACAGCGGCCTGCATATTCCGCTGATCATTCGCTGGCCCAAGAATTTCCCTGCACCCAAAGGCTTCAAAGCAGGCACCGTGGACGATCGGCTGATCTGCGCCATCGACCTGACCGCGACAACGCTCGTCACCATGGCAGGTGCTGCGAAACCGGCGAAGATGCAAGGCCGCGTGTTCATGGGCGACAAACAGGAAGAAGACAACAAGTACGTTTTCGCCACGCGCGATCGCTGTGATATGACGACGTTTCACATCCGCACAGTGCGCGATGAGCAGTACCGATACATTCGCAACTTCATGCCGGAGAAGCCGTTCCTTCAGTGGAACAATTACAAAGAGACCAGCTACCCCGTGGTGAAGCTGATGCGCGACTTGCACGCCCAAGGCAAACTCGACGCGGTGCAGGAAGTGCTCATGGCGGATCATCGGCCTGCTGAGGAACTCTACGACCTCAAGAACGATCCCTATGAAATTCACAATCTCGCTGCTGATCCTGCCCACAAGGCAAAACTGGCGGAGCTGAAAAGCACGCTTGAAAAGTGGATCAAAGATGTCGGCGACCAAGGCCCGGAACCTGCGAACATTCAGGCGCAGTATCAGAAACAGGTGGACGAAAAGACCCCCGACAAACCCGCGAAAAAGAAAGGCAAGTGAGGCGGGTGTAAAGGTGGCCTTGAAGCCCGTTCAGTTTCGCCACTGGCAAACCGTCCAGAGCGACAGCCTGCCAGCGCCACACGTAAGATTGCTGGCATGGCTACAGCCAAGACTGAAAACTCTCACTTGACCGGTACGATCTGCACTGCATCAATGTGTGCGTTGCCCTTGGCGCCTTCGACGCGGAAGGTGACCGAGAAATTCTTCGTCATATCGAATTTGTACTTGCCGATGGATTGAAAACCTTTGTCGCCACTGGGCGCTTTGGTCTGATCGATGGTGATCGTCTTGTCGCCATCAGCGCTTTGCACGATGACCGTCAGCGACCTCGCGCGATTGTCGTGAGGCTGCCAGGTGATGCGAACTTCGTATTCACCTGCACGGGTGACCGAGAACGGAAACCGTGCGGTGGCTTTGGCGTCACTGGAATAGAGATACCCTTCGCCGACGAAACCGGGCAGGCTGCCAGTGTCAAGCCAACTGCCTTTGAGCTGTGCCCCATCATCATCGATGACGATGCCTTCGAGCGATGCGGGATCGATGCCTTTGAACACATGAGCGGGAGCCTTGTAACCCGCGGGCATGGCGAGCGGGCCATCGAGCGTTGCGCGGCGTTTGGCACCGGGTTCGTTCATCAATTCTTTGAGCAGATCGAGATAGCTTTCATAGACGCCGCGCGGTGAGGTTTCATGGCGGACGCAGATCCACGCGGCTTTGCCGACGATCTCACCCATCATGCCGCAGGTTCGCATGACACGAATCGGGCCGATCGCTTCGCGCTCCACGCTGATGTCGCGGCCGGCCATGAACAGGTTCGAGATATTGCGGCTGTATAGACAGCGATAAGGTGCCCAGTACGGCCCTTTGTAGCTGTACTCCTTGCCTGTCGTGGCCTGTGAAATAAACTCGTCGCCCTTGAGGCCTTTGTCGTAATCGGGGTGAGGCACATGAATGTCAATGTGCCAGGTATTGGGGAATGCGGGATCGGGATATTCCTTGCCCTTGCGGAAGTCATCAGCTTTGAGCATCACATCGCCAATGAGCCGGCGAGATTCACGCTTGCCAGCAATGAACGCGCTCCAGCCCAGACGGTGATTGGGATATTGCTTGTCCACATTCTTAAGCGCATCCCACGCACCGTACATGGCTCGCATGTTCAAGTCGCGAATGCGTTCGATGTCGTTGATCGGGTCTTTGTCGAAGCCGCTCTCCCAGAACCAGCCGCCCAGATTATTCAGCGGCGTGTTGGCCCACTGAGCCTTGAAACTCTTACGACCGGGGAAGGGCTTATCACTCAGATCCAGCGCCCAAGGCAGACGCGGAAACGGCGCAGCCACCTTGCCTGATTCCGTGAGCACCGTCAGCGCATCTTTATCTTTGCATTCGCAGTGGAGAACCTGCTTTGCGTCCGCCTGATCGAGCACGTTCCAGAGATTGCTCGCGCCCATGTTGCCTTCGTTAGAGATTTCATAATCCGCGCCAGCCAGGAAACCGACCGTGCCATCACCGGTGCAATCAGCGAAGAACTTGCCGCTGACTTTCACACGGCGAGCGGTGCGTGTGCTCTGCGCTGTGACGGTGATGATGCGTTTGTCTTTCGTTTCGACAGCGTTGACGCGATGCTCGAGCATGAGTGTGATGAGCGGCTCAGCGAGGGCTGCTCGCATCTTGCGATCATCGTCATAGATATCGCCGCCCTTGGCGTTGCCGGTGCCCGGTCGTTTGGGCGGGCAGATTTCTTCGACGATTTCGCCGATGCGAGGGTAAGGTTTCTGCCGTGTGTGACCTTCGGGCCAAACGCGCACTTCGCTGCTGCCGTTGCCGCCAAGTACAGGTCGATCCTGAATCAGCGCGACGGTGAGGCCGTTGCGCGCTGCGGAGATTGCTGTCGCAGTGCCTGCGATGCCGCCGCCTACGACGACCAGATCAAACGAGCCGCCATCACTGGGCTCACCGAGCAGGCCAAGTTCCGTGCGACGAAACGTGGTCATCTCCGGGTCTGCATTGGGCGGCGTAAACTTCATGTCACTGGTAAAAACAATCGCATCACAGCGACCTTCAAAGCCGGTGAGATCGTGCAGCGCGACCGTCGCTTGAGTATCAACTTCCACGGTGCCGCCATCTTGCCAGTGCCAGTCCGCGCCTTCGGTGCCAAAGGTCACTGCGAGAGGCTTGCCGTTGACCATGACTTGAAACTTACCGGGCGCACCGGGCACCTTCCAGGGAGCAACCCAATCCCTGGTGCGAACCCAGACGCGGTACGTACCCTTGGCGGGAAACTTGGCCTGGGTCGTCGCATCCTTCACAGGCACGCCCAATCCGTGCGCGAGCAGATAAGGCGAGCCCATCTGATCCATCGACTGCTGATCGACATCCCAGCCGCCTTGTTGTGTGAACTGCTCAGCTTCGAGAAGCACATGCTGGGCGCTAGCCGTCGCAGACCATGCGAAAATGGCGAGGATAAAAAGACAACCGATAGACAGTGGACGATAAGTCATGAGGGACCTCTCTGGTGCGCGATGAACTCAGTAATAGCAGCTTAATTGTAGGACAAGATCAGGATCCACGAGAACGAGTCAAAGAAGAATCTTAAGATTTTCAGTCGCTTCCGTTCCGGTCGCCGCTTGCGGCGTAGCGTCATCAGCGCTGCAATCAATGCCAACATAATCTGCGCTACGCGGCAACAGAACAGCCCGCATGCCAAGGGCCTCGTCAATCATTTCTCGATCAACGAGCATTCATTGTCAGACATTCACCGTCCCCGCCTTCATGCTCGCAAAATCAATGGGCTGATGCCGATCAATTGAGCGCGTCGTGGGAGGCAGGTCATACTTAAGCCCGCTGGCACAGTTGAAGAGCAGCACGCGATCCGTCTTCTTAATGCGGCCGGAAGCCAATTCATTTTTGTATGCCGCATAGGTCGCAGCGCCTTCGGGGCAGAGCAGAAATCCTTCGGTCGCAGCCATCTCAGCGCGGGCGGCCAGAATCTGCTGATCGGTGACGATGGAGCCGAAGCCGTTCGTTGAGCGCATGCCGCGGATAATCAGAAAATCGCCGACAGCAGCAGGCACACGAATACCCCACGCGATCGTGCTCGCATTTTCCCAGAGGTCCGCGTGTTCTTTTCCTTCATCGAAAGCCTTCACGATCGGCGCGCAGCCCGCAGCCTGCACCGCGACCATGCGTGGCCGCATGCTGCCGATCCAGCCGATGGCTTCCAGTTCATCGAAGGCTTTGACCATGCCGATGAGGCCGGTGCCGCCGCCGGTGGGATAGAAGATGACATCAGGCAGGTCCCACTGAAACTGCTCAGCCAGTTCCAGGCCCATCGTCTTTTTTCCTTCGATGCGGTAAGGCTCCTTGAGCGTGCTCACATCGAACCAGCCCATCGCATCTTTACCTTGCGCGACGATCTTGCCGCAGTCGTTAATCAGGCCGTTGACGGAATAAACCTGTGCGCCTTGCATGGCGATCTCGCGCAGGTTGGTTTGCGGCGTGTCGTGCGGACAGAAGATGTAGGTGCTCATGCCGGCGCGGGAAGCGTAGGCAGACATCGCAGCGCCCGCGTTGCCGTTGGTCGGCATCGCCAAGCGTTTGAGCCCCAGCTCATGCGCCATCGACACCGCCATGCATAGGCCACGCGCTTTGAATGAGCCGGTGGGCAGTCGGCCTTCGTCTTTGATGAAGAGTTCACCGGTTGCTCCAAGTGCACTGCGCGTCTTGGTGCAAGAAATAATCGGCGTCACGCCTTCGCCGAGGCTGACGATGTGCTCTGCTTTTCGCACCGGCAGAAACTCGCGGTATCGCCACAGATCCCAAGGCCGATTGCTCAGCGCCTCTTTACTCAGCGCTTTACCAAGGGCGGGTAGGTCATAGCGCACCAGCAACGGACGACCGGCGCGGGAGAGATTGTGTACTTTGTCCGCTTCGTAATGTTCACCCGTCATCGAACATTGAAGGTGCGTGACAAACGTCGGCCGATCAGCGGTGAGATTGGAATTCATGGCGAGAGTTTAGCGAAGGCGAACACGATGCGATCTACTTGTTTTTCTTCTCTGCCTTGGGCTTCTTCTCTTTATCATCTTTGGACGGCCCTTCGTGATCGCTCAGAAAATCAGTGCGAAGGCGACCGACATATTCATTGGCTCGGCCGGCGGCATTGGCATCCTTGGTGGGCATGGTGCGAATGTAATCGACCAGTGGTGCAGCCTTGGTGCCCAGCGCATCGATGGTATTCATCGCCGCGATGCCGATGTACGCGCTGCTTTGCGTCGGATCAGCCAGTTCTTTCAGCGCCGCCAGCGCTAACTGGAGGTCTTGAGAATCGCCGTATTTTCCCAGTGCTTCCGCTGCGGGAACGCGCACGCTCAGTGAAGTATCTTTGAGCGCCGCCCGCAGCTCATCTTTCGATGCGCTGACCGCCTGCTCGCCGCGCATCAAAATGCCGGCAGCACCCCAGTAGCGCACGCCACTATCCTGATCCGCCAGAAACTTTTTCAGTTGCGGCAGCGCCCCCGGCTCCAGCATCGTCGCCACGTCGGCTGCCGCCATAATGCGATCCAGGTCATATCGCTTTTCATCGTGAGCCATGTCATAAGGCGCATCCTTGCCCGCACGCTGATGCATCTCGCCTTCGGTCAGAAAACCAGTATCGCGAATTCGCTTCGCAAGGTTCTGCTGCGCCTGTCGCATCTTCTTGAGCACTTCCTGATGCGCGGGATCGCCGGCCAGATTGTGTACTTCATCAGGATCATTCATAAGGTCATAAAGTTCTTCAGGGGCTTTGGGCGTTTTCCAGAAGATGGATTGCGCTTCGTTCGTCTTGCCTTGCGCGAACAGCTCCCACCAGATGCGCGTGGTCGGCGTTTGAAACTGAAAACTCACGTGCTGCCCCTGCGAGCGCTGAGGCATGTAGTTGCGAAGATAAACGTAACGCCCATCAGTCACGCTGCGCACCACATCAATGCGCTCGTCCATGCGACCGCGAAAGCCATAGATATAAGGCTGCGGCTCAGTCTGAAACTTACCGGCAAACGCAAACCCCTGCATCCACTTGGGCGGCTCGATCCCCACCAGGCTGAGCATCGTCGGCGCGAAATCCACGAAGCTCACCGGGCGATCCGTCGCAGTTCCCGGTGCATATTCCTTGGGCGCCAGGTGCTGCCATTTCTTGGGGAAGTGAACCACCAGCGGCACATGCAAGCCAGAATTCGAAGGCCATCGTTTGCTGCGTGGCATACCGCTGCCGTGATCGCCCCAGTAAAAAACAATCGTGTTCTCAGCCAGGCCTGCTTCTTCAAGTTCCTTGAGGTGTTTGCCCGCGATCGCATCCGCTTCGGTGACGGTGTCGTAATACTGGGCCCAGTCCTGCCTGACCTGCGGCGTATCGGGATGGTACGAAGGCACGGTCACTTTGGCGGGATCGTGAATCGCTTTGTGCGGACGTTTGCGAAGCTGGCTCTCGTGACTGACGGTGGCGTTGAACACCGCGAAGAACGGCTGATCCGTTTTGCGATTTTTATAGTGAGCCTTGCCAGATGATTCATCCCACACACCGGCGGGCTTATTGAGGTTGTAATCCTCTTTGGAATTGTTGGTGCAGTAGTAACCGGTCTCGCGCAGGAACTGCGGAAACATTTTGGTGTTTGCGGGCATGGGCACCTGACTGCGCATGTGCTCAGCGCCCATGGATGGGCCGTACATACCGGAGATGATGGTGGTGCGAGCGGGAGCGCAGACTGGAGCGCAGGACCAGACGTGTTTGAAGAGCAGGCCTCGCTCTGCCAGGCGATCGACATTGGGCGTGGTGGCGTAGGTGTCGCCGTAGCATCCCATTTGCGGGCCGTGGTCTTCGCTGGAGATCCAGAGAATGTTGGGGCGCTCATCGGCTGCACGCAGCATGCCAGTAGAGACAAGATTCAAGAGGCAGAGGATGACAATCAATCGGGGGAACAAATGGATCATGGCTTAACTTTCTGTGTTGGATCACCCGTTGGCAGCAGCGCTGCAAGTTTATATGGAACGATCATACGGAATCATCGTGTCATCTCAGAATGAAATCCATAGGAGCAGGACAAATCGCATGCGCGCTGGCGCATTGCCACCCGATGCTTTCTGTTTATGCCGTCGAGGTGCGAAGAACGATGCTGAATCAGTTTAACCACGAAGCCACGAAGCCACGAAGTTCTGATCCATTGAAATGATGAATTTTTCCTTCTTGTCCTTCTTCGTGTCTTCGTGCCTTCGTGGTAAAAATGAATTTCACTTTGATCTAGCACGTAGGGTGTGTCGAGGCTTTGCGCTGACGCACCCTGTTGGATCAACGATTCCGATTGATCGAGATTCACTTTACAACGAGTGGCCAACATGGTGTGTCAGCGCCGAGCCTCGACACACCCGACCGGCAATCGCCCTTTATCCAGT
>CAZYQL010000172.1:3719-8382 GCA_964650055.1 uncultured Phycisphaeraceae bacterium | reverse complement strand
GTGTTCATTTTGCAAAAGTCACAAATCACAAATTTCAAATTTCAAATCTCAATTCCGAAATCACTTCTCATACTGATGAGCCAGCAGCTTGATGGCACTCTCAATGGGAATCGTCACCGTCTGCTTTTCCTGATCGACCTTGCGATAGGTGTGCAGCTTTTCCTGCTGAGTGAGTTCATGATCTGCCAGTTGCCAGTTGACTGAGCCTTGGTGTTTCATGGTGCGTTCATCTTCCACTTCACTGTGAAACCACGCTTCGATGCCGACAACGATGACAAACAGCAGCACAGCGGAGATGAAGCCGATCGCGATGAGGAAGGAGATATTGACGTTTTGTTTTTCAACCATGGTCAGGGCATTGGCCGCGAAAAGTCGCAGAAGACGCAAAAGGGAGCGGGGAGGGCATGTAGACAGATTCAGTCAAGTTTTCTTGTTCGAAATGTATTTTGAACAAGCTCTCCGTTTTGCATCAATCAACGTCCTCGCGTTGCGGCCATTTCCTTTCTGCGCGTTTTGCGATTCTTTGCGGCCATTCCAAAATCTGTTTCGTTTCATCGCCATCGGTTCAATTAGATATTCTCAAACGCCAACGATGCACTAAGCCTGGGATCATTCACCGGCATCAGCGTGTTCATCTTCGCCAGCCGCAGTGCCATCGCAGTGAACAGTCCAGCGACGGCGAAGAACGTTGCAATTTCCGGCAAGCCGAAGCGCACTGCCGTTCCCATCTCAGGCATCACGATCCACCAGAGATCAATCCAATGGAAGACGAGCACCCAGACGGACCAGAAGGCGAGCGTCTTGGTGTTGCGTTTGATGTGCCTCGAGAGCAGGCCGATGAAGGGAATCGCGAAGTGGCCGATGGGCAGCAGCAGGCTCACATAAGACCAGCCGCTGTAGTGGGCGCTGTTGGTCGAAGCGCCGCGCTGAGCGAACCAGAAGGTGGTTTCAGGCAGGTTGGCGTACCAGATGAGCATGTACTGACTGAAGGCGATGTAGCCCCAGAAAAAGACGAAGCCGAAGAGGAATTTGCCCAGGTCGTGGTAGTGCTCTTGGGTGACGCTGTTCTTGAGGAAGCCCAGCTTTTGCAGGCCGATAGCGACGAGAATGATGGTGGCCATCGTGGCGGCCATGGCACCGGTGAAGTAATAGACGCCGAAGATGGTGGAGTACCACGCCGGGCTCAGCGACATGAGCAGATCGAAGGCCCCGAAGGTGATGGTGATGGCGAAGAGGCAGATGCCGCCAGCGGAAGTTCTCTGCATCTTCTGAGTGTGGACGAGGCTGCCGGTTTTGTCCTGGAGTGTCGATTGACGCCAGAGGTACAGTGCCAGGCCCACCCACGCGGTGAAGTAGATGGCGAAGCGTGCCAGGAAGAAAGGCATGTTGAGATAGCCTTGCTTTTTCGCGGTGAACAGTGCTTGGGTGTGGGCATCGACGGTGATTGCGTTGGGGTCCATGTGGCCTGCGACATTCGCCTCTTCGACAGCGTGATCACCAGTTTCGATCTTCGCGCCATGAACATCGCTTTTGGCATCATGATTGTGCTCGTGAGCGACATCGTGATGAGCGTGTGTATTGGCAGCCCAGGGATAAAGCTCGCCTTCGCCGACCATCACTGAAACTGCAATGGGCGCAAACGCCACGGCCATCATGGGCATGGTGCCAGCGAGCACTTCCATGATTCGCCGGACAGCAACGCTCCAGCCTGCGCGGACCAGATGCTGAATCATGACGAAGAAAAGCGAGCCGAGGGCGATGCTTAGAAAGAACGCGAAGCTGATGAGGTAAGCGTGATAGAAGCGGGCGAAGCCAGCTTCGGTAGAGGAGGCGAGAATCAGCGACACGACAAAGCCGATGACGGCGACGACTTGTGCCGTGCGAATCACCGGCAGCACACGCGAGGTGAGCTTGATGCGATCTTCAGTATCTGGATTCGTGGCGTGATTCATGACGGTCATTTCCAACAGCGTGTTCTCTTCTCGATCTCACTTCAAACGTTCACGTTGATCAGCAGGCACCGCATCGAGCGGGGCGTTCTGGCTCAGTTGCAAGGCACGGATATAGGCCACGATGGCCCAGCGATCGTCGATGGAAATCTGCTGGCTGTACGCGGGCATTGTGCGGATGCCGTTGGTGATGGTGTTGAACAGATGGCCTTCGTTGCGTGCTCGCACATCGGGGGTGTGCATGGAAGTTGGCTGCACCCAGGGCCCGCCCAGTTCTGAAGCGCGCTGATGGATCATGCCGTCGCCGTAGCCAGCTTTGCCGTGACACAAGGCGCAGTAGATATTGAACTGCTGCTGACCGCGAAGGATGAATTTTTCATCCACCTTGATCGGCTCCGGGAAGCCCGCCAGATATTTGACGTCCCACTTGCCGGTCTCTTGGTTTTTCGTCGCTTCGTAGCCGCGGTTGTAGTGATCCTCTTCCATCAGTTCGTCGCGTGCCACCGTGCCCGTCACCGGCTGACGCATCGAACGGCCATCGGCGAAAATCCTGCTCAATGCCTGCGGACCATAGCGCGGCTGCACATCCATGTCCTGAAACAAATGCACCTTTGGCTGCGTCATCTTCGTGTTGCGAGCGCGGGCAATCAGTGCCAGCGGCACCCATGTCACCACCACCAGCACAATCAGCGTGGCGATCATCCAGAACGGCGGCTTGGGCAGACGCAAATCCGCCAGCTCCGCCTGCACCGCTTCAAGCCCGGTGGGCGTTTCGACTTCAGGTTGTTTCGTGTCGTCAGTCATGGAAGCTTTCAGCAATCAGCCTTCAGCAGTCAGCCAGAGCATTCAATCCGAAATCCAAATCAGAAATTGCCTCAGTCTTCTTCGTGTACTTCTTCGATCGCGACTGCGCCGGCAGTCGTGAGCATGGCTTTGGTTTCTTTGCGGTTGAATTTGGGATCGATCGCTTCGATCACGATGAAAAATTTGTCATTGGTCACCCGGCGAAAGCGGCTGTGCTTGAAGAGCGGGTGATAGAGCAAAGGCAGCTTGCTCAGGAAGAGCATGCCAAACACAGCGGTCAGCGCGGCAAAGAGCACCGTCGTTTCGAAGATCACCGGCACGTTGGCGGCGAAGCTCCACTGCGGCTTGCCGCTGATGAGGTAGGGGTAGTCGACCGCGTTAGTCCACCATGACAGCAGTACACCAGCGATCAGTCCGGTGATACCGCCGGCTAGAACGAGCCAGGGCAGAATCGTCGGTTTGGTACCCATCGCCTTATCGATGCCATGGATCGGAAAGGGGCTGTGTACATCCCAGTGCGTGAAGCCCAGGTCGCGCACCTTTTTGGCAGCTTCGACCGTCGAGGTCACATCATCGAACTGCGCGAGTAGGCCGTAGAGCTCGGTGCGGTGATGCTCGATGTGTCTGGCATCATCGACGTGCTCGCGGTCGTAGTAGTGATGCTCATCGTGCTCAATGGCGTCAGTCGTTTTGGGTGAGGTATCGCTCATGGCTGCGAGCCTCCCTTCTTCGATTCTTCATCCGTCGGCTTCGTTGCGGCAGATGCGGCGGGCGATGCATGGTGTGAGTCGCCATGGAAATCTGCTTTGTGATGCTCATCATGTGCATGCACATGCGACTGCGGCATCACCGTCTTCACTTCCGCCATCGCCACCATCGGCAGGAAGCGACAGAACAAAAGGAAGAGCGTGAAGAACAAACCGAAGCTACCCGCGAGCATCCCCAGATCGACCCACGTCGGAATGTACATGCCCCAGCTTGAAGGCAGGAAGTCGCGGTGGAGCGAAGTCACGACGATGACGAATCGCTCGAACCACATGCCCACGTTGATGAACATCGCCACTGTCATGATCACCCAAAGATTCTGGCGGCATTTCTTAAACCAGAAAAGCTGAGGCGAAACGACATTGCAGATGAACATGATCCAGAACGCCCACCAGTAGGGGCCCAGCGGTCGATTCATGAAGGTGAACTGTTCGTACGAATGGCCTGAGTACCAGGCGGTGAAAAATTCGACGGCGTAGGCGTATGACACGATCATGCCGGTGGCGAGAATGATCTTGGTCATGTTCTCGAGATGGCGCATCGTGATGAAATCTTTGAGGCCGAAGAACTGCCGCGCGGGGATGGCGAGGGTGAGCACCATGGCGAACCCGCCGAAGACTGCGCCGGCGACGAAGTAGGGCGGGAAGATGGTCGTGTGCCAGCCGGGTAGCTGCGAAGTGGCGAAGTCGAACGACACGACGCTGTGTACCGAAAGCACCAGCGGCGTGGCCAGACCGGCGAGCAGGAGATACGCTTTTTCAAATCGCAGCCAGCTTCGGCTTGAGCCGTTCCAACCCAGCGCGAGTAGGCCGTAGGCGATCTTGCGGATGCGACCGGTGGCGCGATCGCGCAGCGTCGCCAGATCGGGAATCATGCCGATGTACCAGAACAGCGCCGAGACCGTCGCATACGTGCCGACGGCGAACACATCCCACAAAAGCGGCGAGCGAAACTGCGGCCACATCTCCATCTGATTCGGGTAAGGCAACAGCCAGTACGCCAGCCAGGGGCGACCGACATGGATGGCGGGAAAAGTACCTGCGCAGATGACGGCGAAGATGGTCATCGCCTCGGCGAAGCGGTTGATGCTCGTGCGCCAGTTTTGGCGGAAGAGAAAAAGAATCGCGGAGATGAGCGTGCCTGCG
>CAZYQL010000172.1:0-3709 GCA_964650055.1 uncultured Phycisphaeraceae bacterium | reverse complement strand
AGAAGACGAAGTTGACGATGTCGAAGGCCCAGCTAACGGGATTGTTGTTGCCCCAGAGGCCGATGCCTGTGGTGACCAGGTAGCCGATCTGTAAGACGAAAGCGAAGGCCAGCGGCGAGGCGATGAAGAAGGCGATCCACCAGGCGCGCGGCGTCTTGCGTTCAACGATCGAGCAGACGGTCTGCGTGACGCTGTCAAAGTCGTGCGTGCCAACGACCAACGGCGACCGCTCGCGCGGATCGTCGAAGGTGTTATCGACTTCGCCATGAAGCTTGGGCAAGTCGGCGGGTTGGTGAGGGATGCTGGTCATTTATGAAAAAGTTCTGAGTTCAAAGTTCTGAGTTCTGTGTTCAAAGTCCAGAGTCCGGACTCCGGACTTTTATTCCGCCGGGTTTCGCACCTTCGCCAGGTACTTGGTTCTTGGTCGCGTGTTGAGTTCGCCTAGCACCGAGTAGGCACGGTTGTTGTCGTGGGCCCGGCGGACCTTGCTGTTCTTGTCGTTGAGATCGCCAAACGTGATCGCCTGCGTCGGGCAGACCGACTGACACGCGGTGACCACATCGCCATCTTGAATCTCTTCGCCTTTGATGCTGCGAGCGATCTTCGCGCCTTGAATGCGCTGCGTGCAGTAAGTGCACTTTTCCATCACGCCACGCATGCGCACGGTGACGTCGGGGTTGTAAACCATTTGCTTGATGGGGTCGATCGACTCGCGCTGCTGCGTGTCGGGCATGTCCAGCCAGGGCGCGGGGTAATTGCTGCCGCGCGGGTCTTTGGCGTGGAAGTCGAAGTAGTTGAACCTGCGAACTTTGTACGGGCAGTTGTTGGAGCAATAGCGCGTGCCGATGCAGCGGTTATAGACCATCGTGTTGAGGCCTTCGGTGTCGTGCACCGTGGCAGCAACGGGACAGACCTGTTCGCAAGGCGCGTTCTCGCAGTGGCTGCACATCATCGGCTGATGCACGATCTGCGGCTCTTCGTCCTCAATCGATCCCTTGAAGTATCGATCCAGTCGCAGCCAGTGCATCTCGCGATTGACGAGGACCTGATCCTTACCGACGATCGGGATGTTGTTCTCAGCTTGACATGCGATGGTGCAGGCATTGCAACCGATGCACGAACCCATATCGATGGCCATGCCCCAGGCGTGGCCGTCTTCGCTGGCGGCCCACTGCGGCGGATCGAAAAGCTGGAGGTGGATGTTGCCGTGCTCGTCCTTGGTGGCGAAGGATTTGTTTTTCTTGAACTCGGCGAGCGAAGCTTCCTTGATGATGGTGCCGCTCTCTCCCTTTTCGCCGACGCGCTGTTCACGGCCTTTGAAGCCGACGGTGTCGATGATGTGATGATCCTGCGTCATCGCCAGGGCGTAGCGATTGCCGGTGTTTTTGATGGTCGCGCCGGTAGCGTGATCGAGGCCTTTCGTAGTGCGAAGGGTGTAGGTGTTGAATCCGACGCCTATGCCGATGTGACCAGCGGAGGTGCGACCATAGCCAAGCGAAAGGGCGATGACGCCGCGCGGCTGACCGGGCATTATGTAGGCAACGATGTCGAGTTTCTGGATGCCGACAGCGATGGTGATGAGGTCACCCGTGCGAATCGAATGCGCATCGGCGTCAGCCTTGCTGATGAGGGCAGCATTGTCCCATGTCAGCTTGGTCATCGGATCGGGAAGTTCTTGAAGCCAACCGTTGTTGGCGAAGCGACCATCGTGAAGCTCGGAGGCGAAGAAGACGAGTTCGAGGGAAGTAGGCCTCGCGTCGATTTCGGAGTTCGTTGCTGCGGCGGAGTTCGATGATGTTGCGAGGTTGGTACTCCCCTCCCTCTCAGGGAGGGGCTGGGGGAGGGTTGGATCCACAGCTGACAAGTGGGCAACATTTGGAAGCTTAATCGACCCTCCCCTACCCCTCCCTAAGAGGGAGGGGAATTCGGAGTCCTGCGGCTTGCCGCTTAGCGTCGTCACTGGAACAGGCGCCGCCGCGCTGCCTTGGACAACGCCATCATGCAGCGACCGACGCCACGCTTTTTCAAACTGATCCTTGGGCAGCACCGAAGCCATCGCGCCGCGAATCAGTTCGTACCCATCGGTCCACTTGCCATCCGCGAGAAACGCCAGCACTTCCGCAATCGTCTTGCCATCGTAAAGCGGCAGAATCAACGGCTGCGTGATCGAAATCGTACCATCCCAAGCACGGCCATCGCCCCAGCTTTCCAGATAGTGCGCCCGAGGCAGCGACCACTCGCAAAGCTGCGAAGTTTCATTCGCATAAAGACTCAGATGAATCGTCTTCTTCGCACGCTTGATCGCCTCGCCGAACTTCAGGTCGGCAGGTGCGTCATAGACCGGGTTGCCGCCGAGGATGACCAGTGTGCTCACCTTGCTGCCATCGTTGAGCAGGGCAGTCAGCGCCTGGATCGAAGCGAGATGCGACTCGCGCGGTTCACTTTGCGGTTGCGTGAAAGTAATCGTGTTGCCAATCGCGCCAAGTTTCGCATTGATGCGGAATGCCAGTGCATGGACAGCAGGTGCGTGCATATGCCCGACGACGATCACGCTGTTGCCGCCTTCACGTTTGAGGTCGGCGACCAGCAGATCGACAAAGCGATTTTCGCGCTCGTTTGGCTCGCTGATTCCTCTTCCACTTCCATTGACTGGCGCAGCAGGAGCAACCACACCTGTCACGCCCAGTTTCGCGGCGATTGCGGTGAGCACCGGTTCAACGCGTGAAGGCCGGATGCCCATGCGTTCATCTGCGACGCCGCCGGTCACGGAGTACCGGCTCTCGGCAACGTAAAGGCGATTCATTTCGCCTTCATCTGCGGTCTTGCGACCCGTGGCCCAGTCGCGGGCATGTTTGAGCTTGGCCGGGTGCTGACCGAAGAGGTCGCTGTTGAAGGAGGCGATGATTTTTGCTTTGGCCAGATGAAGCTGCGGGCGCAGGGCCTTTCCGAAAGCGAGTTTTGCGCCTTCGCCGATGTTGTCGCCGCTGATTGGTTCGTACTCAAACCACTGAGCTTTGGGATAGGCGGCAAGCAGCTTCGCCTTCGCGGCTGCGTTGTTGATGCTGCTGGTCGCTTCGGAGAGAATCGCCAAGCCTTCGCCTTGCGCAGCTTTGAGCGAGGACATTTCTTTGGCGCTGAATTCGCCGAAAGCTTCCCATGTCGATTTTGTAATTTCATCACCAGCGCGCCCGACGGCTCGCTTGATCACCATGCGGCTGCGTTCAGGATCGTAAAGCTCCAGCACACTCGCTTGTGCAATGGAATCCGTCGCACCCAGTGAAAACGGGTGCAGCGCGTTGCCTTCGATTTTGATGGGGCGACCGTCGTAGCTGGTGGCGAGTACGCCTTGCGATACGCCGCCGATTTCGTAGCTGGTGGCGTAGGGGATCGTCTTGCCAGGAATGCGACCATCAGGCTGCCGCGAGAACGGGGCGATCTTCTCTTCGGGATAACGGCGACACCCCGACAGCGTCAGCCCAGCCAGCGCCATCGAACCGGCCATCAGCTTCATGAACTTGCGACGCGACATCGAGCTGATCAGATCAGGATCGTAATGCTGAAACTCGTCCTGCATGCGAGCTTCAAACTCGGGCGAGTTCGTCAGCTGCTCAAGACTGAGCCAGTATTCGCGGCCTTGGATGGTGGGGGTGACGGGCATGGGTAGTTCTGAGTTCAAAGTTCTGAGTTCAAAGTTCTGAGTTCAAAGTTC
>CAZYQL010000171.1:0-8409 GCA_964650055.1 uncultured Phycisphaeraceae bacterium | reverse complement strand
TGTTAAGATTGCCATTTCGATGCGAGCCCCCATGCGTAATCAGTACCGCCTGTTTGATGAGGCCCCCGCGCCGCTGGCGCTGCCGGTGCGCTCGCCCAGCGCCGATGTCATCACGGCTAAAAGCAACACGCACGCAGCCAGCGAATCCGAGGGCGCACCTGCGATGCAGGTCTGCGTGCTCGGCTCCGGGTCAGGCGGCAACAGCACCGTCATCAAAGTCGGCTCCCGCGCGCTGCTCATCGATGCGGGATTCGGCCCGATGACCACCGCCCGCCGTCTGCAACAGATTGATCTGAAGGTTGCCGACCTCGCAGCCATCTGCGTTACGCATCTGGATCAGGATCACTTTCGCCCGACCTGGGTCGATACGCTCGTGGGCTTTCGCATTCCTGTTTTCATTCACCGCTGGCATCGCGAACTGCTGGATCGCATGGTGGGTAGCGAGCGACTTTATAGCGCTGACCTCATCCGCTTTTTCGAGAACGAACCCTTCTCGCCTTGGACCAGTGATGTTGAAGCCGAGCAACTGGCCATTGGTACGGTGAAGCTGCCGCACGATGGCAAAGGCACGATTGCGTTTCACCTGCAATCTCAGCGCGGCCGCGTCGGGCTGGCCACGGATTTGGGGCACGTGCCTGAAGAATTGATTCATGCGTTTGCGGGGGTTGATGTGCTGCTGATTGAAAGTAATTACGATCCGCAGATGCAGATCACCAGCAGCCGGCCTGCTTTTTTGAAGAAGCGAATCATGGGCGGCCACGGCCACCTCTCTAATGAACAGGCATTCGACGCTTGCCGTCGCATCGCCGATGCCAGTCCCGATGGCAATCCGCAGCGGATCGTGCTGCTCCATCGCAGTCAGCAGTGCAACTGCGAAGATGTCGTCAAGCAGATCTTTGGCGGGGAATCGCGTTTTGCAGGACGGGTGATGCTTACACAACAACGGCGAAGAACGCCTTGGATTCCCGTGCGCTTGCTTGAGGCGATGAGGCGCGATCAGCTCCGGCTCAGCCCGGCGACGTGATGGCGTTATTGTGCGCTGACGTTTGCCGCCGGGCCTTGCTCATGCTATTTCTACCCGCCCTGAAAACTGGAGAATCCCATGGCACTGAACATCGCAACGCTCGCTGGTGACGGCATCGGCCCTGAAGTCATCGCACAATCCCTGCGCGTCCTCGAAGTCGCTTCCAAACGCGATCAGCTTAAGTACGACATCACCGCACTGCCTTACGGCGGTGCGCACTACCTCAAGACCGGCGAAGTCCTCACCGATGCACAGGTAGAGGACATGCGCAAGTTTGATGCGGTCTTCCTCGGTGCTGTAGGAACGCCCGAAGTCAAGCCGGGCATCCTTGAAAAAGGCTTACTACTGAAGCTGCGCTTTGAGCTTGATCTGTATATCAATCTTCGCCCGGTGCGCCTCTATGACGGTATCGATTCGCCGCTCCGTAACAAAACACAAGAGCACATCAATTTTGATGTTATCCGCGAGAATACCGAAGATTTATATACCGGCGCCGGCGGCATCACCCGCAAAGGCACCGCACAAGAGGTCGCCACGCAGGAAATGCTCGCCACGCGCTTCGGCGTTGAGCGATGCGTGCGCTATGCGTTTGAACTGTGCAGACAGAAAAAGGATAGCGGCACCGGGCGCGGTCAACTCACACTCGTTCACAAGACCAACGTACTGACCCACTGCGGCGATACCTGGTTCCGTACATTTAATGAAGTGGGCGAGGCAGACTATAAGGATATACAAAGGCAATATCATCACGTGGATGCCTGCTGTATGTATATGGTGGCTAAGCCGGAGATATATGACACCATCGTGGTGCCTAATATGTTCGGCGACATCATCACCGATCTGGGCGCAGCCATCGCAGGCGGCATGGGCGTCGCCGCATCGGGCAACTTGAATCCCGATGGCACGGCTCCAAGCGTCTTCGAACCCGTACACGGTTCCGCCCCCGACATTGCCGGTCAGAATAAGGCAAACCCCATCGCGGCCATCATCTCGCTGGGCATGCTGCTGCGTGAGACTGGCCGTATTCGAGGCGATAAGGCCGCGATTGCCTGCGGCGAACGGTTGGAGAATGCTGTGAAAGCGACTTGCCCCAAATTCAAAGGTCAGGTCTTTGATCGCCTGCCCATTGGTACGGACAAGGTCGCGGACATGGTGATTGAGGCGCTGTAGGACTTCGCGGCTACAATGGTTTCATGTCGTCGCCTTACTTGCATCCGATCTCGATCGACCGCATGATGGAGGCTGTGGAAGCCGTTCGTCAAAGGTTGTTACGTGCTTGCCGATCGCTGGAGGCGGCGGCGGTGCCTTATGCTGTGACGGGGGGCAATGCAGTGGCGGCATGGGTGGGGCGTGTGGATAGAGCAGCAGTCCGCAATACGCAGGATGTGAACATTATTCTTCGCCGGTCTGATTTCGAGGCGGCGACGGCGGCCTTGGAGTCGGCAGGTTTTATATTCCGGCATGTGTCGGGCATCGATATGTTTCTCGATGGTGAAGGAGCAAAGGCACGCGATGCTGTCCACATCCTTTATGCGAATGAAAAAGTGCGAGCGGGTGATCTACACCCCATCGCTGATGTGAACGAAGCAAACACGGAAGGCGACTTCTCAACGGTCGAATTGGAAGCACTTGTCCGCATGAAACTCACCAGTTTCCGACTCAAGGATCAGGTGCATCTACAGGACATGATCAGCGTCGGCCTTATCGACGACGCGTGGTGCGCCCGCTATCCCGATGACCTTGCCGTGCGGCTGCGGCAGATCCTCGATACGCCCGATGGCTGAGCAGATTGTCATGTTTCGTCGGCGGGGGATATCTTCAACGACACCGAATCGACCCATTTCCAGCGACCATCGATCAGTATCTCGTGCGGCTGATAGTTGGCTTTGTATTGCATTGTCGCACAACCTTGAATCCAGTAGCCCATGTAGTAATAGGGAATCTGTCGCTGTTTCGCAATGTCTATTTCTGTGAGAACGGAGAAGACGCCCAGGCTGCGTTTTGCCTCGCCGGGATCGAAGAAGTGATAGACCGTCGATACAGATCGGCTGCAAAGATCAAGAATACTCACCGCAACGATACGGCCATCCTTGATATAGTTCACCTCCAACGTATCCACAATACTTTCATATAGAAACTCACGCAGGCCATCAGCGTCCCCCGATTGCGGTGACTGAGGATGTTGATGAGTCAGGTAGCGCTGATAGAGCGCGATCTTCTCGTCGGTCAGAAGGGGTTCGCTAACCGCAATGGTCAGGTCTGCATTGCGCTTGAGGGTGCGGCGCTGTGAGTGGGTCGGCTTGAAAGTCGCCACAGGCACGCGCAGCGGCACACAAGCCTGGCACCCTTCACAGCGCGGGCGGTACACAACCTTGCCGCTGCGGCGAAAGCCCATGTCCATCAGATCGTGATAGGTCTCGCCATGCAGCGAAGCAATAGTGAATCCTTCGGACTGTGCCTGTCTGTCCGGGAGATAGGAACAATCATGTGGCGACGTGCGCGGCAGACCCTCTGAATGGATCAGATCAAGCAAAGGCTCGCGCACAGGATCAATCGCAGAATCGGGCATAAGCACAATTGTACGAAGGCGCGAGACCTTGAAGGTCCCGTGCCTTGTGTGTCCTGATTATTTTGATTGAGCGGAGCTCTTGTGTGCGGTGTGATCCGTCGGTTTTCGGAACTTGGAGAGGTCCAGTGATTTGAAATAATCGATGGTCTTCATGAGGCCATCGCGCAGAGGTACCTTGGGTTCCCAGCCCAGTTTTTCCTTGGCGAGCGAGATGTCGGGTTTGCGCTGGAGCGGGTCATCGTTGGGCAGGGGGAGATAGACGATTTTGCTTTTGCTGCCGGTAAGTTCGATGACTTGTTCAGCGAGTTGTTTGATGGTGAATTCGCCGGGGTTGCCGATGTTGACTGGGCCGACGAAATCGTCGCTGTTGTTCATGTGGGCGATGATGGCGTTGACGAGATCATCGCAGTAGCAGAAGGAGCGAGTTTGCGAGCCGTCGCCATAGAGGGTGAGGTCCTGGCCGGTGATGGCTTGGACGATGAAGTTACTCACGACGCGGCCGTCGTAAGGGTGCATACGCGGGCCGTAGGTATTGAAGATTCGGACAACGCGGATATTGACGCCGTTGCTGCGGTGATAGTCGAAGAAGAGAGTCTCGGCAGCGCGTTTACCTTCGTCGTAACAGGCGCGGATGCCGATGGGATTGACGTTGCCTCTATATGCTTCGGTCTGCGGGTGATGTTCGGGTGTAGGGTCGCCATACACTTCGCTGGTGGAAGCTTGCAATACTTTCGCTTTACAACGCTTGGCCATGCCTAATACATTGATCGCGCCCATGACGGATACTTTCATGGTCTTGATCGGATTGTATTGATAATGCACCGGCGAAGCGGGGCAAGCCATATTGTAAATCTCATCGACCTCGAGCCACATCGGATGAGTAATATCGTGGCGAATGAGTTCGAAGTTAGGCTTGCCTAGGAGGTGGGTGATGTTGTTCTTCTGGCTGGTGAAGAAATTGTCGAGGCAGATGACATCGTGGCCCGCGCTGACCATGCGGTCGCAGATGTGTGAGCCGAGGAAGCCGGCACCGCCGGTGACGAGAATACGTTTGAGTTGCATGAGAGAGAAAGCTCCAAATCACAAGCATCAAATAACAAACAATAATCAAGGGAAGACGATCAATGCCAAAAATCGACTACTCTCCACGACGGACAATGGCAGAAAATATTTTGAGCAGTTCGGTGGATTCTTGAATCAATCGCTGGCGATCGGTGTTCAGGTCGTCTTCTTCATTCGTGTCGATCAGCCGTAGCCAAAAGCGTGATTCCTTTGATTCCTTTCGGCTGATCTTGATGCGCATCTGAAAATCCCGCTTGCCAAGCGACTCGTTTGCTTCGATGTAGTTGGCCCCACGGAGCCCGATGCTCTCACCAGTTGCTTGGCGTCTTCCTGGTTGCAAAGTGTGCGTGGCAGCTTCTTAATGAATGCTCGAACCTGACTGGCGAATAGGAAGGTTCGCTCCTCAAGATCATACGGCTTGGCTGGTTCATTGTCGGCCATATTCGGCCCCCCCTTTTTCCGCTTTCTGCCTTCCATTAGCATTTGGAGCTTGTTTGTGATTTGCGATTTGTTATTTGGAGCTTACTCGTGCCCCGGCTCAAACGCCGCGCCCTTTTCCACATCAAATCCCACCAGTTGCCCAACCTCGAACTGCTCCGCTTTCTGATTGGGCATCAGCGTCACAGTGATCGGGCAGCAGGTTTGCACGGTGATGGTGTTGGCGGCAGGATCGAGGCCGCTGATTCGGCCTTGCACGCGGCGAGGTCTGCCATACACCGGCTCGATAAACCGGCCGCCTGTCGTCGTGACATCCACCCGCCGGGCCTTGGCGGTGATGCGACCCGTCACAGGTTTGTGCAGCGGCAGGGCGGCGACGGCAGCGTTATCAGCCACGAGGTGGAGCTGATAGTCGGTGTGATGAATGGTGAGTACGACCTCGCCATCACTTCGCTGGGCAAGGTGGGCGTGGGCGATAGGGGACTGGGAAGTGCTGACGTAGGCCATGGGGGTTCTCGCGGTTGCCGTCCCACTGTCGGGCACGGTGCCATAAGATAGCGGAGTTGCGCGATCGACTACAATTGAGTCAGGAACCCACGCACAGGAGTGCGTGGGCTTTGATCCCAAGCCCACCCGAAACCCGAGCCTCCCGTGTCCGCCAGCACCAAGAAGATCAACAAGAGTTACTGCACCGATGTGATTCACGTCGAGTATGCCCACGTGGGCCTCTTTGATGTGAGCGATAAGAAAATCTGGATCGCCAAGAAGAAGTGGGGCGTCGTGCCGGTGCGTGTCAGTCATGCCCGTCTTCTCGTGGGCGGCACCAATGACACCTCGACCGCTGACAAAGACAAATACATCTGCTACTGGTACCACACGCCCAACACCGGCGAAGGCTTCGTGCATGGCTACCCCATCGAGTGGGATGAAGGCCATCTGATGATCCGCCTGGATCCCAATTGGGATTACACCACCTGCACGTTCATCCCCAACTCTGACACCGTCAAAGTCGAGAAAAATATCGAACAGCAGTACAACTGGGGCCAGAAGATTTTTGAGATGTATAAGGCTCAGAATCCCAAGTTTCCGCTGAGCTGGCATCTGGTGGGGCCGCGCGCTTCAGATAGTATGTTTTACGTGCAGCGCCATGAGCCTGCGGAATAAGCACGGGGCGGCAGGCAAGTGAGCTTCAAGCTCCCATGCCTGGCGCATAACATTCTCCACCATGCTCGACTGGATTCGACAACACGATACGCTGCTCTGGTGGCTGGGACTCGCCTCGGTGGTGATGTTCATCGGCTCGCTGCTGATCATCCCCTGGCTGGTGGCGCGATTGCCTGCGGATTATTTCGTTCGACACAAGCGACCGCCAAGCCCCATTGCCCGGCAGCAGCCGGCGATGCGAATCCTCGTGCTCATCATTCGCAATCTACTGGGCATCATCCTCTTCATTGCGGGCATCGCCATGCTCATCCTGCCCGGGCAAGGCATCTTCACCCTTCTCGTCGCGCTCATGCTCATGACCTTCCCCGGCAAGTACCGGCTCGAACGCTGGGCAGTGAAACGACGCGGCGTGATGAAATCCATCAACTGGCTGCGCGCCAAGGCGAAGCGCGGCCCGATGGAGATGCCCGTCAACGGCGATGGTGCAGAAAATTAGCCACTGTCCGAAAAAGAGCCGCGACCGTGAAGTGCGGTCCCATGTGAACATAAAATCCAAAGCATCCACTCCCTGGCGGTCGTGGTTCGCAGCCTCCCAACGGGGTGCGCCTTACTTTCACGCCGCCTTGCTCAGCACGCTCGATTCGCCTTCCGTCTTCGCCACAATCACCGCGCCGACTGAGTCGGAAAAAATATTCACACTCGTTCGGCACATATCCAAAAACCGATCAAACACCAGCAGAATCGGCAGGCCCGCTTCGAGGTTGACATCAATGCCCTGGCTCTTGAGCTGATCGGTGAGCGACTGAAGGATGATGACAATGGCGACCAGTGATGCGGAAGGCACACCGGCCACGCCGATGCTGGTGAAGAGCGCGACGATGACGACGAAAAATTGCTGAGTGAATGAAAGCTCCACACCAAATGCCTGCGCGATGAAGATGGCAGCCACGCATTCATAGAGCGCTGTGCCATCCATGTTGACCGTCGCGCCCAGGGGCAGCACAAAGCTGGTGACTTTCCGCGAGACACCGGCGCGTTCCTCCAGACATTCCATGCTCACCGGCAGCGTCGCGTTGCTGCTCGCTGTGGAGAAAGCGGTCATCAGCGCGGGGGCCATCGCCTTGTAATGACGCCAGGGATTCACACGTGCGAAGAGCCAGAGAAGGATCGGGAACACAATCGCAAAGTGAATGATCAGGGCGAGCAAGGCGGTGATGGTGAACTTGATGATGCCTGTGATGAAATCGGAAAAGCGATCATCCTGGGCCAGCGCTGCATAATTTTCTGCGATCGTTCCAGCCACCAGCATCGCCACACCCAGCGGCGCAAAGCGCAGCACCAGATCGGTGATGCTCATGGTGATGTCGTTGATCGCCTGAAAGAAATCGCGGAAGACAATCTGCGGGTTGCCGGTGAGTTTCGAGAGGAAAAAACCGATGAGCAGCGAGCAGACGATCAGTCCCAGCAGGTTGCCATCGGCAGCGGCCTTGACAGGGTTGTCGGGGATCATGGTGAGAAAGACATTGAGAAAATCGCTGCCGGTGCGGTCGCCGACTTTCTTTTTCACATCTGCTGCTTCCGCATCAAACTTCGCAACGATGTCCGCATTGAGCAGCGTGCGAGCCTGGCCGGTGACTGGATCGGGTGGCACGATGCCGGGCTTGATGAAATTCACCAGCGACAGACCAATGAGAATCGCCACCAGACTCGTACACATGTAATAGGCGAGCGTCTTTAGGCCCATGCGACCAAAGCCCGCCTGTGCCCCAAGGCCTGCGACGGCGAGGATGATCGAACTGGTCACCAGCGGAATGACGATCAGTTTCAGGCCGTTGAGAAACAGATCGCCGATGAGTTTGAAGAGCAGAAAATCCCAGCGCGCGACGACAATATCCTTGGCCCCTTGCGGCTTCGCGCCACTGGCTTTAATTGCTTCCGAAGTGCTGATCGCAATCGCGCCGCTGACATAGCCAATCAGCGCCCCGACAATCAGGCCCAGCAGAATCTGCCAGTGCAGTTTCCAGTGCCAGAAGGCGAAAGGATTCTTGCGCGCAGGTGGAGTTGGCGGCGCGGCTTCACTCGTTGTTTCGCTCATGGTGTGCTACCTCGCAAGGCAGCATAAACGATGAGCGCGGCAAGTGTGCTGCTTCAT
>CAZYQL010000170.1:2529-8504 GCA_964650055.1 uncultured Phycisphaeraceae bacterium | reverse complement strand
GCTCGCTTACGCTTGGCGGCTCGGAAAAGACATCAGCTCGCTTACGCTTGGCGGCTCGGATTTACGCCAGCACGGGTTTAACGACATGACCATGCACATCGGTGAGACGGAAATCGCGTCCGCTGTAACGGTAGGTGAGCAGTTCGTGATTCATGCCCAGCAGGTGCAAAATGGTGGCCTGAAGATCGTGGATGTGCACTTTGTTTTCCGCGACTTCCAGGCCCAGTTCATCACTGGCACCGTAGGTCGTGCCGCCCTTGACGCCGCCGCCGGCCATGAAAAGCGTGAAGCAGTGCGGATGATGATCGCGGCCAAGAACCTTGCCGCCCGCAGTGCGCCCTTCGCGGAACGGCGTGCGACCAAACTCACCGCCGACAACGATGAGCGTGGAATCGAGCATGCCTCGCGCTTTGAGATCGTTGATGAGCGCAGTGATGGGTTTATCGATGGTCGCCGCTTTGCTCGTCAGACCATCGCGAATGTCTTCTCCTGGGCCGGTGCCATGAAAATCCCAGCCCCAGTCGTGCAGTTGCACGAAGCGCACCCCTTGCTCGACAAGGCGACGCGCCAGCAGACAGTTGTTAGCGAAACTCGCGCCGCCTGGCTTGGCACCGTAGGCTTCAATCGTCTCCGGCTTTTCTCTGTTGATATCCATCACCTCGGGCACTGCGGTTTGCATGCGGAACGCCATCTCATACTGAGCGATGCGGGTGATGGTTTCCGGGCTGCCCAGTTCAGCGGCCTGCATCTCATTGAGATCGCGCATGGCATCGAGGCTGAGCCTGCGCGTTGCTTCATTCATTCCCTTGGGATTGTTCACATAAAGCACAGGCTCGCCCGCACTGCGACACTGAACACCTTGATAAACCGAAGGCAGGAAGCCGCTGGACCAGTCGGCGTGGCCCGCGCTGGGCTGCGTGCCGGAGGAGACGAGCACGATGAAGCCGGGCAGATTTTCACTTTCGGAACCAAGGCCCCACGTCGCCCAGGAACCCATCGAAGGCCGACCAAATTGCGGCGAGCCGGTGTAGAGCAAAAGCTCCGCCGGTGCGTGGTTGAACTGATCGGAGAACATCGACTTGATGAAACACAGATCATCGGCAACGGTCGAGAGCAGCGGCATGGCATCGGAAATCCACTGGCCGTTCTCGCCATATTGCTTGAAGGTGCGCGGCGTACCTAGAAGCTTGGGCACACCACTGGTGAAGGCGAACCGCTTGCCCTTGAGGAAAGAATCGGGACAGTTCTCGCCAGTGTGCTTGATCAGCTCCGGCTTGTAATCAAACATATCCAGATGCGGCGGCGAACCGGCCAAATGGAGATAAATCACCCGCTTGGCTTTAGCGGGAAAATGCGACGGCTTGGGAGCGAAAGGATTCAGAGGCGTCGCCGCCTGAGCCTTGCTCTGCCCCATCGACAGCATCGCCAGCGCCGCAGCGCCCAGTCCCATCGAGCCATCACGCAGAAAGTGACGGCGAGTGGTGTGTTCAAGATTATTCAATATGGGATTCATCATGGTCCTTCCATCGGTCTGACAAAGCAGACATCAAGTATCAACGGACTTCGAAGCCTTCGATCACATCAACTATCGCTTCGACAACGTCTCATCCAGATTCAGCAGCACGTTGCCTACCAGCGACCACGCGGCTGCATCGATCACATCCATCTCCTTGGGCAGCGCACCGATCGGCTCAGTCGCAAAACTTTTCGCATCGGCAGGACTGGCGGCAAAACCTTCGCGGACTTTTTCAAAGAGCATCACGATTCGTTTCACCTCCGCAGCACTGGGCGGACGGATCAGCGTCAGGCGCAGGCCGTAGGCGGCGCGAGCTTCAATAGTGTTGCCGCCATCATTCATGATTCGCCGCGCCAGGCCCTGCGCTGCTTCGACATAGACCGGGTCGTTCATGGTGACCAGCGCTTGCAGCGGCGTGTTGGTGCGCGGCCGGCGAATGGTGCAGACCGTGCGAGCGGTGGCGTCGAAAGTAGTCATCGAAGGATAAGGCGAAGAGCGGCGCCATTCTGTGTAAATACCCCGGCGATGGCGATCATCACCGGTGCTGTCGGTCCAGTCGGTTGATGGGCCAAACGCAGCAGAAAGGCCAAGCTTGGGGCGAGGCGGACGGACAGAGGGGCCGCCGACTTCATTGGTGAGAAGGCCGGCGATCATAAGCGACTGATCGCGCACCATCTCAGCGGTGAGGCGAAAGCGTGGGCCACGCGCGAATTGCTTGTTGTCCGAATCCTGTTCGAGTTGCTCGGGGGTGACTCTCGAATCCTGGCGATAAGTCGCGCTGGTGACGATGAGCTTGATGAGTTGCTTCACATCCCAGTTCTGTTTCATGAACTCGCTGGCGAGCCAGTTGAGCAATTGCGGATGATTGGGAAGGCCGCCGCGAATGCCAAAGTCATCGGGCGTTTCAACGAGGCCGTGGCCCATGAAGTGATCCCAGTAGCGATTGACAGCGACGCGTGAAGTCAGTGGATTTTCGGGCGACACCAGCCAGCGCGCCAGGCCCAGACGATCGGGCTTGGCATCGGAAGACAGCGGCGGCAAAAAGGCGGGCGTGCCGGGCACCACCTCTTTGCCAAGGCTCATGAAATCGCCACGCAATTGAATGTGCGTCTTACGCTGCGACTTGGCGGGCAGCTCGCGCATGATCGGCGTCATCACGCCGCGCACCGATGCCAGTTCTTTGCGGAGCTTCTCCAGCTTGTCCTGTTCGGGCAGCTTCGATGCAGGCGCAGCGCCCTTGCCGTAGCTGACGATTTCATCGCGGGTCTGTGCTGAAAGATCCTTGGCAAGAGCGGGCAGCGTGACTGTGACGCTGGGATCCGCAGGCTTGTGAAAAGTCTGCACCCACACCGGCTGCCGCTTTTCATCAAGCGCGATAATGCGCCAATCTTTGAGCCGATCGCTGACGCCATCGCCTCGGTTCCAGATGACGATGCGATCGATGGCTTGTGCTGATTGAAGATCAACTTCCCACCAGGCGTTGTCTGCCGCGGCGGTGTGAGTGACGCTGTTCTCAGTGAAGGTGCCGCTGGTGTTGCCATCGATGGCGCGCTCAGGTGGGCCGCCGAAGTCGGTGGAAATCTGTGACGCTTTGCCCTTGCGTGCGACATTCTCTTTGCCCGCAAACGCTTCAACTTCTGCCAGGTGAAGATAGACACCGTTGCCCAGATTCTCCACGCGAACAAAGCGCGTCTTAATCGGGCCCTCGGCTGGCAGCAGATTCTTTTCCGCTTCCTTTTGCTGCTTTTCGAGCAGCGCTTGCTTCTTTACTTCAATCTCCTTTTCCAGCGCCGCGATCTGTTTGACGAGTTCATCTTTCTTCTGCTGAATCTCTGGTGTGAATTCCTCAAGCAAAGGCGCATTGTCACCGCGATCTGAATCGGCAGACTGATTGAAAATTGCGTAGAGCTGGAAATATTCCTCCTGCTTGAGCGGATCGTATTTGTGATCGTGACACTGCGAACAGGCTGCGGTCACGCCCATCCAAACCTGCATCGTTGTGTTGACGCGATCGACAATTGCGAAAGAGCGAAACTCTTCATCATTGGTGCCGCCTTCGGTGTTGGTCAGCGTGTTGCGATTGAACGCCGTCGCCAGTACCTGCAAATCGGAAGCGTCCGGCAGCATGTCGCCCGCAATCTGTTCAACGGTGAACTGATCGAACGGCATGTTGCTATTGATCGCCTGGATGACCCAGTCGCGGTAGCGCCAGATGTTTCGCTTCTGATCCTCGGCATAGCCGTTGGAGTCGGCATAGCGCGCCAGATCGAGCCACGTTGCTGTGAAATGCTCACCATAAGCAGGCTGCGCGAGCAGCTCATCGACAAGGCGCTCGTAAGCATCTGGCCGCTGATCTTTCACAAATCGATCGGCCAGTTCAAGCGTCGGCGGCAAACCGGTGAGATCCATCGACAGCCTGCGCACCAGCGTGAACCGATCCGCCTGCGGCGACGGCTTCATGCCTTTGGTTTCAAGATTCGCCAAGATGAAACGATCAATCGCATTGCGTGCCCCATCGCTCTGCTTCGGCTGCGGGACCGCTGGTTGTGAGAACGATTCATACGCCCAGTGCCCTTGATACTCGGCGCCCTGTTCCACCCAGCGCTTGAGAATTTCCTTCTGCGCCGCAGTGAGTTTCAAATTGCTCTTACGCGGGGGCATCAGGTCATCTTCATCTGTCGCGAAAATGCGAACGATCGCTTCACTATCACCAGGCTTGCCCGGCACGATGGCATGCGAGCCGCTCTTAAGTAGCTTGCGTGATTCCGCAGCAATATCCAGCCGCAGCCCCGACTTGCGAGTCGCTTCGTCAGGGCCGTGACAGGTGAAACAGGTGCCCGACATGATGGGCATCACATCGCGTGCAAACTCCACCTTGCCCGTAGCTGGCGCAGCTTCGATGCCCGCAGCGCCTTGCAGCAAAACCACCAGAGCGATCACTGCGGTGCGTAGAGCCTGACGCGAGTTGTAAATCATCTTGAAATCCAACATATTTCTGCACACTCCCAATCAGAGAAAGGCCGCCCGCTTATCCGCCGCTCGAATCGAAGCAGAGGCGCGACGCACCTTCTGATTATAGACAGTTGCGTCAGATGGGTCGCAGGTTAGCCCGGGCTCGATCCGCTTCGCACGACAACAATGCAATACCGACGTGGAATGAGCCGATAGATTGGTTAGATAGTTGGAGCGAGTCCCCGCGAGGCTTTCACTTGAGCACACTGCTTTACATCATTCTGAAAACAGCGGGCATCATCGATGAGCCCAACGACTGGATCAACATCTGCCATCTGCTGGCGATGGATTCAATTGCGACCGTGCTGCTGATGCAGTGGTGGCAACGGCGAAAAGGCTGAGCACCGGTACTTATATGAGATGGAATTCGCGTGCGTATGATCTGTCGATATTCAAGCTTGGCTGAGCTTCCCCCGTTTGGACGGGCGCGGGGAATTGGTGGACGATGGTGAGTTGCCGCAAGGTCAGTCAGAAGTGCCCAAGTGTTCGACGACCTTGAGCGCGGGCGCTCTAACTTAGCGATGGCGTAGCGACGGGGGCTGCCATCACTTTCCGGATCATCTTCAAAATGCCCTGGGCTTTCATGGATTTGGAGACCAGCGCGCACGCACCGGCGTCCAGCGCAGCTTGTACCGACGCATCATCATCGTAGCCACTGAAAATGATGACTCGACAGGCGGGCACGGCATCCATCAGTGCCGTAATCGCGGGCAAGGTTGCCGGGCCGGGCATCGACAGGTCCATCAGCACCACGTCCGCGCTATAGGTGCGGACCGCCTTGATGAGGCCGGTGGCGCTGGGCAGCGTGCCGACACACATCAGATCGATCTGATCGCGCATCTGGCGCGCCAGCAGTCTGGTGATATCAGCCGAATCATCGACGATCAGAACGCGAATACGGTCAGTTTTCATGAAATGTCTCCCGCTTGCGCCAGTTGCTTATGGACCCATCCTACCATGGCCGACCTCATAAAGTTCAAATTTTTATAAAAACGACTGGGCCGATTTGTCTAGTCACGGCATTTTTCATTCGTGTCTATCTCGATAATCCATTGTAGATATTGAGGTTAGATCGTGTCTACGGGGAAGTAACTAGACGTCTACTCGGAAACCCTTGGGTTGACTCAAGCAGCTTCGCCAGCGAGAACACCGCGAACACCCAGAACAGTAAGCCACATCGGCAGTGATCATGGCGAAGGCTCCATACGACAGGCCAGGCGGAGAAGTGAGGATCGAGCCACCCATAGTTTACCATATTTTAAACTTGGATTCAAGCCCGATTTCAACAAATAGCTTGAATGGTTTCTTCGAGGCGTCTCTTCGCCCCAGCGGGGCGCCGAAGTGTAGTACCGGTGGAGCGCCGCCCGAGTCTGCGAGGGCAAGCGAAACCCGTGGCTACACCATTTAGGAGCGTGCAACTAGGAGCGTGCAACTAGGAGCGTGCAAC
>CAZYQL010000170.1:0-2429 GCA_964650055.1 uncultured Phycisphaeraceae bacterium | reverse complement strand
TGGCTACACCATTTAGGAGCGTGCAACTAGGAGCGTGCAACTAGGAGCGTGCAACGTTGCGAGGAAAGATCAGTGTCATTCACACTTGATCGAAAACCGTTAGATAACGACATCCCCGTTCGAGCGAAACGCTGTATATCAACTGCGGTACAATGGTGGCTGATGATAAGCCCTTCTTCGCCTATGATTGGCCTGGCCCGACACCTGCTTGATCTTGAAGCAGCGCGGGAGGACTCTCGCGAGTCTGCCAGCGATCGTCAGGCGACTTCATCAGAACCCGCGAATGCGGTCAGTTCACAAGTGGAAAGCGCGCTGCGTGTCCTGGCGAAGCTGCAAAAGGTTGTCGTGCGGTTTTCAGGTGCCGACGGGTTTGCTGCGCTGCTCTCGCGGGCTCTGTCACTGGCGAAAAAGGGCGATCTCACTCTCGTATCAGTTCAAGTGAAACCCGATGGCACGCTCGATGGATTCGCCGCCATCGCCGATGACGAAGCTGCGATCGCCATGATCACTCAGATGCTCGAATTAATGACCATACTTATCGGTACGCCTGTCACCCGGGCACTTCTGGGCGAGGCGTGGCCCCAAGGCTTAAAGTGAATTCTCTCTTATAAATGAGGCATGGTCATGAGTAACGGACAGCAGGATCGCGTGAACATCAACAGACTCCCCACGGGTGTCCCCGGGCTTGATGAGATCCTCGGCAGCGGCGGCGAGGGGGATGCCTTCCCCGAGTATTCTTTCAATGTCATCGCCGGCACTCCCGGCTGCGGCAAGACCACGCTCGTCCATCAGATCATGTTCGCCAACGCCACGCCCGATCGGCCGGCGCTTTACTTCACCGTGCTCGGTGAGCCTGCCTTCAAGATGCTGCGCTATCAGCAGCAGTACAGCTTCTTCGACCTTGCCAAGCTGGAAGGCCCCCGCCCCGCCATACGGTTTATCAACCTCAGCCATGTCGTCCTCCAAAAGGATCTGAATGCTGTTCTGGCGGAGATTGTCCGCGAGGTCGAGACGACGAATCCCGCCATCGTGGTGGTCGATTCGTTCCGCACCGTGGTGCGAAAAACGCTCGGCGCTCCCGCCGGGACATCCCATGAAATGGAATTGCAGGGTTTTGTGCAGCGTCTGGCCATTCATCTGGCCACCTGGCAGGCCACCACGTTTCTCGTGGGCGAGTATCACGAATCCGAGATCCGCGACAACCCGGTCTTCACCGTGGCCGACGGCTTGATCTGGCTCTCGCAGGTGGTCGAGCGCAACTCGGTCGTCCGCAAGCTCCAGGTGATGAAGATGCGCGGCACCGCGACGGTCCCGGGCCTGCATACCTTCCGCATCGGCGACAGCGGGCTCGAGACATTCCCGCGCACGCTCGGGTTGTCGAAGCTGCCTGTGAAAATCAAGGGTCAGCACCGCGTTTCAACGGGTGTGCCGGGCTTGGACGAGATGATGGGCGGCGGCATCCCCCAGGGCGACAGCCTGCTCCTGGCTGGCCCATCTGGAGCGGGCAAAAGCATCCTGGCGTCTCAGTTCATCTACGAAGGCATCCGTCAGGGCGAGCCGGGCGTGGTCGCGGTCTTCGAGGAAATTCCCAAGGAATACATCGCCGGGGCTGCCAAGTTCGGCATGGACATGCAGAAGGCCCTGGACAAAGGCACCCTCGAAATCCTCTACCTCCGCCCGCTCGATTTATCGGTGGACGAGACCGTGTACGACGTCATCAACGCCGTCAAACGCATCGGCGCCAAGCGCGTGGTCATTGATTCGCTTGTCGGCTTCGAGATGGCGCTGGCGCCCGGCTTTCGCGCCGATTTCCGCGAGTCGCTCTACCGCATGATCGGCGCCATCACCCGCCTGGGCGTTACCGTCGTCAGTACCGTCGAGGTCGAAGAGGACTTCATCTCCATGGGCTTGAGCAATTTCGCTATCTCGTTCCTGGCCGACGACATCATTCGCCTGCGCTACGTCTCGATCAACGGGCAACTGCGCCGAATGCTCATCGTCGTCAAGACGCGGCGCGGCCAGCACTCGATCGACCTGACTGAATACACGATCACTTCCAAGGGCATGGTGATCGGCGAGCCGCTGCGCGGTTACCGCGGTCTGACCAGTGGAATCCCGTCCGCGCAATAAATATATATCGAATGATGATTCGGGCCTGCCGGGCGATCTGCCCGGTTGACCCGCCATGGCAAACGCATAGAACCCCATATAGCCCCGGCTTTAGCCGGGGTAACGCAAGGAATCCGGCGGGTCTCCCCGGCTAAAGCCGGGGCTATATGGGGTTTTCATACACGCCCTAAGAGGGAGGGGAGTACGAGCAGGGTGCTTCAAGGCCTGATCTTTCCCCCCATTTGTTGCTTGTGTTTTTCACCCCGAAGGGGTCATATTCCAAAGCCCGGAGTCGCCGGCTTTGCGGCGCACTCCGGGAA
>CAZYQL010000169.1:0-8602 GCA_964650055.1 uncultured Phycisphaeraceae bacterium | reverse complement strand
TGGACGATCCGACACCGGTGGTGGATTTCATTCTCAAGGCGTGCGGGATGTGATTTATCGCCTCAGCAAGATGGACGTTCAGGAGTGCCATTGACAGGTACTGCATCCTCTTGCACGCTGGGAACGCAAGGCTCACGATAGACAAAGAATCGCTTGAGCCTGAGAAAGTGTTTCTCAAAGAGGTGCCAACTCACCAGCGCAATGGCCAGCGAAATGAAAAAAACGAGCAGCCAGAAGACGAGTTGCCCCGGCAATGAAGAAGGGCCGGCAATGGCGTCGATCTGCTGGCGCGACCAGAGATGGTCCGCCACCCACAGTTGCACCGGCACATGGCAGAGGTACATCGCGTAACTGTATTTTCCCAAAACACGCAATGGCGGCGAACACCAGAATCTCTGACTCCACGAGCCAGCCTTTCCATGCAGAGCCTGCAAAACCAGTGCTCCAAAGAGCAGCGAAAGACAGGTGAATCCGATCGTCTGAACCGCTGTGTTGTACTGCGACATATGCCCTTTGGTACTCACGAAAAGACCGGCAATTCCAATGCTCGCGATCGCAGCAGCCCACTTCGCAGGCTTAATCAGGCACAGAGTTCCATGTGTTCTGGCGACCGCTGCGATGAAGCCGCCCGTTGCCAGCGCATCAAGTTTACAAAACGTCATCGAATAGACGATTCCTCTGGACACATCTGCCATACACATGCCAATGCGTGTCAACAAAGCAAGGGGAATCAGTACAGCGCATATTTGAATCAGCCTTCTTGGCCCCGCTAAGAGCACGACGAACGGCCAGATGATGTAAAACTGCTCCTCCACCGATAGCGACCATGTCACTGCCAATGGAAATGAAAGTGCGCGAGGTTCCACGGCATGAAGAATGTTCGTCAGATAGAGAAGAAAGTACGTCAGGTAATTCCAAGAGAACGAACTGACTCCCATGAGTGTCGGAATCAATAGAAATGCAATGGCGAGGAACGCGAAATAAAGAGGAAAAATACGAAGGACTCGTCTGGCGTAGAAATTGCGGAGGTAACCCGCAGAACCGCGAGCATCAAGCAGAATACCGGTAATGAGGAAACCGGATAAAACAAAAAAGAGATCAACGCCGCTCCAACCGATACCAAAAAGTCGAAGCACCCAGTCATCGACAGTGCAGCGAGGCACGCTCAGTCGCGCATGAAACAGAATCACCAGCAAGAGTGCTAGTCCACGGATTCCGTCTAGCGCTGGCAAATGACCGCCCGATGTCAGCTTGGCGACCGGCGCGTCTATACAGGCTTTTTCACCGTCCCGCATACTGCTTCTCGTAATACGAACGATACGCACCGCTCTTGACGCGCTGCCACCAGGGCTGATTGTCAACGAACCATTTCACCGTGTTCTCCAGCGCCACCGGCCAGGCGCTGCGCGTCGGCTGCCAGCCCAGTTCGTTTTTGATCTTCGTTGCATCGATCGCATAGCGCAGGTCATGCCCCAGCCGATCTTTCACCGGCTGGATCATGTCGTGGCCTTTGCCCATGAGTTCTAAAATCGAGTGCGTGAGCTCAAGATTGGTGCGCTCGTTGTTGCCGCCGATGTTATAGACCTCACCCGCTTTGCCCTTCTCCATCACCGTCAGCACCGCTTCGCAGTGGTCATCGACATGCAGCCAATCGCGGATGTTGTTGCCGCTGCCGTAGAGGGGGACTTTCTTGCCTTCGATCAGATTGGTGACAAAGAGCGGAATGACTTTCTCAGGGAACTGGTACGGCCCGTGATTGTTGGAGCAGCGCGTGATGCAGGCATTGATACCGAAGGTGTGCTGCCAGGCGCCGACAAGCAGATCGCTTGAAGCCTTGCTCGATGAGTACGGACTGCTCGCATGGATCGGCGTATTCTCCGTGAAAAGCAGCTCAGGTTTATCAAGCGGCAACTGACCATAGACCTCATCAGTTGAAACATGCACGAATCGCTTTTCATTTTTCGGATCGACAGTGCGCAGCGCATCGAGCAGTGTCTGCGTGCCCACGACATTGCTCTCGATGAACGGCTTGGCATCGATGATCGAACGATCAACGTGACTCTCGGCCGCCATGTGTACGACGGCATCGGCACCAGCGATCAGCTTCTCAGCCAAGGCGCGATCGAGAATGTTGCCATGCACGAAGGTGTAGCGCGGATCGTTTTCGATATCGGAAAGGTTTTCAGGATTGCCCGAGTAGGTGAGGCAATCGAGATTGGTGATGCGATAGTCAGGGCGATTCGCCAGGACAAAGCGTACGAAGTTGGAGCCGATGAAGCCGCTGCCGCCGGTGAGGAGAATTTTCATATGGGTCTCAAGTTTAGCTGCGGAGCAAAGGCTTTGCGACGCTCCGCGCGGGCCGCCGCAAAGCCTTTGGCCCGCGGCTAAACGAAAACAATTCACTACTCTAATCGACTCAAAACACTTTGAAGATTGGTACGCCAGTCGGGCATGGGGCCCAGTTCATTTTCGGTCTTGGAAAGATCGAAGACGCTATAGGCAGGACGCCTGGCGGGGCGTGGGAAATCGGAAGTCGCGCAAGGCTCGATGATGCAGGCGGGGTTGATGATGCGGGCGATTTCACTGGCGAAATCGAACCAAGTGCATTGGCCGCCGTCGCTGCCGTGGTAGATGCCGGTGGCACCGCGCTGAAGTAGTCGCAGCGTAAGGTCGGCCAGGTGTTCACTGCTGGTGGGTCTGCCGCTTTGATCGCTCACCACTTTCAAACTCGGCTTCTGCTTGCAGGCATTGGCGATGGTGCGCACAAAGTTCTTAGACCAAGGCGCATAGAGCCAACTGGTGCGAATGAGTAGATACCGGCAGCCCGATCGTTGCAACGCAAGCTCGCCCATGGCCTTGGTGGAGCCATACACATTGATGGGCTCGATGGGCGTATCGGTGGAATAAGGCGCGCTGCCGTGGCCGTTGAATACGTAATCGGTGGAGTAGTGAACGAGCGTTGCACCCACGCGGCCGCACCGTGTCGCAAGCAGCGCCACCGCATCGCCATTGAGAGCTTTCGCGCCTTGCGGATTGGTTTCCGCACCGTCGACATCGGTCCATGCAGAACAGTTGATGACCACCGGATGCTTGCCGGTGATGTGCGACTCGATGGATGCAGGATCGGATATATCCAAGTCAGCGTGACTGGGCGCGGCAAACTCAATGGACGCTTTGCCAAGGAGCTCGCGCCAGGCGCGGCCGAGCATGCCGCTGCCGCCGATGAGCAGGACGGGAGAACCCACGGACAGGAGTCCGTGGGCTTTGTTGGATGAGTCAGCCATGGCGCACGCCCCACGGGAAGCCGGTGATGGAGTCGTGAGCGCGGCGGTCTTCATCAGGATTCTTCATGTCATACGCGTGAGTCACGTAATAAAGCAGCCCCGCGTTTTCATTGCCGACCGTCGCAGCGCCGTGCCAGAGCGGTGTAGGAATGATCAGCACACCAGGCCGCTTTTCGCCAATAGTGGCCAGCCATGTTTTGCCATCGGATTCGCGGTGGACGCCGACTTTGAGTGAGCCGTGCAGACACATCCAGAAGTCGGTCTGCTTGTGATGGCGATGCCAGGCCTTGACGACATCGGGATACATCACGGAATAATTGATCTGCCCTTGCTGGGTCATGACGCCGAGCATTTGATTCATGATGGACCAGCCGCGGTCATCGCAGAAGAAGGAAGCGGGGACGAAGATCGGTTCGATCTGAGCCTTGGCTTCTTCAAAGGCGGCGGCGATATCACCGCCCTGCCAGGCGCGAGGACCAACAGGCTTGGCGGCGGAAAAGGTCGCGGGTTTGTCGAGTGTGGTAGTCATGAGTTTGACTCCCCTCTCTTAGGGAGGGGCCGGGGGAGGGTCGGCGATCACCAAATCAATTCGCCTAATCTCCGCAGGCAGATTTCATTGAGCAACAGAGAAGATCTATCACGCAGGGAGTTCGTGGGCCGACCCTCCCCTAGCCCCTCCCTAAGAGGGAGGGGAATCGGAGTGGATCATCACTTCGCGCCGACGGCTTCATGTTTCTTGGATGATTTTGCAGCAGGGGTTTTCGCCACAGGTTTGGGCGGATACTCCAGGTGATTCGCGCCGCTCTGGGCGATGTAGCTCGAGGCGCGGTGAAGGCTTTCGAAGGTGCCTGCATCAGTCCACCAGCCTTCGATGGCGCTGGCCGTCAGGTCGCCGCGCTTGAGGTAGTGATTGTTCACATCAGTGATTTCGAGTTCGCCGCGACCCGAAGGTTTGAGCGTCTTGCAGATTTCAAATACATCCGAGTCGTAGAAGTAGATACCGATGACCGCCATATTGCTCGGCGGATTCTCAGGCTTCTCGATGATGTCCACGATCTTGCCATCAGGCTTGTCATTTTCAAAAGCGACAACGCCGAACCGCTGAGGATCGTGTACTTCCTTGAGCAGCAGCTTGGCGCCGCTCTTCTGCGTGAAGAAGTCGCCCGCTGCGGCGCGGATGTTCGCTTCAATAATATTGTCGCCCAGGATGACGCAGATCTTGTCGCCATCAGCGAAGTCTTCGGCGAGTTTGAGCGCGTCAGCGATGCCGCCTTCGCCTTCCTGATACGCGTATTCGAGATGCTTGACACCAAGCTGCTTGCCGTTTTTGAGCAGCTTGAGGAAGTCGCCGGCATGTTCGCCGCCGGTGACGATCATGATTTCGTTGATGCCCGCATTGACCATGCACTCGATGGGGTAATAAATCATCGGCCGATCGTAGACCGGCAGCAGATGCTTATTGGTGACCAGCGTCAGAGGACGCAGACGCGAACCCAAACCGCCGGCAAGAATGACACCCTTCATGTGATTGCTCCCTGATCGTTCTGACGCGGCTGCAATGAGCAGCCTTGGTTTTAAAATGCCTCGCACACTTGATTCATCGGTCTTCTAAAAACCCGGAGGCTCAACCCACGACTGACGTGGCTTTCTTTCAGTATCGGACAAGCACCACGGGGACATTTGCCTTGCCGCACCAAAGTAGCCCATTCGGGTTCCAGCTTTACGCGAAACCCCTACAATTCGTTCATGCAAAGAACGCGATTTTTTCAGGCGACGATTCTGACGCTGCTTTTGCTGGTTATGGGAACCCCTGCCGCGCGGGCGGACAATTCCATCTGGTTTGAGGATGCACGCTATTCGCCAGCCCTGAGCGATGATGCGGTACGGGCTGTGGCTGCCCATGTGCGTCATCGCTTGTTCACGCCCGAGCAGCTCGATAACGCCCCGCTGTTGCCGCAGTCGGTGAAGGATGATTTCTATCCGCGCATCGTGATCATCTCCGCCAGTGATGGCATTCGCACCGCTCGTGTCGCAGCAGGCACCGCCCGGGGCATCATCAAAGCCGCCGATCATGCGCTCTTACAGCTGCGTATGGCGGAGCAGGATCAATTCGAGCCGCGCTGGATCAAGCTCGATCATCCTTCGACCATCATCTTACAAGAGAAAACCGATCTGAACCTGCCGCTCGAATATGAGCGAAGCCTCTTCGGCATCGCCTTTCCCAGACAGAGCCGACTCGCCCTGCTGCCCGAAGAACTGATCGCCAATGACATCGTCAGCGAGCACCAGGAATTCTTCGCAGATCGGCTAGGGACTTATCTCGATTGGCGCAAACCGAAGGTCGATCGCACCGCGTTTCGCATTGATGCGGACAGCGCGACGTTTTTTCGTTTCAGCTCGCAGTGTTGGTTCATCGATCGCAATGAGATCACGCCCCTGATTCGAGGCCATCGGCACTTCCACAGACTCACACAGAAAGATCTGAAAGACTCTGCCGAAGCTGCGCAGAAATACCTCACCCATGCAGTGGGTCGGTCTGGGCAGTTCGACTATCTCTATCAACCCAGCGAGGACCGATTGGTCGCTGACTACAGCCTGAGTCACCACTTTGGTGCCGTTCTCTCAATGATCGAAGCCTACGAGGTTTTCAAGGACGAGAAGCAACTCGAAGCCGTCAAACGCGCCATGGACTTCGGCGAAAACTCGATTGGGATGTGGACCCAGCGAGGCAAGCGAGTGCCCGCAGTGATCGAGCATTCCATGGTCAATCTGGGCAACAACGCTTTGGCGACCGCAGCCATGGCTCGCATCGCCCATGTCACTGGCGATGCCAAAATGCTCACCCGCACTCGGAGCTTTGCAGGGGCACTTGAAACGGCCCAGCGCGAGGACGGCAGCTTTATCCAATTGCAACGATTTCCCGATGGCCAGTCTGACATTGTCGATCATCCCTATCTATCTGGACAAGCGATTTCCAGCCTGATGTTCGTCCAGGCCGTCGCTCCTGATTCACGCTGGGTAACGACAGCGGACAAAGGCGCTCAGTACCTCATTCTGACGCGCGACAAAGGACTGCCTCTGTCAGCCCTTCCACAAGACCCGTGGCTCCTCAACGGCCTGAGCGAACTTTATCACCATCAGCCACGCGATCTCTATCTCGCATATTCCGCCAGAATCGTTCGTGCCATATCTCAATCGCAACTTCGCAAGCCGCCGCTGAGTGACTGGTATGGCGGATACGACACACCCCCAGGCTCGACGCCCACAGCCATGCGCACTCAAGGCTTGGTCGCTGCCTACACCTTGCTGCGCGACCACGACGGCAAGGCCTACCGCGACGACGCCGTTACGGCGCTCGAAGCAAGCATTCTGGGCGCAGCGTTTCAGTTGCAGTGTCAGTTCCGCCCGGAGAATGCGATGTATTACAAGAACCCACAGCGCGTGCTTGGAGCGTTCCGCGAAAGCCTGACCAGCCCCAACATCCGCATCGATTTCGTACAGCACAACATGATGGGCCTGCTCAATCTCTGGCGCGTGATGCAGCAGGAAAAAATCGAGAGCTACGCGGTGCCTGGTTTGAAGGAAATTCCCGATGATGTGAACAACAGGTCGCCAGAGGAGATCAAACGCATTGAGGCGTTTGAATGAGGATATCATTTACCAAATTAACTCTAATACCGTTGAAAACTATTGACACGGGCAGTTTTTCATGTATCCTGAATCTGTTAACTGAATTTCGATGTGCAGTGTTCCAAAGTTTTTCTCGAACGAGTATCAAACGGACCGTTCGGTCCTGGCTCAGGTCGTAACTTTTTTACAGGTAAGGTGAAGACATGAAAGCTATTCAGAAAATGTTGACTGGTCTGGCCTTTTGCGCAAGCGCGATGCTGGCGGTTTCTTCGGCTGAGGCGTCGCTGGTGACTTCGGGCGTGGATTTCGTCCAACGTGGTGGCTCATTTGATACAGGGAACGTGGCCATTGGTGCGACGGCATTTGCGCCGAACATCGAAGGCAGCGGCGTGGGCGTCAATCTTCCACCACCACAACCGACGGGATACAACTCCAGCCACACCACGACCGGTGTCAATAACGGCGTCTATGGCAACACGGGTGCATGGCTCGCAGGTTCACCCAATTCATTCATTGGCCTGGATCTGGGTGGGCTCACGACAGTTTCCCGTGTGGCCTATGGCCGCGACAACAATGCTGGGTTTGGCGATCGCGCCAACGGCTTGGTCATGCTTCAGTACACCGCCGTTGCTGCTCCTGGTCTCGCAACGACCAACACAGGCAACTCTGCAACTGGCTGGCAGACGATCGGCACCATGGATTACACCCATGCCGGGTTAAGCACCGTCTTTACCGATCGGCATGCCTTCAACTTCGATTCGGTGAGCGCCACGGGCCTTCGCTTGGTGACCGCAGTTTCCGGTCGCGGCATTGATGAATTCGAAGCTTACAGCAATCCGCTCACCTCCATCATTCAGGATGAAAGCACTAATGCCACAGGCATCGGCTTCACGTTTGCCGGAGCACCGACAGAACCAGCACCCGGCAATCTTTTGTATGGCGGTAGCTTGAGCAACACCGGTACCGTCGGATGGACACCACTGTTGGATATGGATAATGTCACCGTTGAAGTTTCCTGGGGCGTCTCCTTCAATCACAATCAGGATGTCGATTACTTCTTCGACCCCGATGGTGCCGGATCGCAGTCCGAGATTGCTCTGACCCAAGGCGTGAATCAGACGCTCTTCGCAAATCAACTGACGAATCTACCCGTTGGCCAGGCCTGGTCCGGGTTCTTTGAAATCGCTTCGGGTTTGACATTGACTCCCGAAAGCACGTTCCGCATGACGGGATCGCCTGTTCAAGGTGGCTCCAGCCCAGAAGCTGTAGTGACCGCCGTGTGGCGATTCAGCAGTGTGGCCCCCATCGTAGCCCCCATCCCCGAGCCTGCCACGATGGGTCTGCTGGCCATGGGCGTACTCGCCCTTGGTCGTCGTCGCCGAAATGTCGCGGTGATGACTGCATGATGCGAATGTCGTAGATGTGTTTCGAACATTGAGGACACGGAGCGAGGGCCGGCACCGGCGAACAACGATTGCGTTGCTCACCGGTGCTGGCCTCGCATCTTTTCCGAGCCGCAACTATTCGAGGACGATCCATGCTTGAAGCCTTCCGATCTAAGACGCGATCTAACTCATGCGGGTTCTGGGGCGCGGATGCCAGGCAGCGACATGCACCGGCTGGATTCACATTGATCGAATTGCTCGTGGTCATCTCCATCATCACGCTTCTCATCTCCATCACGCTTC
>CAZYQL010000168.1:0-8726 GCA_964650055.1 uncultured Phycisphaeraceae bacterium | reverse complement strand
GCGAAGCTGCGGATTCGCAGCCTCAGCAATCGGATCGACACTGTTCGTAGGTGGAAAAGCCCCGGTGTATTTGAGCCGCCCACCGGTGATCTCGCTGATCTTCGCGAAGAACGGGTTCCAGAGGTCGATGCCGAAGTTGCTATCCACATTCTGAATGACTTGCGTGATGCGCTCGAAGCCCATGCCGGTGTCCACGTGTTGCGAAGGCAGCGTGGCAAGCGTGCGGTCGGCGTTGCGGTTGAACTGGATGAAGACGAGGTTCCAGATTTCCATCACGCGCGGGTCTTCGGCATTCACCGGCGAGCGTTTGCCGGCCTTGATGTCCGCATCGATTTCATCCTGCGGGCGACGATCGATATAGATTTCGGTGCAGGGACCGCATGGGCCGGTGTCTCCCATTTCCCAGAAATTGTCTTTGCCGAAGTAGTGAATGTGGTCATCGGATTTGAGACCGTATTGTTCCCAGTGGGCGACCTTTTTCCAGATGTCAGCGGCTTCAGTATCGCGCGGCACACCATTAGCCTCATCGCCTTCAAAGCAGGAGACGTGCAGGCGCGTGGGATCGATCTTGTAGATTTTCGTGAGCAGTTCCCACGCCATCTGAATCGCGCCGAGTTTGAAGTAGTCGCCAAAGGACCAGTTGCCGAGCATCTCGAAGAAAGTGTGGTGACGGCGCGACCGGCCCACGTCATCCAGATCGTTGTGCTTGCCACCGGCGCGAATACATTTTTGCGTGTTGGCCACGCGCTTCCAGGGCGACTGCTCGGTGCCCAGGAAGTAAGGCTTGAACTGATTCATGCCTGCGTTGGTGAACAGCAGCGTCGGGTCAGCATGAGGCACCACTGGCGAGGACTGCACGAAGGTGTGCCCGTGGTTGTGGACGAAGAAGTCGATGAACTGCTGACGAATTTCGCGACTGGTGAGCATGGAGGAATTTCGGATGGGGGACTCGGATCTATGATTTCAAATTTGAGATTTGAAATTGAGGATGCATCTGCATCATCCCCGCATTGCGGAGAATCGGTTAGTATAACTCTGGTTGGAAGCGGGTTCGACTGATGTCGTTCGCAGTTGAACTCGTGCATCAGGGAAGTCCGTCAGCCGACCCTCCCCGGATCTTTCCCCGGCCCCTCCGAGGCAACACGCATGGCGTCGGTTTGTTTCTATTTTCAACTCCATCAGCCTTATCGCCTGCGACGATACAGCGTCTTCGATACCGGTACGAATTACTTTGACGAGCATCGCAATCGGCAGATTCTCGATCGCATTGCTCACAAGTGCTATCAGCCGACGACGCAGATCATCCTCGACCTCGTCCGCAAACACGAAGGCAAGTTCCGCGTTGCCTACTCGCTCACCGGCTGCATTCTCGAACAGCTCCGCGATCATCATCCCGCAGTGCTCAAAATTTTTCAGGACCTGGCGGCGACGGGTTGCGTTGAGTTTCTCAATGAAACCTATCACCACTCGCTGGCGTTTCTGTATAGCCGAGATGAGTTCAAAGCGCAGATCACCTTGCATGCGAAACTCGTGCAGGAACTCTTTGGCCAAACGCCCAAGGTTTTTCGCAACACCGAACTAATCTACAACAACGAACTGGCCAGCTACATCAGCAGCCTGGGCGGATACGATGGCGTCATCTCCGAAGGCGCCGATCACGTGCTGGGTAAGCAATCGCCCGATCTGCTTTACCGTCCGCCTAATAATCAGAAGATGAAGCTGCTGCTCAAGAATTATCGCCTGAGCGATGACATTGCCTTCCGCTTCTCCAATCGCTCCTGGGCTGGCTGGCCACTCACTGCTGACAAATTCGCCAAGTCCATCGATTCAATCAACGCCACCGGCAAGATGTGCAATCTGTTCATGGATTACGAAACCTTCGGCGAACACCAATGGGTCGAGACCGGCATCTTCGAATTTCTCAAAGCCCTGCCTGATGAAATCCTGAAAGTGAATCCGGGAGCCAATGATTTTCTGACGCCCAGCGAGTGCTTGAAGAAGTATGAGCCGGTGGCGGAATACGATGTGCCTCACATGATTAGCTGGGCGGACACCGAGCGCGATCTCTCAGCTTGGCTGGGCAATGCGATGCAAAGCAACGCGCTGCACGAGATGTACAAGCTCGAAGCGGCGGTGAAGGCGGCTGATGATGCGATCCTGCTGCGCGACTGGCGCAGGCTCTCGACGAGCGATCACTACTACTACATGTGTACGAAGTATTTCGCGGATGGCGATGTACACAAGTACTTCAATCCGTACGAATCGCCTTACGACAGCTACATCAATTTCATGAACGTGATGGACAATCTCAAGACGCGTTCGGAAGCGAAGGAATGATGCATTCCCCGTTTAGCCGCGGAGCAAAGGTCCTCCGTCGCTCCGCGTGAACTGTCGTGAAACCTCGTCCGTGGTTCAGCTCTCGACTACAATGCACACATGGCCAAGAAGCACCAACTCACTGCGGTGATCGAACGGGAAGACGACGGCTACGTCGCGCTCTGCCCGCAATTGGATATCGCAAGTCAGGGCGACACCGTTGAAGAAGCCCGTACAAATCTTGCGGAGGCTGTAACGTTGTTTTTGGAGACAGCGAGTAAGAAGGAGATCGGTCAGCGGCTGGGCTCGGAGGTGTATGTCACTCAGTTCGAGGTGAGCGTTGGCTAAACGGCGAACCATGTCGGGGGATGATGTTTGCAGATTGCTTGGCGCCAATGGATTTGTTTTAGTTCGCCAACGCGGCAGTCACGTCGTCATGCAAAAACGAGTTTCAGGCAGCACCATCACCGTACCCGTGCCTCTGCACAGGGAACTATAAGAATGGCACACTCGGATCGATCATTCGCCAATCGGGTTTGCCCAAGAGTGTTTTCGAGGTTTAGCAGTTCCCTCCCCGTTTGACTTTCTCGCTGGTTTTCCTACCGTACTTGACTTACCTTTTCCCGCTACATTGTCGGGATGCATGCCGCCCGGCATGCTGATGAATAATTCCTACCCCCCAACCCCCGGTTAGCCCCGGTCTTTCTGGAGACTCGAGCCATGGCTCTTAAAGTCGGTATCAACGGTTTCGGTCGCATCGGTCGTCTGGTCATGCGTGCCGCTTTTGATCGCAAAGCCCCTATCGAATTCGTCGGCGTCAACGATCTCGTTTCCGCAGACAATCTCGCTTACCTCCTCAAGTACGACTCCATTCACGGTCGCTTTGCCGGCACCGTTGAAAACAAGGGCGAAACCGCGCTCGTCGTCAACGGCAAGGAAATCCCCACCTTCTCGCAGCGCGATCCCGCACAGCTCCCCTGGGGCAAGCAAGGCGCTCACTACGTCGTTGAATCGACTGGCCTGTTCACCGACTTCGAGGGTGCCAGCAAGCACATCGCCGGCGGCGCCAAGCGCGTGCTGATCTCCGCTCCCACCAAGACACCTGACAGCGTGCCCACGCTGGTCATGGGCGTCAACGAAAGCGTCTTCGATAAGAGCAAGCACACCGTCGTCAGCAACGCCAGCTGCACCACCAACTGCCTGGCGCCCGTCGCCAAGGTGCTCCACGAAACCTTCGGCATCGCGGAAGGCCTGATGACCACCGTGCACGCCATCACCGCAACGCAGCCGACACAGGACGGCCCGAGCAAGAAGGATTGGCGCGGCGGCCGCAGCGCTGGCTTCAACATCATTCCCTCTTCCACCGGCGCTGCCAAGGCTGTCGCCTTGGCGATCCCCGCGCTCAAGGGCAAACTCACCGGCATGGCATTCCGCATTCCCACCGCTGACGTCTCGGTTGTCGATCTGACTTTCAAGACCGAAAAGGCCACCACCTATAAAGACATCTGCGCCGCCATCAAGGCTGCTGCCAGCGACGGCCCGCTCAAGGGCATCCTCGGCTACACCGAAGAGGAAGTCGTCTCTTCCGATTTCATCCACGATCCCCGCAGCTCCATCTTCGATGCGGGCGCAGGCATCGAACTCAACAGCAACTTCTTCAAGGTCGTGAGCTGGTACGACAACGAATGGGGTTACAGCAACCGCGTCGTCGATCTGCTCCTGCACATGGCTAAGGCCGATGGCCTGGTGTAAGCCGCTCGCGGCTTCACTCTTGATCGACATCAAACGAATCATCGTAAAACCCTCGGGAAACCGAGGGTTTTTTATGCGCCCAGCGCGAAGGCCTGTCTCGTCGTTCGCCAAGGCGAACGGCTAAATATTGCGGTGAACGAAGGTCCGATCACATCGCAAATTTTATCTCATCATCGCAACGTCTCAATCGGCCACTGGCTTGTGTCGATGAAACGTTAGCCGCGGCTTGGTCCATGTTCGCTCAAGCGTCGGCCTAAACGAAGGAGCCTTCCGTGGCGCAGCAAACCAAAGACATCCGCATCGGTCAGATTCTCATCGAGCGCGGCGTACTCACCGAACAACAGGTTTTCGAGATCGTCGAGCAGCAGCGCGTGCGCGGGCTGCCCTTTGGCGTCCTCGCTGAGAAGATGTTCGATGTCACTGTCGAGTCGATCGAGCAGGCGTGGATCGAGCAGTATTTCCGCATGACCGGTGAATTTGAGATTCGCGAAAAAGACATCGACATGAAGGCCCTGAAGCTCATCAATCGCCGGCAGGCCTGGCAGTTTGAGATTCTTCCGCTGCGCATCGAACAGACCGGTGAATTACTGATGGCTGCCTCGCGCCATCGCCTGGCACGGGCGGTGACCTTCGCAGCCAATCGCATCGAGCCTGTGGTTTACTTCCGCATTGCCAACAGCGATCAGCTGCGCGAGTTTCTTCGCAAGCATTACCCGATGCCTGAGGTGACCGAAGAGATCATCAAGCGAGCCCGCGAGATGGCTTACGATCGCGGCGATCAGAAGAGCGCGTGATCAGTGTTGAGTCTCGCGCACGCCTACGCCCCACCCGGTAGGGTGTGGGCTCAAACGCGCACAAACCACTCTTGAAATCGAGATTACTTAAAGGTCGTTAACGCAATAGCCCGCGCCCTGCCGGGACGGGGCTGAGGAAGCAAGAAAATAAACAAAGCCGATGGCGCAATCGCCATCGGCTTTTTTCATGTTCTGTGTTGCCCAAGCGATCCGCCTCAGCCCTTCTGCGATTCGATGGATTGCCCTACTTTGGCGGCAAAGGCGCGGACTTCGGAATTGATCTTCTCATCAGCTGCGACCACCTTCACGCGAGGCAATAGCGCCTGCGCATCGGTGCCGCCGATGTTCACCGCCATGGCCAGCACTTCCAGTTTCGTCTGATCATCGGGGTGGGTCATCGTGTCGGCCAGTTCGCCCAGGGCACGGTTGAGTTCCGCATCGGCGCTGCCGTTGGTGGACTGTGTCCACTCGACGGTGTTAGTCATGCGCACATGGCGCGATTGCCACATCTGCATGCGTTTATTGGCGGCTTCGAGTTCATCGACCTGGCGTTGATACTCGGCGACCTTGGAGGGGCGTTCTTCGACGTACTTGCGAAAGAAGGCGATCTCTTCATCGATCTTGACGATCGCTTCATCGATCTGGCCTTTGCTCGTGGCATCGGTGGCTTGGGCGCTGGCTTTGACGGCACGTTCTCGCGAACGCAGCATCGTGTCGAGTGCGGACTGAATGGCGACAGGCTGATCGGGTGGAAGGCCGCGATGTTCCTGCGAAAAAGTCGAGAGCCACCTGACGATGTCCTTGGCCCGGCGTTCATCGAGGTTGTACATCTTCTCGTTGAACTGCATCAGGGCGGTCATCACTTCCTTCTGCCTGGCGGCTGTGCGTACCAGAGGCTGAACGGGAGGGAGAAACATGACGCCCGCCCTGACGGTGTTTTCACCCTGATGGACCGAGCGCGGCGTGCGATCGGTATAAATTTCATATTCATCAGGGCCATGGCCCATCGGATCGCTCTTGAAGATATATTCCTTGCCTTGCGTGTGCGTGCAGCCGGTCATGGTGGTGACCGCAATGCCCAGTCCACTCGCAGCAGCGAGAAGCGAAAATCGGTTCAATCTTGACTTGCTTGACATGCGTTTCATCATCAAATCTCCACTGGCGAAATCGAATGCACGAGCCCTAAGCAGACCATACGCAGCAGCAGGCCCGCCGGATCGAAAAAGTTCGACCCCCCAATCGGCACCAGAACCGCTGAGAATCCATGGTGATAACTTGGGCCATAATGGTCCAGCCCGCTTCTATCTTCGTCGCTTTGGCGGGGGAACGTGAGAGCAATCCGTCGCCGCGCGGCACAAATCCAACCCGTGCCTTTGGCACGGCGCTAAACGTAGAGACACCCACGCCTTGCCCCCTGCACAGCCATCGCCTCATTTCTCCGTCAGAACAAAACTCCCATCCCACGTCTCACCCGGCGGCACCGTGCGCCAACCGCCAATGCGCTCGATGAACACACGCGAAGGCGCATCATCACCGCGCATCGCAATGACGCGCTCAAACGCAGCAGCCGCCTGATCCCAACGCTGACTGCGGTAATCCTCCAGTGCTTCTTCATAAAGCTTCAGCGCCTCGGTGGTGACCTCGTCCACCTGGCCCTTCATGCCGACCAGTTCATAGACGCGGATCGCTTCGCTCTTGCCTTTGACAGCAATGAGATCAATCTCACGAGCGACAATCGCATCGCCTGCATCACGGCGGGTGACTTCGCCGATGAGAATGCGCGTGCCATAAAACTTGTTGACGCCTTCGAGGCGCGAAGCGGTGTTGGTGGTGTCGCCGATGGTGGTGTAGCCGAACTGTTCTTTAGCGCCGATGTTGCCGACGACGACCTGGCCGGTGTGAATGCCGATACGCATGTTGAGTTTAGGCAATCCTCTTCGCTCCCAGTCTGGCCACATCTCGTGCAGTTTCTGGAAGTTCATCAGCGCAGCCCGGCAGGCCCGTACCGCTTCCTCGCCCTTAGCAATAGGTGCGCCCCAGAAAGCGACAATGGCGTCGCCGATGAATTTGTCGATCGTGCCTTCGTAAGCCCAGATCGCATCGGCCATCGCGTTGAGATACTCATTGAGCAGGGCAACGAGCACATCAGGCGGCATCGTTTCCGAGAGCGTCGTAAAACCGCTCAGGTCGGAAAAGAAGACCGTCACTTCGCGCCGCTCGCCGCTCAGTTCCGCTTTCGTGTGATCCTCCAACAGTGCATCGACAACAGACGCAGCAACGTACCGCTTGAATGTTTTCTTGACGAACTCTCGTTCCTTGAGGCCGGCAATCATGTCGTTGATCGCGATGCCCAGTTCGCCGATCTCATCCTTGCTTCGCACCATCACATGCTGCTCGAAATTGCCCTGGGCGATTCTGTCCGCTGCCTTGTGCATTTCGATCAGTGGCGTGGTCGCGCTGCGAGCCGCCAGATAAGCGAGCAAGAGAGCGACTCCCATCGCTACCGCCGTGATGATGGAGATGACCACCACCTGCTGCGCCACTTCATCACCCATCGTTGTCGCCATGCGATCGGTGGCTCCGGTGATGTCCGCGCGAATCTCCTGCACAGGGCGCACGACTTCTGCCAGAGGCACTTTGAGCACATAGCGCCAGACGCCGCCGCCAGTGTCGGGCGAGGCGACTTGTGGACCAAGGGGCACGCCCAGCACGCCGCTGTTTTCGAGCGATTGCGAGCGGAAGCGCACGTTGGCGTAGATGTAAAGACTGTCATCGCCCTCGTCGCCTGAGATGAGGCCGCTGTTGTTGGTCGAAGCGAGAATCTTCGCGAAGGCTCGCTTCAAATTCGCATCGTTCCACTCCCGAGCATGCAGCGGCGCCAGCAGCGTTTGTTCATCAAATTTAGCTTTGCCTTGCTCATAGGCAGCGCTGACGCGCACCAGACCTTCATCATCAATGAGCATGGCCTGCGACACTTTCAGATCGCCCAGCGCAAACAGCTCGCTGATTAGTTCCTTGAGCCTCACATCCATCGCCGCCACGCCGACGAGTGCGCCATCGGCGGGTGAATAGACCGGGCCAGCACAGGTAACGATCAGGCCGTTGTCGCCGCGATCGTAATAGACGCTGGTCCAGATGATGGTTTTTTCCTTTTGAGCCTTGAGATACCAGGCGCGCTGGCGCGGGTCATACGTCGGCGAGAATCGCGAGCCGCCGGGATAGCCGAAGGTGATGCCATCGCGATGGCCTAGGTAAGCGGAGGCACAGCCGGGGATGACGTGGAAGGCATGCTGAAAGAAGGTGGCCAGTTGGCGCAGTTGCTCGAGTGTGTCCTTCACCTGTTCGTGCTCGACGCCTTGCACCAGTTGGTACATCGCGTAGGCACCTTTCTCAAAGACCATCTCCTTCCAGATGCCGTTGGCACCGCGCATGCTTGAAACTTCATCAGCGGTGTAGAGCGGATGGGCCTGCTTGGCGGGAGCATCAGCGGCAAGGAACTGCCGCATGAGCGTGGACTGAAGCTGCACCGCGGCTCGAATCGATTCAAAGAACGCTTCGAGCCGACCCGCTTTTTCCTGAATGATTTTCAGGTGCGTCAACTCCACTTGTTTTAGAAGTGCCAGTTCGCTCTTATCGGAAACCAGATCGCCGGTGAGTGCGACCTGATCGGTGATCTCCGTTTGAAGCGACGAAGTGCTTTGCATCATCACCAGCAGCACCGCCAGCAGAGGCAGCGCGACCAGAACGATCAGGAGCAGAAAGAGCTTCGCGAAAATACGCATGGAGAGATTGTCAGTTAAAAGAGAGCAATTAGGCAACTAGGCGGGACGGGCATCAGATCCGTCTCATTCTCGTTTACCATGA
>CAZYQL010000167.1:0-8808 GCA_964650055.1 uncultured Phycisphaeraceae bacterium | reverse complement strand
CGGTGGAGGGACTTGAACCCACACTCCTTTAAGGGGAAACGGATTTTGAATCCGTCGCGTCTGCCAATTCCGCCACACCGGCTGCGATGCGTGTCTGCGAGACGCGAAATGATAGCAACATTAAGACGCGTGGCCAGTCGGTTGTCTTGGCAGTTTCTTGATCACGCTTCTCGTTCGTGTTGCATCATGATGTTGGTTCAGGGCGCTACGGGGATCACCACATCGGGTTTGCGTTTCTCCTTGAGTGCGCTTAGATCGAACACACTCGGATTCACCTTGCGCTGTTCATCGGTCATGCCAGAAAGGTGGAGCGTGATGCTCCCCTGCTGGCCGACGGTTTCCACTTCGACTCGCGTGTTCATGTAGGGGCCAATGGCAGCGCCGGTTTTTTCCATGCGCTCAGGCTTATCCAACGACGAACGAAGCACCACCTTGCCTTGATCATCCAGTAGCTCCACGCGCTCAGCGCGGGCGGAGATCGGACTGAAGAAATACCTGACCTTTTCGCCGGGCGGCTCGATCATGAAACGATTGTCTGCCCACTTCACTATTTGACCCGTTGCTGCGCCAGGTTGCCTCGACTGCTCCGAACCAATCTGCACAATGCCCAGTAAACGGGGAAGGTCCACGGGCTTCAGAGGCAACGGCGAGCGCTGATGCGCTGGGCCCAGCGCAGGATCGAATTGGCCATCGTGGCGTCCGATGTAGAGTTTTTTCTGATCCGCATCGAGTTCGTCGAAGAGCCAGAAGTAGGTTTCATTGGAGCCGGCATACAAACGATCCTGGCCGACCTTGCCGATGGTGAGCATCGAATGCAGCGGCAGATCGAGAATGAGATATCCCTCGCCCTGCTCGAATTTTGAATTGCCCTCTGCATCTATCCAGCGCATCTCGATGACGGTGCGCGACCAGAAGCGCTCGATGCCTTCGACACGCTTGTTATGCCGATCGACAAGTTCGGTGTACGTGGGCATCTGCGCGGGAGGATCGAGATCAACCTTTGGCGTTGTGTTGTTGCAGCCGACGAGCAGCAATGCGGCCACGATGAGAATCAAACATCGCATGAGAATGACCTGAGGGAGTAAAATCAAAGCAGCACAATGCCAACGAGTCAACGGACGGGACATACTTATGTAGCAGATCAGCGGCGGGAAGGTTCAGTAAATTTGTAGTGCGGAGCCCGGGCCGCCGCAGAGCCTTTGGCCCGGCGCTAAACGGGAAGGCGTTGCGAGTGCACGTGACTTGAAAATCAAAGCTCTGAATCGAGAATCTCGTTGAGCTGCTGCGTCACCGATTGAATCTGTGCTTCATCGAGGTGCGGGTCGAGGATTTCCAGTTTGTCCTCTTCGTTCCACTTGCCGAAATGGCCTTTCTTGGCGTCGAGTTTGGGCGTCATGATCCACCACTCGCGCTCGATGGTCTTCGCTTCGCCATCGCTGCCATCTTCATTTTTCGTGAGGATCGTTGCCGTTCGCTTTTCACTGCCCTCGTAGCGCAGCAGCTTCTTGCGCATCAGAATCAGTGCAAGCACAAAGCGAAACGCCAAGCGCTGCTCCTGCTCCGCATCAGCGAGCCTACGAAGCAGGTTCATCAGGACTTCGTCATCGACGAACAGCTTCTTCCTCTGGTTCGGCTCAGGCACGACCGATTTCCAATGACTGAACAGTCGCGGCGGCCGTTGGCCTTGATCCCATGCTTCCATGGAGATATCCAGGCGGTGCAAACCCAGTGCGCTTACCGATGTGATCGGAGCTGTTGGATCAGCCTCCACGAGTGTGGACATGTAAGCTTCACCCGGTTCCAGAGTGCGGCCGGTCAAGGCGCACTGACCCGAAGAGCGAGTGATTTCATAAGCAGGTGCGTTGAACTGTGACATATCACTCCACCTCCAGGCCAAGCTGACGCTGGGCACCCGTGGCTGTCTGATCGATGAGCGTGGCGATGGTCATCGGGCCAACACCGCCAGGTACAGGCGTGATCATCGATGCCTTTGCGGCAGCAGGTGCGAACTCGACATCGCCAACATTGCCTTCGTTGTAGCCTGCGTCAATGACAATCGCGCCGGGCTTGATCCAGTCACCTTTCACAAAGTTCGCCCGCCCTACCGCTGCGACGACGATGTCTGCTTGAGCCACATGGCTGGCGACATCCTGCGTGCGCGAGTGGCATATGGTAACGGTCGCATCGGCGGCGAGCAGCATCATGGCCATGGGCTTACCTAGAATCGGACTGCGCCCGATGACGACCGCGTGTTTGCCGCTGAGTTTTACTTCATACGCTTCAAGCAACCGCATGATGCCCGCAGGCGTGCACGAGCCGTAGCCTCGCGACGGCTCACCCAGCGAAATTGCTGCGAAGCTTTGCATGGTGACGCCATCGACATCTTTGAGCGGCGGGATGGCCTCGAAAGCTTCGCGCTCGTCGATGTGTTTGGGCGAGGGATGCTGGAGCAGAATGCCGTGAACACTTTTGTCGTTGCCGAGTTCGCGAATGGTGGCGACAAGCTCTTGCGTTGTCGTCTCGTGAGGCAGCTCGATTTTTCGGGAGGTCATGCCGACCGCTTCGCAGCGTTTGCGCTTCATCTGCGTGTAGGTGATCGATGCAGGATCGGCGCCCACAAGCACCGTGGCCAGGCAAGGCGTGACGGAAGTTTTTGCAATGATGTGAGCAACGCGCTGACCGCAGCGATCGAGAATCCGCTGGGCAACCGCTTTCCCATCCATGAGCGTGGCGGTGGTATTCATACGACGATTATAGAGAAATCCATCGCGGCTGGTGCAGTGAGTTTTGATAGCCTGAGCTTCGGTGAAAGACCCAGGCAGGATTGGCCACCGAGGCACCGATGCACTGAGCAAGGCCAAGCAAAGAAAAAAATCAACATCAACAACGTATGGTCGCTTCATTGGAATCTTTGTCTTAATCTCTCCTACTTGCCTTCCTCAGTGCCTCGGTGTCTCGGTGGCAAATTCCTATTTGTTCTTGGATGAAAGTCAGCTTGATACACTGACTTGTCACCATTCCCAACGATCACGCCTTTTGTGAGGAATGAATCATGTCACGAACTCTGCTTCCGCTGATCGCACTCCTCTTCGTCGCATCACTTGCATCAGCCAGCCCCAGTGAAGATTGGGATCGTCACACCACCGCAGGACGCAAGGCTTTTGCATCGCGCGATTACGACGAAGCGCTCAAAGAGTTCACGCTGGCTCTCAAAGCAGGCGAGAGCTTTGGCAACAAGGACACGCGACTGGCCGCTGCCCTCGATCATCTGGCGACGGTTTACAGCGTGAAGAAAGATTATGCGAAAGCGGAGCCGCTCTATCGCCGGGCTGTCGCTGTGGTCGAAGCCGCTTACGACAAGGGACATCCCGATCTCATCGGCACGCTTCAGAGTCTGGCGATGGTCTGCCGCGCTCAGAACAAAATCGCCGAGGCGCAGGCTCTCTACGAACGGGTTCACACCATCGCCGAGGCGACCTTCGGCAAGGAAGATGATCGCACTGCTGTCGCGCTGAACAACCTCGCCGCCATCGAAGGCCTCAAGGGCGATCACGCCAAGGCGGCTGACTATCTCGAACAGGCGCTGACCATTCGCCTCAAGAGCGCTGGCGCGGAAAGCGAAATCGTCGGCCAGAACTGCACCGATCTGGCCAACACATTTGTTCGCGCTGGCAAACTGGAGCAGGCGCTGAAATATTATGAGAAGGCCCTGGCGATCACGCAGAAGACGCAGCCGAATAAACCTGCTGTGGTCGAGGCGATCAATCGGCTGTGCGCTGTGCACGATGCTCTGAAGCAATTTGATAAGTCGCTCCAGCTTTATCAGGTCGCTGCTGCAATGCTGGAAAAGAACTTGGGCGCTGAGCACGCGATGGTCGCCACTGCGCTGATCAAAGTGGCGAACACTTATGCAGCCATGGAAAAGTATGACGACGCTGCGCCGCTCTTCCTACGTGCTCTGAAGATTCAGGAGAAGGCTCTGGGCATGCAGGATGCCGAGGTGGGCAAGACCTGTTTCAGCATCGGTCGTCTCTACCTGCAACAGCGAAAGTTCGCCGAGGCGGAACCCTACTGCAAACGCTCCGTGATGGTCCTGCAAAAGACAGTTGGCCCTAAGCATCCCTTTTATGCAGTTGCTGTCCTCAACTATGCAGCGCTGCTGGAATCGACTGGCCGCGCTGACGAAGCGAACAAGCTCAAGAAGCTGATCGAGCAGTTACAGAAGCAAGGGGATGGGAAGTAAATCAGAAATTAGCCGCAGGAGCTTTCGCGATGAGTGAGCGAGTATTGGGTCACACAGATATTGTCATTTCACCGGTCACGATGGGCTGCTGGCCGATCGCGGGGATCACGAGTCTTGGCGTCAATGATGCCGACAGCATCGCTGCGCTGGAAGCGTCACTCGCTGGTGGCGTCACCACCTTCGACACGGCCTACGCTTATGGCTACGACGGTGAAAGCGAAAAGCTCATCGCCAAAGCGCTGGGCCATCGCCGCGATGAAATCGTCATCTGCACCAAAGGCGGCATCCACTACGACGCTGACCGCAAGATGCAGAAAGATGGCCGCCCCGCCACACTTCGCAGACAATGCGAAGAAAGTCTGGCGCGTCTGAATACCGATCGCGTCGAATTGCTTTATCTGCACGCACCTGATCCGAACGTGCCACTGGCTGAATCCGCAGGTGAACTTAAGCGGCTCATGGAAGAAGGAAAAACCCGCGCCATCGGCGTCTCCAATTTCGATCTCGCTCAGCTAAGCGCATTTAGCAACATCTGTCCCATCAGCGCTTTTCAGCCCGCGTACAACATGCTCATGCGCGAGATCGAGAACGACACGCTGCCGTGGTGCATGAAGAACTACGTGGCGACGATGGTGTACTGGCCGCTGATGAAAGGGCTGCTGACCGGAGGCTTGCCGCGTGATTTCAAGTTTGAAGCCAAGGATGGCCGGGCCAAGTATCCGATGTTTCAAGGACAAGAATGGCAACGCAATCAGGACCTGATTGATGCACTCAAACCGATTGCCCTTCGCGCTGGAAAGACGCTTTCACAACTGGTGATCAACTGGACGATCCATCAGCCGGGCATCACCAGCGCGATTTGTGGCAGCAAGCGAGCAGAGCAGGCGAAAGACAACGCAGGCGGCATGGGATGGAGCATCACCGATGAAGACATGGCCGCCATTGACGCGGCAATGAAAACGCGAGGCACACCGGTGACCAAGGCCGCCATATAGCCCCGGCCTTGGCCGGGGAAACACTCGGAAATTGATGAGTTACCCTGGCTAAAAGTGGCGATATGCAGGGTGAACATTGCCAGCAATTACAGATCAAACCCAAGCTGCACCTTCGCCGCTTCGCTCATCTTCTCCGGCGTCCAAGGCGGATCGAAAACAACATCAACATCCACATCATTCACGCCCGGCACCACCGCCACCCTACCACGCACTTCCAGCGGCAACTCCTGCGCCGAAGGGCACGAAGGCGAAGTCAGCGTCATGATGACTTTCACATTCCGCTGCGGATCGACGATCACATCGTAGATCAGGCCAAGCTCGAAAATGTTGACGGGAATCTCCGGGTCAAACACATTCTTGCACGCTTCGAAAGCGCGTTGCCGCAGTTCTTCATCGGTCACAGTCGCGCTGCCATCCGCTGATGCGGGGACAGCAGGCACGGGCGGATTCTCTGGCGTTGCACTGGCAGCAGGTTCATCAGACATGATGGCAATCCAATCTTCAAAAGGTGTTCGTGATTGTAGGTGACTGGGCCGCCCGGGATGCAAATGCATCGCGCTTTTAGTGAAGTTCACCGTGTTTGCGTAGTTAGCCGTTGGCCTCGGTGAACGATGAATTATCTGGCCGCGAAGTAACTGGCCGCGCTCAAATCAAATCGGCTCACGCCGCCGCCTTCTTCACCCGGCCGAGAATGGCGCTGAGCCCCACCGCGCGGTTCATGCGAATCTGGCCGTCGAGGCCCAGTAGTTTGAGCAGGTCTGCCGGTGCTGTCGCCGCGTCTTGGCAAGGCTGGCCATCAAAGGCGCTGACCAAAATTGAGACAAATCCCCTCACCGTCGGAGCCTCTTGCGCCACTTCCGCGTAGATGCGAAGATTGCCCGCATCCTTCTCCATGAACAGAAACACCGGCGTCATGCACTCGTGAATCCGCCCCAAGTCGCGCACGGCCTCATCCCGATATTTCTCAGGCAGCGCGGGCAGATTGTTCGCATAATCCAGCAGCAGGTCCAGCCGTGTGTCGGCATCGACGGACTGAAAGGTTTCAATGATTTCGGCCAGGGTTGAACTCATGTCAATCTCTAAACTCGCCACCTGAATGCGTCAATACTTCGCCAATTTTATTCACTAAATCAATCGACTAACCCATCAGCCGGGCTTGTACGTTTTCTCAATGGGCGCACCCACCGAGTTACCCCATTCCGTCCACGAGCCGTCGTAATTCTTCACCTGCTCAAAACCGAGCAGATACGTCAGCACAAACCAAGTGTGGCTCGATCGTTCGCCGATGCGGCAGTAAGCAACGACATCATCACCAGGCTTGAGGCCTGCTTCGCTCAGGTATAGTTTTTCCAGTTCCGGGCGAGGCTTGAAGGTGCCGTTCTCTGCGACAGACTTGGCCCAGGGGACATTCTTGGCGCCGGGAATATGCCCGCCGCGCAGCACGCCTTCCTGCGGATACTCAGCCATGTGCGTGCGCTCGCCGCTGAACTCCTGCGGACTGCGTACATCGATCATCGGCTTCTTCGCTTTCATGTGCGAGAGCACCTGATCCTTGAAAGCGCGGATCGCAGGATTCTTCGCAGCCGGGGTGTAAGTGGCCGCCGGATACTTGGGCGTTTCCTTCGCGATCGGCTTCATCTCATCGACCCACTTCTTGCGGCCACCATCCATGATCAGGCACTTGTCGTGGCCGTTGAGTTTGAAAACCCACATCGCATAGCACGCCCACCAGTTACTCTTGTCGCCGTAGAAGACGACAGTCGTATCGTTGCTGATGCCATGTTTGGCGCAAAGCTCTGCGAACCGATCGCCATCGATGTAATCACGAACCACCGGATCGTTCAAATCATTGATCCAATCGATCTTCACTGCTTCAGGAATGTGACCAGTGGAATAAAGCAGCACATCCTCATCGCTTTCAACGATGCGGTACTTGTCGGTCTGCGAACGGTTCTTCTCAACCCATTCGGTGGAGACGAGAACTTCAGGGTGTGCATAAGTGGGATCGTTGGCCATGATAAAGCCCTTGATGACAGGGAAAAATATTGAAGCAAGCAGATTAGCAGATTCGTAATGGCACGAGCAGATGGCACTAGAGCACCGATGCAAGGAACTCACCTTCAGGCAATCGCGACAGCATCTTGCGCTCGAGCATTTCGCGGATCGGTTCCAGTTTCATTCTTGCAAACGTCTCCGCGGCGAAGGCGAAGACCAACATCGCGCGGGCGGCATCCTTGCTGATGCCGCGAGCGCGAAGATAGAACATCGCATCTTCATCGAGTTGGCCGATGGTTGCGCCGTGAGTGCACTTCACATCGTCGGCATAAATTTCAAGCTGCGGCTTGGTGTCAATCTGAGCATCATCACTGAGCAGCAGGTTGGCGCTGGTCTGTTTCGCATCGGTTTTCTGTGCGATCTGATCGACGAAGATGCGGCCGGAGAAAACGCCATGCGATTGGTCGTTGAGGATGCCGTTGTAGAACTGATGGCTTTCGCAGTGAGGTTTCATGTGCTTGATGAACATGAAATTGTCCAGATGCTGCGACTGCCCGCCGACGTAGAGACCGTTGACGACACAGTTGCCGCCTTCGCCATCAAGCGTCGGGGAGATTTCATTGCGGACCAGCGCGCCGCCCAGCAGAACGGTGTGCGAATCGAGGTGACTCGCCCTGCCGATGCGTGCGTGTAGCGAAGAGATTTGAAAAGCCTTGGGGCTTTCCTCTTCGATGAGATAGTGGCCAGCGAAGGCGTTGTCACCGAGCACGATTTCGGTCAGTGCATTGGTGAGATATACGCCTTCGCCTTGAGCGACGTAATGCTCGATCACGGTGCACTGCGCACTGTCCTCGACGATGATCAGATTGCGGGGATTCGTAATGATCGGCGTGTCACCCGCAGTAGCGATGCTCAGGATCTGGATCGGCTCTTCGATGACTTTGCCGCGTGGCACGTGAACGAATACGCCATCTTCAAGGAAGGCAGTGTTGAGCGCTTCAAACGCTTTGCTCTGCACATTGGCCTGTTTTCCAAGGTGTTTTTCGACCATCGCCAAATCACTGATACAAGCTTCTCGCAGTGTGCAGACGCGTACGCCCTCGGGGAGTTTGTGAATCTCAGATAGCTGCGGGACATATCGGCCATCGACAAAAGCCAAGGTGTGACAAGTCAGGCCAGGCACGGCAAACTCCGCTGCCTCATCTGCCTTGACCTTCGCGCTGCCATCAGGCAATGCGAAGGTGGTGTTCGCCAGATTGTTCAGCCGCGTGTATCGCCAGTCTTCGTGCTTGGTCGTGGGAATGCCCAGCGAGAGAAATCGTGCGAGAGCAGCCTCGCGCTGATTGCGGAAAAAGGACGGGCCAGCCGTGATGGAGGCGCGGGCCATTTCCGCCAGTGCGGCGACCTGCGGGGAGGTTGTTGTTTCGAGTGTTGCGGTCATGGTGTGTAGGGTGGGCACCGCCCACCGAGTATTGGAATGATGGCTTATCCATCAGTTGAAAATCGAATCATGGTGAGCGGTGGGCAGTGCCACCCTACGAAATCAGGTGGGCAGTGCCCACCCTACGAAATCAG
>CAZYQL010000166.1:6868-8875 GCA_964650055.1 uncultured Phycisphaeraceae bacterium | reverse complement strand
AACCTGGGCCGTGGGATAGCCTCGATCGCCGATCTTCCAACGGGTCTGTGCGCTTGGCTTGTTGAACGACGCAGAAGAAAATGGCCCCAGATCAATGCTGCCAGAATTGGGGGCTAAATCCGGTTTCGGAAAGGTAGTCGGATTGGGGTCCGTAGCGAACGTCAACCGACCACTGCGCACAATCGCGGCCGCATTGCGAGCCACAAGCTGCGCCTCGACCTGGGCGACGGTTTCGCGTTGGAGGATCGCACCGGCGGGGAACATGGCGGCGACGGCGACGAAGCCGACCGCGAAGATGCCCATCGCGATGAGCACTTCTACAAGCGAGAAAGCACGCAGCGAGAAGCCACGCCTTGAACGAATCGAATTGTCAAGATTGTCAGGTGTATTTTTGTTCATGGCATTTTCGTCCTGAGAATGTTGCCCGTGTTACGGGAGAAAAAGAGCACCGAGCCGTTGGCGAACATCCATTTGCTGACGCCCGCATCGCCCGTGCCGCAGCCACCGGGGCAGCCTTGGGCAGGAGGTGTGTATGTGGCAGTGCTCATCTTGCCGCCTGAGTCTTCGAAGTCTGCCTTTGAATAGACGATCACACCGATGACCGATTCGAGGGTGTCAAAGGGAAGCGTCCAATCCGTCGCACCAGCACTCCACTTGCCGCTGATGTTGGAGGTGACATCGGGATCCCAAGGGCCGGAATCGTAAGCGGCTGGCCTTGGCGTACCAGTGGTGCTGTAGGCTCCGTCCAGATTGTGGTCGATGTAGACCAGATTTCGCCTCACGTCCGCCCATTGGGCATCTGTAAGTGAGCCTTTCGTATTTCGCGCTTCGGTGATCAATTGACCATGCCGATTAAAGCGAATGGCGAACGGCGGCGCGATGACTTTGATGCCAGTGCTGCTGCGAGTGATACCCACCACGCCTACGCCACGCGGCATCGAAATCGCTTCCATGCGCTTGGTCTGGTTGTCGTAGTCGTAGGCGCTGAAGCCTGCGGCTTCCATGGTCGGATCTTGCTTGTCGGCGATGATGCGAAGCTGATTCATCGGGGTCACCATCACCGCAGCGCCGCTATATTCCGCCTGCGGCACTGAATCTAAATCGGCGATGCGGCGCGTTGCATAAGCCCGCGCTGCCGTCACTGCTACGCCGAACGTGTTGACACCCGATCGGTCGCGGCTGATCTCATCGATCTTGAAAACGAGCGGCACCGAAAAGCCCAGGAGCAGCACGATCAGCGACACCACCACCATCAGTTCCATGAGGGTGAAGCCGTGTGATTGGGATTGAGATTGATTTCGCTGCATGAGTTACTCCGATCAATTTCGATCGTGGAGGGCGATGATTCAAGTCTGCTATCGAGCCTGTGGGCGATGAGTCGGCATGGGCCTGCGCCCAGACGACTTATTCCAACTGGTTGCTGTAGAGGTTGTCTTTGGCATCTGCATTAGGCACATTGTTCGCATCGAAGGTGCCCCACTTGCCATCTTGGCCTGACGAACCGAGGTAGGGATCTTTCAACTTGGGCATGCCCGCTTCGGGGGCGCCTTCGCCGCTGTAGTATTGAAGGTTGCGGCCCCAGCCGTCGAGGATGGTCGTCGGTGCTAGACCCGCAGATGATTTCACCGCATCCTTGCCCAGCGACATGAGCATGGTGCGCGTGCGGTCCAGCTTCCAGAGGGCGGAACAGAACCGTGCAATCGAGTTACCACCTGTGCCCGTGAGGTGATCGATCTTGAGCGTCGTGGTCACCTCATATTCAGTCGCTGCCGCCATCGCAGCCTTGAGCGTCACCTTCGTCTGTTCGACGGGGCCTTTGCCTTCGACAGCGGTGTTGATGAGGATCGCCAGCAAGATGGTGATGATGCTGATAACGACCATCAGTTCGATGAGACTCCAGCCTTGCTGACGCGATGGTTTTTGATGAGTGTTCATGGCTGTTTGCTCTCGGGGGACCCACCCACAGAAGCGAGTGGGCTTTGTTCGCTGTTTCCTGCTACTGCCGCT
>CAZYQL010000166.1:0-6768 GCA_964650055.1 uncultured Phycisphaeraceae bacterium | reverse complement strand
CCTGCCACTGCTCCTTACGTCACCGACTGGATCAGCGTGACCAGCGGGAGGAAGAGTGCGACGACGATGAAGCCGACGATCGTTCCCAGGCTCAGGACCATCATGGGTTCGAGCAGCGACACCAGACTGGCCACGATGGTGTCCACTTCGTCGTCGTAGTTGTCTGCGATTTTCAGAAGCATCTTGTCGAGGTCACCGGTTTCTTCGCCGACGTCGATCATGTTGACCACGATCGAATCGACGACTTTGGACCTTCGCAGCGGTTCAGCGAAACTGTCGCCCTGCCGCACTGAGTCGTGAACATCCATCAGTGCTTTCTGGAAGATGGCGTTGCCGGTGGTGTCTTTGGTGATGGTGATGGCATCGAGGATGGGCACACCAGCGCGAACCAGCGTGCCCAGCGTGCGGGTCATACGGGCGATGGAACTCTTATTAATCAGCTTGCCGAAGACCGGAATCTTGAGCATCACCGAATCGATGAACATGCGCCCGCCGTTGCTCTTGCGTCCGAGTCTGTACATACCCATCAAAAAGAACGGCAAAACAAATATGAGCAAGACGCCTGGAATACCCTCGTTATCCGGCAGCAGGAAACCACCCATGAACTTGGAGACGTTCATGAGCATGACGGTCAGGCCTGGCAGCTCGGTATCGAAATCTTCGAAGATCTTGGTGAACTTAGGCACGATGAAGACCATGATGCCCGCGACGATCACGAACGCCACGCCGATGACCACTGCGGGGTAGATCATGGCGCTGACGATTTTTCGCTTGAGCTTCGCGGCCTTTTCGAGGAACTCGGCCAGTCGCTGGAGAATCATGTCGAGCACACCGGCGACCTCGCCTGCGGCAATCATCTTCGTGTAAAGCTTGTCGAATGTTTTGGGGTGACGCTGCATCGCATCGGAGAGCGTCGAGCCGCCTGATACATCCTCCTGCACTTCCTGAAGCGTGTTCTTGAGCATGCCAGGCTTTTGCTGCTGTTCCAGAATCTGGAGCGAGCGAAGAATCGGCAGGCCTGCATCCTGAAGCGTGGAGAACTGGCGGGTGAAGCCTGTGAGAATCTTCTGGCTCACGCCGCCGACGGAAATGGTGATTTCCGTCCACTTCTTTTTTTCCTTGGTGCCGCTCTTGGCCGTCGCACCCTTGCCACCCTTGGCTTCTTTGCTGGTGGGGGCGGATTCTTTTTTCTTGACCTTCTGTTCGCGCACCGAGGTGGGGAACAGGCCCTGGCTGCGAATGCGGGAAATCGCATCTTCGCTGCTGGTCGCGTTGATCGAACCCTTCTGCGGCTTACCCGCTTCGTTGAGCGCTTCAAACGTGAAAGTAGGCATGGGGTTATCCAGGGTTTGGGGTGTCAGGAGGCAGGTCACGGGTGTCAGGTGTCAGGTGTCAGGTGTCGGGCTGGGTGTCGCGTTTGAATGTCGATTGAAATTCGACACCCCAAACCCGATACCCGAACCCCGCATCATCACTCTTCCGCCAGTGTTTCGCGGACCACTTCATCGATCGTTGTCATGCCGTCGAAAATACCCAAGAGGCCTGACTGGCGCAGCGTACGCATGCCGCGCTTGAGGGCCTCGGCTCGCAGAATCTGCGTCGAGGCGTTTTGGATAATCAGTTCACGAAGCTCATCATCGAGCACCATGATTTCAAACAGACCCATGCGGCCTTTGTAGCCCGAGCCGTTGCAGAAATCGCAGCCGCGGCCACGGTAAATCTGACGACCCTGAAGGTCATCCGTTGTCAGCGAAAGCTGGAACAGTTCATCTTCCGAAGGCTGATACGCTTCCTTGCAGCGCGGGCAGACTTTTCGCACCAGTCGCTGCGCGATGATGCCTTCGAGCGTCGCAGTGATAAGGAACGGCTCAAGCCCAAGGTCAGCCAGACGAGCGATCGAGGAAGGCGCATCATTGGTGTGCAGCGTGGTGAACACCAAGTGGCCCGTGAGCGACGCCTGCACCGCGATCTGAGCGGTCTCAAGGTCACGCGTTTCGCCGACGAGGATAATGTCCGGATCCTGACGAAGGAAGCTTCGCAGCGCTTTCGCAAAGGTGAGGCCTTGCTCGGTATTGATCTGCACCTGCACCAGACCATCGATGTCGTATTCGACGGGATCTTCTGCGGTGAGAATTTTATCTGAGATTTCGTTGAGTTCGTTGAGCGCGGAATAGAGCGTCGTCGTCTTACCTGAGCCGGTGGGGCCGGTGACGATGACGATGCCGTTGGGTTTATTGATGAGCTGCCGGGTGATTTCCAAGTCATCGCGGCGAAGGCCGACTTTTTCGAGATCGAGTGAAACGTTAGCACGATCGAGCACACGCATAACGACCGATTCGCCGAACATCGTCGGCAGCACCGCGACACGAAGATCGACCGGGTTGTTGTTGACCGTTAGCTCGATGCGGCCGTCCTGCGGCAGTCGCCGTTCCGCGATATCGAGCTTGGCCATAACCTTGATGCGGGAGCAGATGGGCATCGCCAGATGCTTGGGCGGCGGCACCATTTCATAGAGCACACCGTCGATGCGATAGCGCATTTTGAATTCGTCTTCGAACGGCTCAAAGTGAATGTCGGAGGCTTTGTCTTTGATGGCCTGCATGAGCACCAGGTTGAGCAGCCGCTTGACCTTGTTGTCTTCGACGGCTTCGAGCAGCGTGTCAAGGTCGATCGATTGGCCGTGGTCTTTGAGCTGTTCCAGATCGGCATCGCCGGCCATTTCATTGATAAGATCGGTCAGCGAATCGCCGCCGCCGCCGTAGTGCTGCTTGAGGAGCTTATCGACCTGCTTGGGATCAGCGATGACCGGCTTAACCTGAAAGCCCATAAGCAGCCGCAGGTTGTCCAGCGCGTGAAAGTTGCTGGCATCCTTGAGAGCGACCGTGAGCGTATTGGTTTCCTTGTCGAACGCCACAGGCATCACCTGATAAGCCTGGGCCATTTCAGCGGGAAGAATCTTGATGATGTCCGCAGAGATTTTCAGGTCGTCCAGATTGGCCGAGACCATGCCTGCCTGAGCAGCCAGCGCTGCGCTGATATCCTCAGGAGTCACGTAACCCAGTTCGATCAGAAGCTGGCCCAAGGGGACACGCTTTTGCTGATTCTGGAGATCGAGCGCTTCCTGAACCTGCTCGCGAGTGGCCTTGCCCATCTTGGTCAAGACGCGACCGATCTTCCGACCTTTGAGTTCGGAAATATCGGGCTTGGGCTCGCCGCTGTCGCCAGGTTTCTTTTTGTTCTCAGCCATGTCAACCGTTCCCTGCCCCGGGGCACTGCCTGAAAAATAAGCTACGTTACGTAATTAACTGCTAAGCGATTGAGTCGATCAGTCGAACAAAAACCAGATGTCTAAATAAAGGTCTCTGGTTATCCAATGATTAAAAAAGTGGAAGCGAGTATGAATGATTTCGGTGGGGAATGAAAAATCGCGTGGGGAGGGAAGGAACGCGGTACACACATATCATAATGGGATTATCGGAGACTTCAATGGCGAATGTGTGCAAATTATCAATAAGACACGTGGTTTTCGGATCGAATTGTGTCAAAATGGGTGGTCTAGATGGTCGAAATATAGGCACGCGTACGATCTGGGGACCCATGAGAATCTACAATTCACCTGATTGGGCCTAGCCCGAACGGCGCCTTAACGACGCGATTACGGCCTCTCGATCACCGCCAAACGACACCGCTCATTCTGCGGCAGTGATGGTTTCTTCGTATTCCGTACGCTCGAAGTGGCCGCCCGCCTGTTTCACCTTGATGGCCATTTCGGTGGGGTCTTTGCACTTATCCACAGCCTCCTCGGCGGAGATGATCTTCTTCGTGTAAAGATCCCACAGGTGATCATCCAGGAGCTGCATGCCATACTTCTTACCGGTCTGAATGGCGGAGTCGATACGGAAGGTTTTGGCTTCGCGAATGAGGTTGGCGATGGCGGGTGTGATGACGAGAAACTCGTAGGCCGCGACCATGCCCTTCTGGTCGATGCGGGGCATCAATTGCTGCGAGAGCACTGCCGCCAGGCCCGTTGATAGCTGCACGCGAATCTGGTTCTGCTGGGCAACCGGGAAGGCATCGATGATACGGTTGATGGTGCCTGCCGCGCCGGTGGTGTGCAGCGTACCGAAGACGAGGTGGCCCGTTTCAGCCGCGCGAACTGCCGCTTCGATCGTCTCAAGGTCACGCATTTCACCGACCATGACCACATCCGGGTCCATACGCAGAGCGCGACGCAGAGCTTCCGCGAAGCTGGGCACATCGTTACCCACTTCGCGCTGATTCACGATGCTGACATCGTGGTTGAAGTAATACTCAATAGGGTCCTCAACGGTGATGATGTGCTTGTCCATCGTCTGATTGATGAACGACACCATCGATGCCAGCGTGGTCGTCTTGCCTGAACCCGTCGGCCCGGTGACCAGAATCAGCCCGCGAGGCCGGCGGCAAAGATCGGCCACCTGCGAGGGCAGGCCGATCTGCTCGAAAGTCAGCAGCGTGCTGGGAATCTGACGCAGAACGAGAGAAACATTGCCCTTCTGCTTGAAAATGGCGACACGAAAGCGAGCCTGATCGCCGTAGGCGAAACCAAAGTCGGAGCCACCTTCTTCTTGAAGTTCCGTCTGCGAACGCTCCGGTGCGATCGACTTCATCAGTGCAACCGTGTCCGCAGGTTCGAGCACTTTCGTCTTCAAAGGCACCAGTCGGCCACGCATGCGAATGGTCGGCGGCCGCCCCACTACCAGATGCAAGTCACTGCCCTTTTGTTTGATGACAGTGTCCAGCAGACGATCAATATGAACTTGCGACATCGAATAGATCCTATGGGAATTCGGAGGTCCGGAGTCCAGAGTCCGGAGTCGTGCTGACCATAATGCTCTTATTGACTCCGGACTCTGGACTCCGGACTCTGGACTTTGCTTTACTCCACACTATCCACATCCACCACGCCTTCGACCTGTGCGATGCGGGAGATTTCGTCCAGCGTGGTGAATCCATCGAGGATTTTGAGCTTACCGTCGCCCAGCAGGTTGCGCATGCCCGAGCCGATGGCAGCCGTGCGAATGAGATTGACCGGCGCCCGTTTGAACGCCAGATCGCGAATTTCAGCGTTCATCACCATCAGTTCATAAATACCACGGCGGCCGCGAAACCCCTTGTTTCCGCACGCCTGGCAACCGACATCACGCATCAGCGTCTTGCCCTCAATATCGCGCTTGGTCATGCCCAGAATCTTCATCAGCTTGGGATCTGGTGCATCTTCGGGTTCCTTGCACTTGGGACACAAAATTCGCACCAGACGCTGCCCCAGCACCGCCTGAATCGAACTGGCCACGAGGAACGGCTTGATACCCATGTCAATCAAACGCGTCAGTGCCGAAGGCGAATCATTGGTATGCAGCGTGGAAAACACGAGGTGACCCGTGAGCGCCGCTTGAATCGCAACCTCACCGACTTCCTTATCGCGAATTTCACCGACGAGCACGATATTGGGTGCCTGACGCAGCATGGCGCGAAGAATCTTCGGGAAGGTCAAGCCGATGGAATCGTTCACCTGGCACTGATTGATGCCTTTGAAGTTGTATTCGACCGGGTCTTCTGCCGTGATGATTTTTCGGTCAGGCCGATTGAGCACATCCAGCGCGGTATAGAGCGTGGTGGTCTTGCCCGAACCGGTGGGCCCAGTGACGAGGAAGATGCCGTTGGGGCGTTTAATGATGGTTTCAAAGGTCTGAAGCGTATCGGGACGCATACCGAGATTGGCCAGACCGATGCGGGCTGATTCGGGGCGAAGAATACGAAGAACGATGGACTCGCCGTGGTAAGCCGGGCAGGCACTGACGCGGAAATCGACGGTTTCGCCGTTGACGATCAGCTTGATACGACCGTCCTGCGGGATGCGTTTTTCCTGAATCTTCATGCCCGACATGATCTTTATACGGGCGATGACCGCGCTTTGCGTGGCTTTGGGAATGCGCTCCTTTTCCACGCAAACGCCGTCGATTCGGTAGCGCAGTCGCACCCGGTCAGCGAACGGTTCAATATGAATATCACTGCAACCAGCAATCACCGCCTCAGCGATGATGTGATTCACGAGTTTGATGATCGGAGCCTGTTGCGCTTCTTGGGCAGCTTTGTTTCCGCCATCGGTATCGACGGACATGCTCGTGTCGATGGACAAGCCTTTGATGTCCATCGAGGAGCCTTTATCGACCGACAAGTCTTTGGTGACCTGGTCGATGGCTGCGCGCGTGCCGCCCATGTACTGATCGATGTATTCCTTGATCTTTCCCTTGGCGCCCAGAGCTGTCTCGATCTTGCAGTTCATGCGAAACGTCAGATCGTCGAGCACATCCAGATCCATCGGATCGTGAATCAGCACCTTGAGCGTGCCGTTGATCTGCGAAATGGGGAGCACGAGATATTTCTTGATGACCTCGGCGGGCAGGAGATTCAGATTCTCCTTGCTGATCGCATCGGGGCGATCGAGGTCGATGTATTCCATATTGAACTGCTGGCCCAGCGCCTTGGCGATGTCCGTCTCGCTGACGTGGCCCAGTTCGACGAGTGTTTCGCCCACGCGCTTGCGCTGACCCTGGGCGATCTTGAGCGCTTCGCTCAATTGCTGTTCGCTGACCAGTCCCCATTTCTGGAGAATCTCACCCAATTTGCGGCGCGTCAATGCCATCCGAACCTCGCGATAAAACCGGCGTTGCGTGAAACATTTCGCCCAGCACGCTCCTCCCGGAATTCCCAGAACAGCCCCGGAAC
>CAZYQL010000165.1:0-8881 GCA_964650055.1 uncultured Phycisphaeraceae bacterium | reverse complement strand
TCAATCTTGAACAGTGCTGCGTTTCGTAAAGGCTTCATCGAGCACTCGACCCTCCCCTTGCCCCTCCCTAAGAAGGAGGGGAATAAGAAAAGTCATCTGCGCTTACCGACGAACTTCACGCCGGTTCGCTGCGCTGCGATGGCTTCGTATCAGCATCCGGTGCCCCATCTTTCACCGGTGCGAAGCAGCCAAGGGCCTTGCGAACTTCTTCAAGCATCTGATCGATCTTGAAGGGTTTGAACATGACGCTGGATAAGCCTTCTTCACTGGCGCGCACGATGGAATGGCTCGGGTCGTAACCGAAGCCGGTCATGAGGATGACGGGCAGGTGCTCATCAAGACGGCGGGCATGGGCGAAAATTTCGTAGCCGTTGCGGTAAGGCATCTTGATGTCAGAGATGACCAGATCAAATTTTTCCTGGTTGAGCATGTTGACCGCTTCAAAACCATCCTTGCAGATGGTCGCGTGACAGCCCAGTTTGCGAAGCACATCAGCAATCGTCTGGCGAATGTTTTGTTCATCGTCGGCAATCAGGATGCGCTTTCCCGCCAGACCGGGATCGATCTCTGCGGGCTTGTCAGCATCGACCCCCAGCACATGCTGCGGGCCAGCTTTGACCATGCGCATTACCTGTCGAATCGATTCGACATGTTCGACGATGGTGTAGAGCCGTTTGCGCATGCCGTCATCGCCGATGTATTCCTCCATCAGCGTCTGTGCTTCGGTGACGATGTCATTTAGCGGGCTGGCCATTTCCTGCACGACGTTCTCGGTGATCTGGCCGGTGGCGGTGCAGCGTTCGACGACGAGCAGATCGAGAATGTTGAGCGACATGGCCACATACTGGCCGAAGATTTCCGCGAACTGACGATCATCTTCACCAAAGGCACCCACGACATCGGACTCGATGTTGTAAACGCCGATGACCTTGTCATAAAGCCGCAGCGGCACGGTCAGCGAGCTCTTGCAGTGATGAAGACCGATGACATAGCGCGGGTCTTTTTCAGTGTCGTGGCAGATGTAAGAGCGACCGGTGGAGCCCACATAACCACTGATGCCGTTGCCTTCGGGCTGGGCGTAAAGATCGATTTCCAGTGCCTCGTTGGGCAGGCCTTCCGCGATGACCAGTTCGAGTTTGTTGGATCGTTTGTCGAGCAGGCGAATCGAGAAGTGATCGAAGTGCATCAGTTCTTTGCTGAACTTGATGATCTTGTCGCGGAGAATTTTGAGCCGTTCTGCGGGGGCTTTGTTGGCGATCGATTCGCTTTCAATGCGGGACAGTTCCCGGCCGGCCGAGTCAATCGCATCAATCTTCTGCTGCAGCCGGCGACCACTGGTTGCATCCCACACCACTGCGACGATCTGAATCACCTGGCCGATTTCATCGACGACCGGGGACGTCATCGCTTCGTAATAGCGAGAGTCCACTTGGAAGGTGTATTTCTTGCTGCGCGTCTGTGTTGGTTCAGTGACCGGCGATGACTGGCGGGTGAAGACGGCGCGGGCCTGGCAACTGATCTGGCTGACCTTTTCATAGACCGCTGAGTTGAACTTGCGCATCCGCTGATTCGACCAGGTGCAGCGGCCATCGGTATCCACGATACAGACGCCTTCGCCGATCGTGTTGAGTACGAGGCTTGCCTTTTGGCCCACCAGGTCGCGCTCCAGCGGCAGAAAATCGCCGACATCTGAAAGCACCACGTGATAAGACTCACGGCGAAGAGCCGCCATCGCCTCTTCGGTCTTGCTGAAAGTGTCAACTTGAAAATAGGGAGATAGTGCCTGCGAGACACCAGAAGTGTCCGTGTATTTCCCACCGAGAATAAGCAAGCGAGGCTTCACGTTCTGCATAGCCCTACCTGTGACCCACCCGGGCTAAAGGAAACCGATAATCTTACCATCATATCGGCTGATCCCCTAGTTATCCAGCATCATTTTCATGCAAAAAGAAAACAAGGTGTTCGCCGCCGTCTGATACCACATAAAGAAGTGGCTTGGAGATTCGTGGCGATAGCGATGTAGAAACTCGTTTAGACGTGGAGAAAGGAGAAACGATCAGCGCGAAGCGTAAAGCGTGTCAGCGGCTTCTGTGAGCAGGCTGTCGGGTTCGCCGACCAGATAATAGACGGCTGAGCCACGCCGCCAGACAAGCACCGGATGCAGAGAACCTTCGGGCGTCACAGTGTAGAGCCGCCCTTCCTCAACCTTGACCTGCCCGGCTTCGTCACTGCGAATCCAAAGACTCAGCGCATCAGCGCGGCCAGATGATCCGATGGGCTGATAAACCAGATGCACCGCTTTACCACCAGGCAATGTGCAGGCCCCAGCTCCGCGATATTCGTAGCCCAGCTTGGTCAGATCAGGGCGAGGCACATGAATCTGCGGCCCAAGATATTTCGTAATCGACTTGGGAATCTCATTGAGATCAGCGCTGAATTCAACCGTCTTATAAAGCTTCTGAATCTCGGTGCTACAGCTTTCATGCCGAGTTCCCATCGCAGTCACGCGACCGGATTCGAGCAGATCATCGCGAAAGACCGGGTGGTCCAAGCCAACGAGATGCACCAAGGGCCCAACGGCTGGCCCGGTCTGATTCACTGACCAAAGGTAAATGCCAACAGTCAGAAGCAGCATCGCCGCCACGGCGGGAATCCAGCGGCGAAGACGAAACAGAAGCGAATCGCTGGAAGCGGCGTGCGTTTCCTGCCGGGCTGATTCCTCGCTGACAGCCGCTTTGGAAATCGCCATGATTTTGCTGCGCAGATCAGCAGGCACCGGCGGCGACTGCTCGCGCATCGCCCGATCCACCAGCTTGCGAAGCTCCTGCTGATGCATGACACGCTGCGTCGCTTGTGGGTTCATCGCCATACGCTCAAGCACGCGCAGATTCGTCTCCACATCCAGCTCGCCATCGGCGAAGGCTTCGATGTAGCGACGAAGATCGCTGTGCAGGTCGTTGTCATCAATCGGTGCAGGCATGGCTAGGTCCGGGGGAGAACAGAGGTCAGAGAACAGAGGTCAGAAGTCAGGTTGTGAATCGGGGACGCATTCTTATTTTTCGCTTTTTCGCTTTCGCGTTTTTTCGCTTTTCACTTCAGCCCACGCTGATACCGTGTTCCTGGGCGACATCCGCCAGTTGTTCGCTGAGGATCGATCGAGCGCGGTACAGTCGGCTCATCACGGTACCCAAAGGCACATTCAATACATCGGCCACTTCGCGGTACTTAAGGCCTTCCACCGCCCAAAGCAGCAGCACTTCTCGATATCGGTCGTCCAGTTTATCGATCGCACTCTTGAGCCGATCGTCTACTTGTTCCCAGTCGAGGCTCGCCAGATCCCAGCAAGGTGCGGGGTTGTCGAGTTCACTGGCGACGGACTCGTGTCGCAGGTCATCGGCCAGTGTAGGCTCACGCCGATCCCGCCCCATCTTCGTATAGAAGATGTTGTGCAGAATCTTAAAAAGCCAAGGCCGAATCCCACGCTCACGCAACTCAAAGCTAGGCTCAGCTTTCAAAGCGCGCAAGAACGTCTCCTGCACCAGGTCGCTCACATCGTCAGCTTTGCGACAAAGGTGAAACGCCATGCGGTGCACCGAATCCAACTCGGCCAGTGCCAGCTTGTGAAACTCAACCGTTTCCAACAGTGCCTCCCGATTCGTACAACTGCATAACAGACTCGGCCATCAAATTATTCCTGCATGAAGCCGTAAATCCATTCTCACATCAATTCGACGGCTCGCCTGCTTGCAGGTAGCTTTCATCGGCTTATGCAACCCCTACTGCAAAACAAATCCATCGTCATTATCGGCGGCACCACCGGCCTGGGCCTTTCTGCCGCCCGAGCCTGCATCGCCCAAGGTGCAAATGTCGTCGTCGTCGGTCGCAGTGAACAGAGCGCCCAAACTGCACAAACTGAACTGGGCGACCGCTGCCGCGCCATCGTCGGCGACGCCACCGATCCCACCACCGCCCCCCGCGCCATCGCTTGCGCCACCGCCACATTCGATCGCTTCGACGCGCTCTACCACGTCGCCGGTGGCAGCGGCCGTAAGCAAGGTGATGGCCCCCTGCATGAACTGACTGATGAAGGCTGGCATCACACGCTCAACCTCAATCTCACCAGCCTGATGCTCTCCAATCGCGCTGCGGTGAACGAACTGATGAAACGAGGCAATAGCGCCAACGGTACGCCCATCGGCGGGTCCATCGTCAACATGGGCAGCGTCCTTGGCTACTCGCCTTCGCCGCAGTTTTTCTCTACTCACGCCTACGCCGCCGCCAAAGCTGCCATCATCGGCTTGACCCGTTCGTGTGCTGCCTATTACGCGCCGCACAACATCCGCTTCAACGTCCTCGCCCCGGCCTTGGTCGCCACACCCATGTCGCAGCGAGCACAGACCAATGATGAGGTCATGAACTTTGTGAAAACCAAGCAACCGCTCGATGGCGGCCGCATCGGTCTGCCCGAAGATTGCGATGGCGCTGCCGTGTTTCTACTCTCCGATGCATCGCGATTCATCACCGGCCAGGTCTTGGCTGTCGATGGTGGCTGGAGCGTAACCGATGGGCAACTGTAATGAACGATCATCAATAGCACGGTATCCTTTGCACATGTCCAACCCGACTCCCGCACAGCAATATCTCGAACATTGTCGCACCCTGCTCGACACCATCGCTGCTCAGCAGCCGCAGATCGAACAGGCTTCGCGATGGTTCGCCGATGCGATTCTGGCCGGTCGCATGGTGCACGTCTTTGGCAGCGGGCACAGCCGGATCATGGTCGAGGAGATGTGGCCACGCTACGGCTCATTCCCCGGCTTCAACCCGATCGTCGAACTCTCGCTCACCTTCCACAACAACGTCGTCGGTGCCAACGGCCAGCGGCAAGCGATGTTCCTGGAAAATGTCACCGGCCTTGCCGCACGCATCCTGCGCAATTTCGATATCAAGTCCACCGATGCAGCACTGATCATTTCATCGAGCGGTTGCAACGTCGTGCCCGTCGAGTTTGCAGAGCATTGCAAAGCTGCCGGCATGAAGGTCGTCGCCATCGTCAGTCAGCGCCACAGTGAAGCCAGCACCAGTAGGCATCCGAAGTCTGTGAAGCTTGGCGATGTTGCTGATCTCGTGCTCGATACCGGTGCCCCGCCTGGCGATTCGATGGTTCGCATTGATGGCCTGGAGTCGCCGGTTGCGCCTGGCTCAACCGTTGGCGGCTGTGTGCTGATCAATTCCATCAAAGCTCAGGTTGCCGCGATGCTCACCGACGCAGGAGCGCCGCCGAAAGTTCTCACCGCGAGTTGCATCATGGATGCCACCCGTGCGACAGCGCTGTTTGAATCTGCCTACGATGAACATGCTCATCGATTGGCGAAGATGTATGAGAAAGTTGGCCCGGCCAATTCGCCCGATTGACCGTTGCCTGAACCTGCCGGGCTACAATGATGCAGGTATGGCCCGAAGTTTTTATCCAAGTCCCACAGAGGTGTTCGCATGAATCGCACTGAGTCCTGGTTGAAATCGTCCTGCACACTCTGCTGCACTGCGCTGATTCTGATGATCGCCGGTTGCAATGATGCGCAAGTGAAACAAAGCGCCGGCCCGATCGAAGGCAAGCGTCTTGATGGTGTCAACACCGCTGACGCGACCCCCACGCCTAAGAACGAAGAGAAAAAAAATGACGACCCCCAAACAAGCGTGACGCCTGCTGAGAAGGTCACGCCTGATACGAAGGCAGATGGCGACAGCACCGCTGCGGCGCAGCTCACACCGGAACAGGAAAAGAAAAAGCGCGAAGAATGGCGCAACAAGAAAACCGGTAAGCCGGATGAAAACGATCCGATTGCACAAGCGAATATCACGCTGCGCCCCAGCTTGGCTGATCCTGATGGCAAGGCGAAAACTAAAGACGCCAAGACCACTGAAGACGGAAAGTCCAAAGCGACCACCAATCCGCCCAGCGATCCGACCGCGCTCGCCAAGCCGCTACTTGATCCCACCGTTGAGGCGCCCTTCGCTGACCCAAACAATCCTGATTTCATTCCCGCTGATCGTCTGCGCGCCAAGACTTTCACCATCGACAAACTCAAGTCATCGAACGATCATCTGATTGTTCCCTTCATGGATCTCTCCGGCTTCGCTTACAGCGGTATGACCGGCGCACCCGCGCCTACTGAAGATGGCAAGGAACCCGCCAAGCCGCAGTATGTAATTCCCGAATCCATTCAAGCGCTCAACGGCAAAAAGGTCGCCATCTCCGGCTACATGATGCCCATCGATTTCGAGAACGGCGGCACCAATGAATTCGTTCTCACCCGCCAGATTCCCTCCTGTTTTTACTGCGTGCCGCCGCAGCTTAATGACTGGATCGAAGTGAAAATGAAAGACGGCAAACGCGTCAACTACGTGCCCGATGGCATCGTGGAACTCTACGGCACCATCGAAGTCGGCGAGATCAAAGAAGATGGCTTTGTCGTCGCCATGTATCGCATGACCGGCACGAAAATGATCGAATCAAAACAAGAGTGATGGCCCCTGTTCATCAGCGGGAGCCTGGCACTTTTCGCCTTCGTTGCGCGGGCTATTGACGTACATCCCCACTGCGGTCGCTGAAAGCAAATCCGAATCGCAAGGCTGCATCAGGTCAACCACCTTGTCGCCATCTTGCATCTTCGTATCGATCCAGCGATCGTAATCTTTCTCCGACAGAATCACCGGCATGCGATCGTGGATTGTCGCCATCAACTCGTTGGGCTGCGTCGTGAGAATCGTGCATGACTCAATCTCTTCGCCGCCGGGCCCCTGCCAGTGTTCCCACAAACCCGCGAAGGCAAACAGTTCATCGTGTGCATGACGAATGAGCATCGGCTGCTTGATGCGCGAGCCGGGCTTCTTGCGCCATTCATAAAAACCAGTCGTCGGCACCAGGCACCTTCGATACTTCATCGCCCCGCGATAGCCCGGCTTCACGGCGGCTGTCTCGCTGCGGGCGTTGATCATGCGATGAGCAATCGAAACATCTTTGGCCCAGTTGGGAATCAGGCCCCAGACGACATGCGTCATTTCGCGATTAAGTTTGTGTTCGTTTTGCCGAATGATCACCATCGGCTGCGATGGCGCGATGTTGAAGCGCGGCGCTATGTCGAAACGCGGGAAGAGATCAAACTGATCGCTGCTGAGCCGAAAGTGGCGCGCGAGCATGCGAGGCGTGGCGTTGAGAGCGTAGCGACCGCACATGGGGCATAAGTTCAAAGTTCAAAGTTATGGGTTCAAAGTTTAAGTTTCATAGTTCAAGGTTTAATACTAATAGGCGGACTCGCTGCTTCAACAACCTTGAACTTTAAACCTTAAACTTTGAACTCTTTCGTTACATCGGCGGACGATTGCTGGGCCGCGGATCGATACCCACGCGGGTGCCTTCGGCGGTCTGCTCCGTTGCGCCGGAGTGTTCCTGTGAGCTCGATTGCTTCTGCGCCAGGCAGACGCTGACAGTCTTGATCGCTTCTTCGATGCTGTCCGTGACGCTGAACAATTCCAGATCCTTTGGCGAGATGCAACTGTATTTACTGAGCATCGTTTTCTTGAGCCAATCGACGAGACCATCCCAGTAATCATGGCCGATGCAGACGACGGGGAACGGATCGATTTTCTGAGTCTGAATGAGCGTCATGGATTCAAAGAATTCATCCATGGTGCCAAAGCCGCCGGGGAAGATGATGAAGCCGCAGGCGTATTTGACGAACATGACTTTGCGAACGAAGAAGTAGCGAAAGTCGAGTGAGTAATCGATGGAGAGATAGGGGTTGGCGTTCTGCTCCATGGGTAGGCTGATGTTGAGGCCGATGGATTTACCGCCTGCTTTGTGCGCCCCCTTGTTGGCGGCTTCCATGATGCCCGGTCCGCCGCCTGTGATAACGGAAAAGCCGGCTTTGACGAGTTGCTTGCCGCACTCGACTGCACCTTTGTAATGAGCCTCTTCGGGCTTGGTGCGTGCGGAGCCAAAGACGGAAACGGCTGGGCCGATGGTGTTGAGCTTTTCAAAGCCTTCGACAAATTCAGAAAGGATGCGAAACATCCGCCAGGTGTCTTTGCTCAATCGCAGATCGTCTTGAAGGGCCATAGTGGTATTCGCAAAAAAGGAAACGGAACTCTGAAATTATTTAGCCGTTCGCCTTGGCGAACGAGCGCGTCGCTTGTGCGACAAGCCATCGATCATCGTGGATCAAAGCGCACGTGGCAAACGAGCAAGCATCGCATCTACATTCGTTATCTTCCGCGCGAAGCGGTTCGCCTTGCTTGCGCAGCGGCGAACCGTCCGGGTTTACAAAACCCGGCTCTGAAAAGACAGAAGATCCGCCGATCCAAATGAAAAACGCGAGCCTTGAAAAGGCTCGCGTCTTGATGATCATTTGGTTTTCTCAAATCAGGTTCACGCCGCCTTCATGACGTCAGGCAGCGCAGCCTTGGCGATCTCCACGATCTTGTCGAACGTGGCGGGGTCGTGAATGGCCAGTTCGCTGAGCATCTTGCGGTTGAGCGGCACCAGGGCCAGCTTCAGACCTGCAACCAGACGACTGTAGCTCAGACCACGAGCGCGGCTGGCGGCATTGATGCGGATGATCCAAAGCGCACGATAATCGCGCTTGACCAGATGACGGTGACGCGTGGCGTAAACACCGGCGCGAATGACCGCATGCTTGACCTTGCGCCAGCAGCGGCTGCGCGAGCCACGGAAGCCCTTGGCCATCTTGAAAACACGATTCTTCGATTTGCGGGTCGCGTGACCCTTGCGTGCGCGAGGCATGGTGAAACTCCGAATTGGTCGCAAGTACGGGGCTGTGAAATCACAGACTTGAGGGCCCGGCTCGCAGATGTTGTGTTA
>CAZYQL010000164.1:0-8947 GCA_964650055.1 uncultured Phycisphaeraceae bacterium | reverse complement strand
TATTGCTTCATTCGTCTTCGGAGCACTCGCAGTTGTCTGCGACCGGGTCGGCGCGGAGAACCATGCTGCCGGCGGGCTTCGCGAGGTGGTTGACGATCTCAAGACCGCCATGCATCTGGGCAGCGACCGGCCGCACGTCCTCAACGAGATCTTCAAGTGCTGCCGCAAGGGCGGAAAGGTCTCCGTGCCCGGCGTCTACTTCGGCAACGTCGCGCTGAACTGGGGCACAGCCATGAACAAGGGCTTGCAGTTCAAGATGGGCCAGACTCATATGCAGCGCTATCTTGCGCCGTTGCTGCAGAAGGTCGTGGACGGTGAGATCGACCCGTCCTTCGTCATCACCCACACGGAAAAGCTCGAAGATGCGCCTGCTGCGTACAAGAAGTTCCGCGATAAGGAAGACGGCTGCATCAAGGTCGTGCTCATCCCGTGACCGGCGGTGCCGAGGTGCCGAGCTATGGCCAACCGCCGACCAATCCGTCATCTACAGCGCGCCAGGACACTTTGGAAAATCGCGTCGCCAACTGGTAAGACATTGCCGTTGCCGACCACATGAGTAGCATTCCCCTTCGTCCCGCCTCGCCGCCGGGACGGAGAAGGGGGCATTCTTGGCGACTTTTCTCCAACTCAGGGGCGCTGGGCACTACACCCAATACGATGAACGAGATCGCACCAATTCCTGAGCATTATCTGCTGGTGACCAATCTTCCCGTCTGGCCTGGTGCGGATGGGGCGCATGGGGTGGTGCCGCTGTGGGCCAAGGACCTTGCGGAGCATTTGGTCTACCTGCCTCATTTCGCTCTTGCGGCACCGGTAGCCACAGGAGGTTCGCCGGGGCCGCTCGAATCCTTGTCGGGTCTTCCATTGCGTGTGATAGCACTTGGGCCCCAGCGATCGCTGCTTCGCGCCGTGGCCACTGTGCCTCGCACATTCTGGCGGCTGTGGAAGGCGATCGGCGCGGCGGAGGTGGTTCACTGCGGGATCGCCGGCTGGCCGATACCGATGGGCTGGCTGGCGGCGCCGATAGCGCGGCTGCGTGGAAAGTTTCTGGTCATCGTTGTCGAGTCGGCACCCTGGCGGGTGGCCAGTACGCGCAAGGAAAAAATCCGGGCCGCCGTCTTTGAACGGATGGCCAGGTGGTGCGTGGGGATGGCGGATATCGCATTTTTCACGCAGAAGGAATATCGCGATTCGATGCTGCTCCGCAGATACGAGCGCGGCCACATCATTCATGCTTCCTGGATTGATGCCGCAAAGGTGCTGATTCAGGAACAGGCCCATGCCGCCTGGCGCGAAAAGCCTTCGAACCTTCGGCTGCTCTTCGCCGGCAGGCTGACCGAACCCAAGGGCGTTTCCATTTTATTGCGTAGCATGGAGGAACTGTCGCAGCAGGGAAAAGCGATCACGCTGGACCTTCTGGGCGAAGGCCCGCTCCTTGCCGAGTGCGAAAAAGTGGCGAACCGGATGGGCGGCCATGTGAAGATTCGTCTGCTGGGAACGCTGCCTTATGACCAGCGTTTTTTCGAGGCGATGCGGTCCTATCACGCGCTGATCGTTCCGAGTCTGGGCGATGAACAGCCGCGCATTGTGTACGACGCGTATTCGCAGGCGGTGCCCGTGATCGCCAGTGACACGGCGGGGCTGCGCGATTGTGTGGAGGATCGCGTCACGGGTTTGCTGGCAGCCCGTGGTGATTCGACGGCATTGGCACAAGCGATCGCACTGGCAGAAAAAGATCGTGAACTGCTTAAAACAATGGGGTTTTCAGCCTTGCAGCGTGCACGCGATATGACTCATGCGACGATGCACCGAAGGCGAGCAGCGCTGCTGCGCGAGGCACTAGACGCTCGTCAATTCAAAGGGCGGCACAGCACATGCGGCAAATCCGTCGCGGAGTGAACGAAACGTTCGTGCTTTGCGGCTGCGCCATGTCGCATTTCGCGGGTGGCTTACCCTTGTGAATCAATCCGGATGCCATCGGGCACAGGTGAGAGGCGAGGAAATCTCAGTGTGACACGAGCCAGCGGCTTACGACAACCGGCGGAAAACTCCCATAGTCAACGCCCGTCTGTTCGCACATACTCATACATCGAAGGTCACTCGAATTTTGAAAAGAAGTTTTTCATGAACGATCGTGAGTCAAAGATGGCATGCAAACAGGCCCAAGGGTTGACGACGCCCGCGCTATTGAACGGTCGCGTTCGCAGCGCGGGAAAAGTGCGGCCCATTGGTGCTGGTCAGCCTGCTGGCACGCGGTTGTTTCTGATTGTGAATTGAATTCCGTGGCACACTCCCACTCACCGTGGATTGAGTTCCACCTAGAAAGGTAGATGTCCAATGAAACTGATCTTTCATCCAGCGAACGAAGTGCGGCAGAACTTGCCGGTATTGAAATGGCATGTGCCGCCGGTACGGACGTACGAGGAGATCGCGCAGATTCTTGCAAAGCGCGGGCAGTCGGACGTGAAGGCGGCGACGGTCGGGCAGATATGCACTGCTGCGATTAACAAAGTCGCCCGCAAGTTCATGGCTGATCCGGTGATCCGCACCGGCCTAGGTCAACCCATGCTGCGGCTGCGCGGCGAGCAGCATGCGAAGAAGGCGTGAGCCGTGGTACGCGGCGCCGCCGAGTTCGATTTATTTTTGCTTCAACGTGTATTGACGTCACATTCACCACCCCATTTATGGAGTTTTCAACATGAGCCAGGCCACAACGGATTACGCAAAACAGACCAACGAAGCAAGGCAACAGCAGGACAGGGACCGCGAAAAGGAAAAGCAGACCAAGGCCGCAGGCCAGGAAGCTGCCGGCGCCATTGAGACAGCAATGGACAAGGCCGGCGACATGGCGGTCCATGTGAAGGACAAGGCCCAGGAATGGGCGCACACCGCATCGGACAAAGTGAAGGAAGTGGCCTCGGCGACGGGCGACATGGCAGTCCATGCGAAGGACAAAGCCCAGGAGATGGCGACAACGGCCATCCACGGTGCTGGCGATGCGCTGCAGACGGCCAAGGACGAACTGACCCAGGCGATCCGCCGTTACCCCATGCAGTCGGTGCTCATCAGTCTGGCACTGGGTTTTCTGGTGGTCAAGGCCACTTCGAGGAGCTAACCGATGATCACGGAAACAAAGGACACAGCCGACCAGAGCATTGGTGCTCTGGTTGGCGGGATCGTGGGCGATGCCCGGCAACTCGTGCAGCAGCACGTTGACCTGCTCAAGCAGGAAATCCGCGAGGACATCGGCAAGGTCAAACGGACCGGCTTTGCGATGATGATGGCGCTCATAATGGCGATCGTCGGCTGCGCCTTCGTGACCGCCATGCTGGTGGGGCTTCTGGCAGCCACCTTGCCCCAGCTTCCGTGGTGGGCATGGAGCGGCATCGTGGGCGGGCTGATGCTGGTGTTATCTGCGGTGGTCTTCGCCGTCGCCAAGAGCAAGATGGAAGCAATTAACATGATTCCGGACCAGTCGGTCCGTACGATCAAGGAGGATATGCAATGGCTCAAGCAACAGACCACGCCGTAGAGAACGATAACGGGACCGAAAAAACTCGAAAGGAACTCGAGGAAACGCGCTCCGCAATGGCGGACAAGATCACCGCTATTCACGACCGGGTGACGCATGCGGCCCAGTCGGTGCGCGACAGCGTCGAGCAGACCGTCCACGACGCAAAAAAGACAGTGCACGATGGGGTGCAGTCCGTCAAGGACACGTTCGACCTCAAGCAGCAGGCGGCGCAGCATCCCTGGCCAATGATCGGCGGTGCCCTGTTCGCCGGCGTGGTGCTGGCGAACTGGACCAGTGGCCGTCGCGCTGCGGTGAACGGCAAAGCGAGCCACCGATATGGCGCAAGCACGCTGCCTGATGGCGGCGAGCGCACATCGAACGCGATGGAAGCGGACCGTGGCAGCACGAAGTGCGCCCAGGTGAAAGGCTTCGTTCAGGAGCGGTTCAAAGAGGAACTTAACAAGGTTCAAACCATCGCCATTGGAACTGGCGTGGGCATCGTCCGCGACTGGCTCCGCGTGAAGGCGCCGGCGCTGGCGGCGCGGATTGAAAAGGAGTTCGACGCGCTCCATTCCAAAACAAACGTCTGAGGGCAGCGTCGTGGTTCAGCAGGTCAGAGCCGGGGCGGATACACGCCAAGCCATAACGAATTGCTGACGCCGCTGACGCCATGGCACCGTGCATCCTGTTATTCGATGAGATCGGCAAAGCACTGGCGGGCGTCGCAAGCTCAAGCCAGACCGACCCAGACCGACTCGGATATCTCGACCAGACTTCTGGGTACGCTTCTCACCGCGATGAATGACCACACCAGCGATGTGATCGTCAGAGCCAACCCGGCGAACAACTGATCAAGATCGGCCGCAAGGTCGTGCGCCACGCCCGGCGTCTGTTGACTCCAGCACCGCCATGATCATGAGGGTGGTGTTCTACGAAATCGACAAACATGACAGCCCAGGCGCGATCCGTCCGTCGTGGCGTGGCAGGAATTGCCGCCGATTGCCCAAAACCCCAAGCTTGAACGTGAAACGGTGAAAAGAATCTTCAGAAATGCAACAAAGTCGCTAACCATCCGGGGGCGGTCAAATACTACACTAAACTGTGCATCAATGGCCCGCGGTGTTCGTGGGCCGCAGTTCATATGGGACATCTTGGTTAAAATGAAGGTGCAATTCGGATGATAATACGCAGGGCAACCCGTCTTTGACAAGAGGCTGGGCAGGGACAAGCGGATGTGGGCGCGCAGCTTTCCGGCTTGAACCCACGTTGGCTTTTTTCGTCAGTGCGTTCGCCGCATTCACGATGCGGAAAGCGTCCCTGAGAAACAGTTGTAAGAACCCCAACCTGAGCGGGTATTCCACTTTCAGCTAGACTGCGTTCTGAGCCTCGCCAATCTTCGGCGAGGCGGTGTCATAACTGATCACGAAGGATTGTCCCTTGACCAAGACCGTCACGAAACAGAAAGCGTCTCCTCCAGCGAGCTTGCCTAAATGCCCAACCGGCATTCAAGGACTAGATGAGATCACCCTCGGTGGTTTGCCGCTGGGAAGGCCCACGCTCATTTGCGGTGGCGCTGGCTGCGGCAAAACGCTCCTGGGGATCGAGTTCCTTGTTCGCGGAGCCCTGGTGCACAATGAGCCGGGTGTGTTCATTGCCTTCGAGGAAACCGCAGAAGAACTGGCTCAAAACGTCCGTTCTCTGGGTTTCGATCTTGATGATCTCATTAAGAAAAAGAAACTGGGGGTTGACTACGTTTACATCGAACGCAGCGAGATCGAGGAAACGGGGGAGTACGACCTCGAAGGATTGTTCATTCGCCTGGGCTATGCCATCGACTCCATCGGGGCCAAGCGAGTCGTTCTGGACACCCTGGAGACGTTGTTCAGCGGACTGTCCAATGTCGCCATCGTGCGAGCCGAACTACGCCGCCTGTTTCGCTGGCTCAAGGAAAAGGGTGTCACCACTATCATCACCGCCGAGCGGGGTGATGGCACGCTGACCCGGCACGGCTTGGAGGAGTATGTCGCCGACTGCGTATTGTCCCTGGATCACCGGGTCGCAGGACAAATCTCAACTCGCCGCTTGCGGGTTGTCAAGTATCGAGGCTCGCCCCACGCCACCAATGAGTTCCCGTTCCTGATTGATGAGGGCGGCATCTCCGTCTTGCCGATCACATCGCTCCAGTTGCAGCACCAGGCATCCACTGAGCGAATGTCCAGCGGTGTCCCAGCCATGGACGCCATGCTGGGCGGTCAGGGGTTTTTTCGAGGCAGCAGCGTCCTGTTGTCGGGCACAGCCGGTGTTGGCAAGACCAGCCTTTCTTGTCATGCCGTCGATGCTTGCTGTCGGCGAGGTGAACGATGTCTGTATTTCGCTTTTGAAGAATCGGAAGCCCAACTGTTTCGCAATATGCGGTCGATTGGCCTTGATCTGGAGCCGTGGGTGAAGAAGGGTCTGCTGCGTTTTCAAGTGGCCCGTCCGACGATGAACGGCTTGGAATTTCACTTGACGAGCATTTACAAGCAAGTTGAAACCTTCCGACCCCGTTTAGTGATCGTTGATCCAATCACCAGCTTTCTTTCGTCAGGGACCGACGCCGAAGCAAGTTCCATGATGATTCGGTTGGTCGATTACTTGAAGTCACGCCAGATCACGGCTCTGCTCACCAATTTGAACCATGCCGGAAGCGCCTTGGAGCAGACGAATGTTTCGATCTCCTCGCTGATCGACACTTGGTTGCTCCTGCAAGACCTGGAGCTCAACGGCGAGCGCAATCGCGGACTGTACATTCTCAAGTCTCGTGGCATGGCGCACAGCAATCAGATTCGGGAATTCCTGCTGACCTCAAAAGGCATCCAGCTCACCGAGGTTTACCTGGGGCCCGAAGGCGTTCTCACGGGTTCGGCCAGACTTTCACAGGAAGCCAAGGAAAAGGCGACGTCAGTGATTCGCATGCGGGCGGTCGAAGGTAAGCGGGAAACCCTGGCACGAAGGCAACAAGCGCTGGAGGCTCAAATCGCCGTTCTCCAGTTGCAATTTCAAACCGACAAGGAAGAAATGGAACGGGACATCGCCAGTGAGCATGCGTATGTGGTAAAACTGGATCAGAGCCGCGACGAAATGGCCCGCAGTCGCAAAGCGGACTACAGTGGAATTCAAGTACCTTCAAAGAAAGGTCGCAAATGAAGACGCCGCCCCTTCTGCGCCGTCACGAGGACCAGACCGAGAAGCCGAAGCTCTGGCAACTGCGCCTGTATGTCGCCGGGCAATCACCCAAGTCTGTGGCTGCTTTCGCCAACCTCAAGCGGATCTGCGAGGAACACCTTGCCGGTGAATTCGAGATCGAAGTGATTGATCTTATCGAGAACCCTCGGCTGGCAAAGGATGACCAGATCGTTGCCATACCCACGCTGGTGAGAAAGCTTCCTGAGCCGATCCGCAAAATCATCGGCGACCTGTCCGATACGGAGCGAACGCTGGTCGGTCTGAACCTGCGTTCCTCCACGAAGTCAGGAAGATGGCAATGAACAGTAGCGAGTCACCCAAAAATCCGAACACGACGACCCAGGCGTTCGAGGAGCGGATGGCGAATCTCGCTCCGCAAGGCTACGTCTTGTTTCTGTACGTCGCCGGTCTCACGCCACGTTCGACGCTGGCGGTTGAACGCATCCGCGCCATCTGCGACCGCTACTTGCTGGGCCGTTATGAGCTGACGATCATCGACATGTATTTGCAGCCGGAGATGGCCCGGCAGGCGCAGATTGTGGTCGCCCCGACTCTGGTAAAGATACTTCCGTCACCCAGACGGTTGTTCATCGGGGACATGACTGACGAGAAAAGCATTCTTCACGGTTTGCAAATCGCTTCTTAAACCGTCCTGTGCCACTGGAAAGCCTGCGTGTTAAACATCCCAAACACCAACGTTGAACAGCTTGAGGAAATTGAGCGATTGCGCTTGCGCCTCGAAGAAGCCGAGGCGGTGGTTGAGGCCATTCGCAAGGGCATGGTCGATGCGGTCGTTGTCCACTCGCCCTCAGCGGAGATGGTTTACACCCTAGAAGGGGCTGAGCGTCCTTACCGATTGCTGGTCGAAGCGATGCAACAAGCTGTCGCAGTCCTGAATTCGAAGGGAGTGGTTCTCTACTGCAACCTGTGCTTTGCTGAACTGTTCAAGATGTCCGTGCAAAACATCACAGGATGCGCAATAGACAGCTTTGCGGCAGAAGCCGACGCAATGCTCTCGGACATATTGAAAAATGTCGAGAACAAATCGGACCACAAAGCGACAGCGACTCTGCTGCGCCGCCAGGACGGAACCACATTTCCCGCAGCACTCACCGCCAGTGTCCTGCCTGGCGAGAGATTCTGTTTCTTGATCTCCGACCTTACTCAGCAGCAGCACTACGACGAAATGATCGTGTCCAAGGCGGCGCTCGCGGATTCGGAAATTCGTTATCGTCGGCTGTTCGAGTCGGCCAAAGACGGCCTCCTGATCCTCGACAAAGAGAGCGGAAAGATCAACGACGCCAACCCATTCATGAGTGAATTGTTGGGGTACTCGCGCGAGCATTTCTTGGGCAAGGAACTGTGGGAGATCGGAATTTTCAGCGACAAAGCGGCCAACGAAACGGCGGTGCGAACACTCCAAGACAAGGGATACATTCGTTACGAACACTTGCCGCTTGAAACCAGCCGTGGGCTGCGTGTCGAGGTAGAGATCATCGCCAGCGCCTACCGGGAAGGCCGCCACAAAGTCATTCAGTGCAATATTCGGGACATCACCGAACGCAGCCGCTTGGAAAAAAAGACGCACGAGCAGGCATCGGCGTTGACAGACCTGGACCACCGCAAGAACGAGTTCCTGGCGATGCTGAGTCACGAACTCCGCAACCCGCTGGCCGCAATCACCAATGCCTTGCAAATGTTCAGTCTTCAGAAGCATGAAGACCCCCTTCAAAGTCAAGCCCGAACAATCATCAAACGCCAGATTGGCCAACTGATCCGGCTTGTTGACGACTTAATGGAAGTCTCCCGCATCACCTCCGGAAGAATCCACCTTCAAAAAGAGCAGACTGAACTGAACAGCATCGTGGAACGTGCGGTGGAGACGGCCCGTTCGTTGATTGACCAACATCGACACGAACTCACGGTGTCGTTATCGCCGCAAGCCATTTGGCTCCACGCCGACCCATCCCGACTGGAGCAGGTGGTTGTCAATTTGCTGATAAACGCGGCCAAATACACGGCAGAGGGTGGGAAAATTGCGATTACTGCTGAGCGGCAAGGAGATGGGGCGGTGCTGCGAGTACGGGATTCGGGCGTCGGGATCGCCCCCGAATTGCTGCCCCGTATTTTTGATCTTTTCACGCAGTCCCATCGAACACTGGACCGCTCGCAAGGTGGATTGGGCATCGGCCTTAGCTTGGTTCAACG
>CAZYQL010000163.1:1717-9002 GCA_964650055.1 uncultured Phycisphaeraceae bacterium | reverse complement strand
CGCATCATCATCATGACCGACGCCGACGTCGATGGCTCGCACATTCGCACGCTGCTGCTGACCTTCTTTTTCAGGCAGATGAAAGAGCTTGTGAAGCAGAACAGAATTTTCATCGCGCAGCCGCCGCTCTATCTGGTGACGCGTGGCAAGAAGAGCGAATACGTGCTCAATGAGAAGCGCATGCGCACCGTGCTCAGCGAGATCGGCCTGGGCGGCGCAGCGCTGAGTGTGCGCGATGATGAGGACAAAGAAATCCATCGCATCACCGGCGACAGTCTCAAGCGCGCTTTCGATCTGCTCTGTCAGCTTGAGGAATACACCGTTATTGTTCGTCGGCGCGGGATTGCGTTTGTGGATCTGCTTTCGCAGCGATCGAACGATCCTAAAGGCGAAGGCCGACTGCCGCGCCTTCGCACACGCATTGCCGGTGATGAGCCGAGCCTGCCGCTGGGCGAGCATTACTTCTGGTCGGCGGAAGAAGAGGAAAAATTCCTGAGCGATCACAAACTCTTCGCTGACAACGGTGCGAACACGACGAGCGACGGCTCCGAGATTGTCAGCGATGAAGAGAAGATCGGCAGGCGCGGTGTGACCATCACACGCAGCGAGCTGCACGAAGTCAAGGAACTGGAAAAGCTGTTCGCGGAACTGACGAAGCTCAACTTATCAATTGAAGATTACGCATTGGAGCAGGAACAAAGCGCAGCTGGCGAAACGATGCCCACGCGCTATCAGCTTCAGAACACCTCGAGCAAGGGTGAAGCGCGGATCATCCCGGTGGTCAATCTCGCAGCGATCTCGCAGTCGATCCTCGACAGCGGCAAAGAAGGCATGGAGATCAAACGCTTCAAAGGGCTGGGCGAGATGGATGCGGATCAGCTTTGGGACACGACGATGAACCCGGCCAATCGCGTGCTGCTGCGTGTGACCTGGGATGCGGCGAGCGAGGCGGAACAACTCTTCTCGATTCTCATGGGTGAAGAAGTCGAGCCGCGCAGGAAGTACATCGAAGATCACGCGCTGGAAGTGAAGAATCTGGATGTGTGATCGGCACTTCAATTGCACCCTTTGATCTGTCATGCGGTTGGGGCACGTGTATATTCGTTCGCCAAGGCGAACGGCTAAATAGGCTGGTTCTGCGCTGACGTTTTGCGTTATGGAGATTCGCGATGGGTATCAAGGTCTGTAAATTCGGCGGCACCTCACTGGCAGATGCTGCGCAGATTCGCAAGGTGCAGACGATCATGCTCGCTGATGAGCAGCGGCGCTTCATCGTGCCTTCCGCGCCGGGCAAGCGCACACCCAAGGATCAGAAGATTACCGATCTGCTTTACCTTTGCGCCAGTCATGCGCGAGAAGGCATTCGCTTTGATGAAGTCTGGTCGATCATTGCCGATCGCTATCGCAGCATCGTGGCGGATCTGGGGATCAAGCTGAACATCAATGAAGAGCTGGCGGAAATTCAGTCGCGCATCGCCCTGAGCAAGACGCCTGATTATGCTGCCAGCCGGGGGGAATATCTGAGCGGCCTAATTATCGCCTCGCTTCTGGGCTGGGACTTCATCGATGCGGCTGAGGTGATTTTCTTCGACAGCCGGGGCAGACTCGACACCAAGAAAACGCAAGATGTCCTGAGCCATCGCCTGAGTAAAACCAAGCACGGCGTCATCCCCGGCTTCTACGGCGCAGCTCCCGACGGCGAAGTGAAAACATTCTCGCGCGGCGGCTCGGACATCAGCGGCGCGATCGTCGCCGCGGGCGCTCATGCTGCTGTCTATGAAAACTGGACTGATGTTTCAGGCCTTCTCATGGCGGATCCTCGTATCGTCGAGAACCCGCGCCCGATTGATACTGTCACCTACCGTGAACTGCGCGAGTTGGCTTACATGGGCGCGACGGTGCTGCACGATGAAGCGATTTTTCCCGTGAGGCAGGCCGGCATTCCCGTCAACATTCGCAACACCAATCGCCCTGATGATGCAGGCACACTCATCACGCCCGATGCAGATCCGATTGCTCACCGAGGCACGATCACCGGCCTGGCTGGGCGCAAGGATTTCCACGTCATCACGCTCTACAAAGCGATGATGAACACCGAGGTGGGCTTCGGTCGTCGGCTGCTCAGTGTGCTCGAAGATCATGCCGTCAGTTTCGAACATGCCCCCACCGGCATCGACACCATGAGCGTGGTCGTTTCCGGTTCGCAGCTTGAAGAGAAGCTGGAGAAAGTGCTCGATCAGATTCGCGTGGACTGCGAGCCTGATTCGATGGAGGTTTATCCGAGTATGGCCTTGATCGCGGTGGTCGGGCGCGGCATGGCACAGACGCCGGGCATGGCCGCCAAAACTTTCGATGCGCTGGCCAATGCCAAGGTCAACATCCGCATGATCGATCAGGGGTCCAGCGAAATCAACATCATCGTCGGCGTCGATTCCAGCGATTTCGAAAAAGCGATGAAGGCGATTTATGCGGCGTTTGTGGTGTGATTCAGTACGCATCTCAAGGTCATCGCTATATCATGGCTTTTGTCTGCTGATCCACATTTGTCTGCTGACCTTCTGGTTTCTCCACTCCTCTGTTCTGCGAGGTTCGCTCATGTTCACTCGACTCGCCCTCGTGCTGACTCTTATCGCGCTGCCCATCAGCTTCACTTCCAAAGCGATCGCCGCTGAAAAGAAACGGCCCAATATCCTCTTCATCATCGCCGATGATCAGTCGCCTTTCGATCTGAAGATTTACACACCGGACTCCAAACTGGACACGCCCAACATTGATCGCCTGGCCGCGCAAGGCATGGTCTTCGATGGCGCTTATCAGATGGGTTCATTCAGCGGCGCGGTCTGCACGCCTTCGCGGCATATGGTCATGTGCGGTCGCACCGTCTGGCATCTGCCTATTGCCCCGGGCGCGATGCAGAAAAATCTTTGTCCGCCCGCGCTTGAGAAGAACACGCTTGGGGCCGTGTTCAACCGCGCAGGTTACGACACCATGCGCACCTGCAAGCAAGGCAACAGCTACGACGGCGCCAACAAACAATTCACCGTCGTTCGCGATGCCACCAAGCGCGGCGGCACCGCCGAGACCGGCAGTGCATGGCACGGCGAACAGGTACTGAACTATCTCAATGACCGGCAGTCCAGCAAGGACGCCGATCCATTCCTCATCTACTTCGGCTTCTCCCATCCGCATGACACACGCGACGGCACACCGGAGCTGCTCAAGAAATATGGCGCGACCAATCACACCAACAAGAACGAACTCCCCGCTGCCAATCCGCTTCAGCCGCCGCTGCCACCGAACTATCTGCCTGCACATCCATTTGAGAACAGTCACCTGAATGTGCGTGATGAAGTGGCGGTGCCTGGCGTGTGGGGCAATCGCGATGAGCGGACGATTCGCAACGAGCTTGGCCGTGAGTTTGCGTGTTCGGAAAACATCGACATTCAAATCGGCCGCGTGCTCAAGAAGCTCGAAGACATGGGCGAACTCGACAACACCTACATCATCTACACCTCCGACCACGGCATGGCCATCGGCAGGCACGGCTTGCAAGGCAAACAGAATCTTTACGAACACACCTGGCGCGTGCCCTTCATCGTCAAAGGCCCCGGCATCAAAGCTGGCAGCCGCGTGGTGGGCAACATTTATTTGCTTGACAATCTCGCCACGCTTTGCGATCTGGCCGGCATCACGCCGCCTGATTCCAACGAAGGCCTCAGCTATCGCCCCGTGCTCGAAGGCAAGGCAGACACGATGCGCCAAGTGCTGTATGGCACCTACTCCGGCGGCGGCAAGCCGGGCATGCGCTGCGTCAAGCAAGGCGATTGGAAGCTGCTCAAGTACGAAACATCCGATGGCAAATCACGCGTCACGCAACTGTTCAACCTCAAGGAAAATCCCAACGAGTTCATCAAGGAACATCACGACCCCAAGGTGATCGCGCTCACCGGTATCACGCCGGAGGCGAATCAACTGAACCTCGCAGACGATCCCAAGTACGCTGTGAAGCGAAAAGAAATGGAAGCGATTCTGCTTTCGGAACAGCGCAGGCTCAACGATCCTTATCGCTTCTGGGATCAGCCCAAGGATGGCATCGGCGAGGTAGATGATGAGCCGGCGGCCAAGCCTGCGCGGAACAAGAAGAAAGCTGAGAAGCAAGAGAAGGCGAAGTAACAAACGGCGCTGCGCTGATCTTCTACAATCATCGCATGGCCCGGCTACCCTTTAATCCTGACATGTTTTCCTCGCCGCCGCCTCTGCCGCCCCAGCGCGGGCAGCCGGTGCGTTCGCGTGATGATGACAAGCCGATGACCGTCACGCAGCTTGCCGGGCTGGTGAAGGAAACGCTTTCGCAAGGCTTGCCCGCGAAGCTGCGCATCGTCGGCCAAATCAGCAATCTATCCAGTCGCACGCACTGGTTTTTCAATCTCAAAGACAGCGGCGCTTCGATCCGCTGTGTCTGTTTCGCCTCTGCTGCCCGCAAGGTTTCTTTCCCCGTCAATGATGGCATGGAGATCATCGCCACCGGGCGCATCGATTTCTACGATGCACAAGGCAACGTGCAGCTTTACGTTGACAAGATTGAACCCGTGGGCATCGGCGAATTGGAACTCAAATATCGCGCGCTGTGTGAAGAGCTGCGGACGCTGGGTTATTTTGATATTGATCGCAAGAAGCCGCTGCCGCTGATGCCGCAGGGCATTGCGGTGGTCACATCCAGAACCGGCGCTGCTTTGCAAGATGTGATTAATACTGCGCACAAGCGCTGGCCCGGATGTCGGCTGATGCTCTTTGATGTGCGCGTGCAAGGCGCAGCCGCCGCACCTGAAATCGCCAAGGCATTGAACCTGATTTCAAAACATGGCCGAGCGCTGAAGATCGAAGCAGTGCTGCTCACACGCGGCGGCGGCTCCATGGAAGACCTGTGGGCCTTCAACGAACGCATCGTCGCTGATGCGGTATTCAAGTGCACGCTTCCCATCGTCGCTGCCATTGGTCACGAAACTGACACGACCATTGCCGAGCTTGTTGCCGACCTTCGCTGTGCCACACCCACGCAAGCGGCAATGACGATGGTGCCCGATCAGCGGGCCTTGAATCATCAAGTGGCGCAGCTCTCGCATCGCCTTCGATTGACCACGCAGCGCCACGTGCAACACGCAGCAACTCGCCTCACCGCGATTGCCAGGCACACTTTCTTCCGCAAGCCGGATCAGATGTACGGGCCGATTCGAGAGCGATTGAACATGCTCGCCAGTCGGCTCGGTGCTGCGCTGCCGCGGGTGATGCGGGCGAATCACGATGCGCTCAGTGCGCTCAGTACAAAGCTGATGAATGATTTGCCGCGTCAAGTAAAAGCAAAGCGAGATCGACTCGAATCACTCTCGCGCCAACTGGAATCCATCAGCCCGCAGCGCGTGCTTGAGCGCGGGTACAGCTACACGCTCACGGGTGATGGTGGCGTGCTCAAGTCGGCGGATGATGCAAAAGCAGGTGACACATTGACGACGGTGCTGAGTGATGGGCGGGTGAGCAGCCGGGTGATTGGCGAAGGCGATGCGCATCCTGTTGCGCCTGTCACACCGAGCAAGAAACCACGCACAAAGAAGCAGGTGGCGAGCGACGATCAGCCGGGCTTGTTTTGATGGATGCGAATACTGCGGAATACTGGCCGCGAAAAGTCGCAGAAGGCGCAAAAGGGAACGGCGTAATCACGTGACCTTCGCCTTGTTCCATACATGTTGAATTTCACTTGCATTGCGTTCCTTCTCCCTGCCTTCTCCTTTTTGCGCCTTCTGCGCCTTTTCGCGGCAATTTCTTTGCCTCGGCCATCAGCGTACCCCCGCGCCGACAGCGATCAGGTAATGACACATCGGCGCGAAGCCTGTGTGGACGATTTCATCGTTGGCGCCGAACATGAACACCTGCTTGAAGTGTTGCTTCATTTCTATTTCGAGGCGGTGGGCATCGTAGAGATTGACGTGGCCAGCATTGGTCACCGCTGAAGCGTAAGGCTGCGAAGTGATGTTGGGCGTGCCGACGATTGCAAGACCATAAGGCTTGAGATTGGCAGCCATCGCGGCGAGAAAATCGCCCGCATTTTCGGGCAGAATGTGCTCGATCACATCGAAGTTGATCACCGCATCAAACGGCTGAGACTTCATCGCCAGCACATCACCGCATTCAAAAACGGCGCGATCGGCAGGCCAGTTGCGCTGCGCGGTGGCGATCAGATCACGATCGAAATCGACGCCTTTGGCAAAGCCACATTCCGATGCGACAATCCAGGTGCCTAGGCCTTCGCCGCAGCCGATGTCCAGCACGCGAGTGCCGTGGCTGTCAGCGCCCTTGCCGATCATCTTGGCGGCGAACTTGTAGTAGCTCATGGAATAGAGCAACCGGCGCGGCGTGCGCGCCATGTGATAAGCATGCATCGCGCCGAGCGTGACCGGCGCAGCGCCAGCCATCAGATCCTTCACGGGCTCCCAGCGGGATGTTTCCTTTTCATTCATTTCAACTCTCATCACATCCGCAGTCGTACTTCACTCGTTCGTTCGCCAAGGCGAACGGCTAAATATATTTGCGCTTGCCTTCTTTAACTTCCTCAATCTCCTCTACCTCTTTCACTTCTTATTACATCCCACGTATACCAAATAGTGACACATCGGCGAATAGCCCGTGTGTACCACTTCATCATTGATGCCAAAGGGCAGCACATTGTGAAACACACGGCTCATCGCTTTCATCAGATGTGCGCCATCAAAAACATTGACGTGCCCTGCTTTGCTCATGGGCGACGCGTAAGCCTCGGATGTTTTGTTGGGCGTGCCGATGACTGCGATGCCATCGTCACTGAGATTCATCGCGACGGTGTCGAAGTAAGCATCTTCCATTTCAGGCACGATGTGTTCGACGACATCGAGGCTGACGACGCTACTGAAGGTGCCTAGCGATTTGCCGAGAAAATCACCGGCGAGAAACTGGCGGTTTCCCGCGGAGAAATTGACCTTCGCCGCTTCGATGGCGGGAGCGTCCATGTCGATGCCGGTGTAGTGCGCAGCAAACTCCGCAAGGATCGGCGTGCCGATGCCTTCGCTGCAACCCAGTTCGAGAACAGCGCGATTCTTGCACGCCATGCGAGCGGCGAATTTGTAGCGCGCTAAAACAAACGGCAGCCGCTTGGGGTCATTACGCAGATTGAAAGACCAGTGCTGACCGAGCGTGAGCGCGGTGTCGCCGATGAGGTCTTTCACGCCCTGCCAGAGGGAAGATTCGGAGGTGGGGT
>CAZYQL010000163.1:0-1617 GCA_964650055.1 uncultured Phycisphaeraceae bacterium | reverse complement strand
CGTCACTCCGGAAACAGTTTGCCTTGTTCAGGCGGCTGCGTTGTGCCGGATTCGAGGACCTCGCGCACCTCTTCGAGAAAATCATCGAGGTCGCGAAACTGTTTATAGACACTGGCGAAGCGCACGTAGGCGATTTGATCGACTCGTTTGAGTTTTTCGGAGAGGGCTTTGCCGATTTCTACGGATTGCAGTTCGCGGTCGTGTTTGCGGAAAAGTTCTTCTTCCACTTCGTTGACGATTTGTTCCATCTGCTGGGCGCTGACTGGCCGTTTGTAGCAGGCCTTCTCCAGGCCCGAGAGCATCTTTTCGCGGTCGTAGGGAATGCGCGAGCCATCTTTTTTTACGACAGCTAGGCGGGTGGAAGCTTCGATGTGTTCGTAGGTGGTGAACCGTTTGCCACAGGCGATGCATTCGCGACGGCGACGAATCACCTTGCCGCCGTCGGCGGAACGTGAGTCAATCACCTTGTCGTGGTCCTTGTTACAGAAAGGACAAAGCATCAGCACCACTCCCATCGCCAGTCACATTCATGCCATCACTACGCAAGATATGGCACCTTGTGCCTGGTCAGCCACAAAGTATTGATTGATCGCATAAGGTTGTCAATAAGATGGCCAAACCATGATCTACGTCGTTCACCAAGGTGAACGGCTAAATGTGCGGGTTCATCGCCTTCGCCAAACGCAACCTGCTACGCTGCACGCATGGCTCTAAGACTCATCATGTTCGGCGATATCGTTGGCGGCCCAGGCCGCAGAGCAGTCGCGCAGCTACTGCCTTTATTGCGCGAGCGGTATCGCCCCGATATCGTCCTCGCCAATGCGGAGAACGCTGCCAACGGCTCGGGCCTGACGCCTGATCTCTACAAAAAAATCGCAACCTCCGGCATCGATGCGATGACCCTGGGCGATCACGTCTATAAGAAAGCCGAGATCGTCAGCACACTCGAAACAGTTCCCAATCTCATTCGCCCTGCTAACTTGCCAAGTGGTGCCAAGGGGCGAAGGTGGATGAAAGTTCCTCCGATGCGTGATGGGCAAATCAACAGCGAACTTCCGCCGATTTATGTGATGACGGTGCTTGGGCGAATCTTCATGAATCTGCCGGCGGGTGATCCGTTTGTGACGGTGGATGAAGTGATCGCTTCGCTGCCTCAGAAAGACCCGATCGTGCTTGTCGAAGTTCATGCCGAAGCGACTAGCGAGAAGCAGGCGCTGGGCTGGTACCTCGATGGCAGAGCGGCGGCAGTGGTGGGCACGCACACGCATGTCGCCACCGCTGATGCTCGCATTCTGCCCCAAGGCACGGCGTATCAAACCGATCTGGGCATGTGCGGGCCGATGACCAGCGTGCTTGGCCGAAGCGTGGCACCGGTCTTGGCGCACATGACCACAGCGATGCACGCGCCGTATGACGTTGCGGAAGGTGATCCGCGGGTTAACGGGGTGTTTATTGAGATTGATGAGAACTCTCGCCGCGCTGTTGCGATTGAAAGGTTTGAGGAGAAGGCGAATATCAATGCTCCGCCGTTTGCGTGATGATGCAGGATGAAATTGGCGGTCAGCTTCGCTGAAATTGCTTGTTCTTTGCAGGACGCATGATATATTAGCAGTGTTC
>CAZYQL010000162.1:0-9330 GCA_964650055.1 uncultured Phycisphaeraceae bacterium | reverse complement strand
TCTGACTTCTGACCTCTGTCCCCTCGGAGTCCCCCATGGGCTGGGAAGCCTGGTTTACGCTTGCGACGGTGGCCTGCATGATTTTCGCTCTGGCGAAAAACGTTGCCGGGCCTGATGCGATCATGATGGCCGCGCTCACGGTGCTGATGACCGTCGGCGCCATCGCTGGCTCCACGCAGCTTCCTGCGCCGCACAAGATCATCGAAGGCTTCGGCAACGAAGGCCTCGTCACCGTGGCGGTGCTCTTTGTCATTGCCGCCGGCTTAAGCCAGACCGGGGCGATGAGCATGCTCACCGATCCGTTGCTCGGCCGACCAAAGTCAACGCTGGGCGCACAGATTCGCCTGATGTTTCCCGTCGCTGGCCTAAGCGCATTTCTGAACAACACCACCATCGTCGCCATGTTCATGCCTGTCGTCACCGACTGGTGCAAAAAAACCGGACTGAGTCCTTCCAAACTTTTCATCCCGCTCAGCTATGCCGCCATCCTCGGCGGCACCTGCACGCTCATCGGCACCAGCACCAACATCGTCGTCTTCGGCATGGTGCGCGATGCCGTCCAGCGCGGCGAACTGGGCCCGACGAACATCGGCCTGTTCACCATATCCATCGTCGCGGTGCCGGTGGCAATACTCGGACTGATTTACATTCTGATCGCTTCGCCCAAGCTGCTGCCTGATCGCCACACCAGCCGCGCTGATGAATCGGAAGCTCGCCGTTACACCGTCGAAATGCTCGTCGAACAAAACAGCCCCATCGATGGCAAAACCATCGAGCAAGCAGGCCTGCGTCATTTGCGCGGCGTGTTCCTCGCTGAGATTGATCGCGGCGGCGAAGCGCTGGTGGCCGTCGGCCCAGAAACAGTGCTGCGCGGCAAAGACCGCCTCATCTTCTTCGGCGTTGTCGAATCGGTTGTCGATCTCCAGCGCATCCGTGGCCTCATTCCCGCCACCGATCAGGTCTTCAAACTCGATGACCCGCGCCACAATCGCTGCCTCGTCGAAGCCGTCATCAGCACGCAGTGCCCACTCGTAGGCAAGACGATTCGCGAAGGCCGATTTCGTACTGTTTACAACGCCGCTGTCATTGCGGTGCATCGCGGCGGCGAGCACATTGTCAATCAGAAAATCGGCGATATCAAAGTGCATGCCGGCGACACGCTGCTCATCGAGACGCACCCGCGCTTTGTGGAGACCTATCGAAATACGCATGATTTTCTGCTGGTTTCCGCCGTCGCCGATTCGCAGCCGCTGCGCCATGACCGCGCGATTTTCGCCCTGGCCATCCTGGGCGCGATGGTGCTTTGCGTGACCACCGGCTGGCTGACGATGCTCAATGGCGCACTACTGGCCGCTGGCGCAATGGTGCTGGTGCGCTGCTGCACGGCGACCGAAGCACGCAAATCAATCGACTGGCGTTTGCTCATGGTCATCGGGGCGGCACTGGGCGTGGGCAGCGCGCTCAAGACCAGCGGCGCTGCCACAGGCATCGCGGAATGGTTCATCTCCATCGCCGGTGGTCGGCCATGGGTGGTCATCGCTGCCGTCTATCTCATCACTGCGATCTTCACGGAGATGATCACCAACAACGCCGCCGCTGCGCTGGTCTTTCCCGTGGCTCAGATGGCCGCCAAACAATTAGGTGCTGACTTCACGCCTTTCGCCATCGTCATCATGATCGCCGCCAGCGCCAGCTTCGCCACGCCCATCGGCTACCAGACCAACCTCATGGTCTATAACGCCGGCGGCTACCGCTTCACCGATTATCTGCGCATCGGCCTGCCGCTGGATCTGCTCGTCATGGTCAGCACCATCGCCATCGCCACGCTCGTCTGGCCCATTGGATGAAATCGTGTGGCACTAGCAGGCCGCTGCTCTGAGCGGTTTGCCAGTGGCGAAGTAGAGAAGTCTCAAAAGCACCACGGGCAAACCGTCCAGAGCGACGGCCTGCCCGTGCCACACATTACGGCAACATTTATTGTCAACTTCACTTCTCTTTACCCTTCGCATTCCCGCCGCGCTTGGCTTTCTGCAACTCGCTCCACTCAATCACACTCGCCCGCTTGGCCCACGCATCCCACTGCGCACTCATCGCCTTGACGCGATCCGTTTCCTTCGCAGCCAGATCGTGAAGCTCCGTGCGATCGCTCGACAAATCGTAAAGCTCCCACGCCTTGCCCGTCTGTTTCACCAGCTTCCACTGCCCATCGCGCACCGCCTGATTGCCTTCGTGTTCCCAGAAGATCGGAGCCTTTCGCTCTAGCGACTTTCCTTCAAACGCAGGCATCAGCGAAGTGCCTTCACGTGGCAGAATCGTTTTGCCGTTGAGTTCTTTCGGATACGTTGCGCCAGTCATCTCCACGATCGTCGCCATGATGTCAATCAGATGGCCAGGCTGATGATCCAGCTCACCCTTGCGCTGAATCTTCGCGGGCCAATAGGCAATCAGCGGCGTGGCGATGCCGCCTTCGTGCACCCAGTGCTTATACAAACGGAACGGCGTATTCGATGCATTCGCCCAACCCACACCATAGGAAAGAAATGAATCAGCACCGCCCGCAGGTACACCCTTCTTGCCGCGATCGATGATCTCCGCGCAGCCGCCGTTGTCTGCGAGAAAAAGCACGAGTGTGTTGTCGAGTTTTCCCTGTTCGCGCAGCTTGCCGATGATGCGCCCGATGCCTTGATCCATGCTGTCGATTTGCGCCGCATACACCGCCATACGCAGGTCCTTGTCATCCTGATCCTCCACCTGTTCCCAAGCCTTCACATTCCCCGCGCGCGGCGTCATCGCCCACTCTTTATTAATGATGCCCATCTCGATCATGCGCGCGAGCCGTGCTTCGCGCACCTTGCCCCACCCATGCGTGTACTTGCCGCGATACTTCGCAATGTCATCCGGATGCGCATGCAGCGGCCAGTGCGGCGCGGTGTAAGCCACGTACATCAGAAACGGTTTTCCCTTCGAGTCCTTCGCGTGATCATCGAGAAAGCGCACGCTGTAATCGGTGACCGCATCGGTGACATACCAATCCTCTGGCGGCTGAATTTTCTGATCATCAATCGCCAAAATGCGCGAGGGATCCAGCCGAAAATAATTCGTACCGCCGGAGACCAGTGAGTAAGAGCGATCAAAGCCGCGATCAACGGGCCAGTGCGGCCGCGCTTCGCCGACGTGCCATTTTCCAGTTTGATAAGTGCGATATCCCGCAGGCCTAACGACCTCTGCAAAGGTCGCGCACTGATCATTGAGCCTGCCGCGATAGCCGGGCAAGTTGTAGTCGCCGACCATGTGACCCACACCTGCTTGATGCGAGTAAAGCCCGGTGAGCAGCGACGCTCGCGTCGGGCAGCAGCGACCGGTGTTATAAAACTGCGTGAAGCGCAGGCCGTTTTTCGCCAGCGCATCGAGGTTAGGCGTTTTGATTTCGCTGCCGTAGCAACCGATATCGGAGTAGCCCATGTCATCGGCCATGATGATGAGAATGTTGGGCTTGTCAGCGAAGGTGTTGGCGGCGAACAGAAGAACGACGATCGTCGCAAGAAGACGAAACATAAGAAACCTTTCCAAAATGATCAGTTCTGGCCCAACCCGTACACCGTGAAAGATCAAGTGTAATTCAATGGGCCTCAAAGTTCAAAGCACGCCGCATGATTGTCCATTCGATTGCAGCATGACATCGCTACAATCAGCGTGGCGCATTCGCGCTTCGCCCATTCCATCACGGAGGTTCGCATCATGAAGCTGTCCGCATTTTCAGCCGTCCTTCTGCTCACCGGTGCTTGTCTTCTCGCGGCGACTTCTGATGGTGATTGGCCGCGCTGGCGCGGCGAGAATCTCGACAACATCTCCAAAGAAAAAGGACTGCTCGACAAGTGGCCCAAAGATGGCCCCAAGCTTTTGTGGACGGCCAAGAACATCGGCAGCGGATTCTCCAGCGTCGCCATCGCAGGCGATCGCATCTATACACTGGGCGGGCGCAGCGGCAAGACGATGCTCATCGCGCTCAGCCGTGAAGATGGCAAGGAAATCTGGGCTGCTGAGGTTGGCCGAGGCGGCGATCCTAATTGCACCCCCACCATCGACACCGCTGCGAATCTCGCTTTTGGCCTGTCCAAAGAAGGCGACTTCGCATGCGTCGATACAAAAACCGGCGAGGTGAAATGGCGAAAGTCCTTCCCCAAAGATTTTGGCGGCAAGATGCACTCAGGCTGGGGCTATTCCGAATCGCCGCTCGTCGATGGCGATCGCGTGCTGGTCACACCCGGTGCTAAGGATGCTCAGATTGTCGCGCTCAACAAACAGACCGGCGAAGTCATCTGGAAATCGGCCGTGCCTGACAAACTCGGCAACAAGGGCGGCGACGGCGCGGGATACTCTTCCATCGTCATCAGTAACGCAGGTGGCGTGAAGCAGTATGTGCAGCTCGTCGGGCGCGGCTGTATCGGCGTCAGCGCAGCCGATGGAAAATTTCTCTGGGGCTACAACAAAGTCGCCAACGGCACCGCCAACATCCCCACGCCTCTGATCTCCGGCGATTTCGTTTTCACCACCAGCGGCTACGGCGACGGCGGTAGCGCACTTCTGAAAATCGGCAAGCGCGGCAACAACTTCGAGGCCACCGAGGTCTATTACAAAAAGTCCGATGAACTTCAGAATCATCACGGCGGCATCGTCATGCTGGGCAACTACATCTTCGGCGGCCACGGCCACAACAAAGGCATGCCCTTCTGCCTCGAATGGAAAACCGGCAAGATCCTATGGCTGGAAAAGAGCAACGAAATTCAGGGACGCCAGTCCGCCGCCATCACTTATGCCGACGGCAATCTCTACTTCCGCTATCAGGATGGCACCGTCACACTCGTTGCTGCCAACCCGCGCGGCTACGTCGAAAAAGGAAACTTCACGATCCCCAACCGCAAAGGCGAAAGCTGGCCGCATCCGGTGGTTGCGGGCGGCAAACTCTATCTGAGAAATCAGGATGAGCTGTTGTGTTATGAGGTGAAGAAGTGAAGCATCGTGACGCAATCTTTTCAACATTGACTACAGCGGCAATTGAATGACCTGCTGATTGAAATCTTCTAGAACACCACAATTGACTAGAATCGCCAAGTCACCAATGGTCGCTCGAATTCCCAGTGCCTTGCGAGCGATGATCAAGCCGGGCATCTTTAGATTTTTCTGAATCCGCTGTGCTGCTATTGCGATCATGGTCTTTTGTCATGCGTCAGAATGATGCGTGAATGTTGCGCTGCCTATTCGAGAACATCCCTCGTCCGACTTCGTACGTAGTCCCACATCCTGTGCGCGTACGAGATCCACTTCCGGCACCCAAAGTTGCAGTCCCCGAAGGATCCGATTGTCGAAATTCTCATCAGCGAGAAAGGTGAGCATCAAACCCCGTCACGATGTTTTTGACGCGAGAGCAATCGATCACGAAGACCATGCTGAGACTTTCGGTTTCCAATCGATCTCATCAATTCGTCAGCGTGCACGTTCTCTGAATCGATATAGGCTTTAACGGTTTCACGGTGACGCAGATAAAACGCAATGATGTCATAGACATCCGCCAATAGGAGTACTGGAAACGACGCAACGATCTCTTCGGGCGTCGCCCCTTCCTCAAAGGTCTCGATCACCGTATCCAGCGACACACGCGTACCGGCGACACGAATCGTTCCTGAAGGAACGAAACTCAGCGGCAACCGAAGCTCAGTGATTAGTTCCTGCAAAGTAGGCATGTTGCACCTGTAGTGATCATATCTCGCTACGCGAGCATAAAGCAAGACCATTCAAACATCCGTCGTGCGCCAATTTGAATTTCGGTGCCTGCTGCTGATTCCGCGAAGCCACAGTAAGGGCAACGCAATGTCTATCACGCCGGGCCTTGTGCGGACTCCAGCCCCAGCCACCTGGAATAAATTCAGACTGACACATCACCCAAACAACGGCAGCACCTTGCCATCGGTCGCCTTGAGCGGGCGATCATCGCGGTCGTGCAGTGTGAAATGCGGGTCGATGCCCAGCGAGTGAAAAATGGTCGCGTGCAGGTCGGCTGGACTCACCGGATCACTCGCGGGATAAGCGCCGATATTGTCGGACGTGCCGTAGAGCAGGCCTTGCGAAATACCTGCGCCTGCGAAGGCGACGGTGTAGCAGTTCGGGTAGTGATCGCGGCCGCCGCCTGCGTTGGTCTTGGGCGTGCGGCCAAACTCGGTGAGCAGCACGACGAGCGTTTCATCGAGCGTGCCGCGCTGATGCAGATCATCCAGTAGTGCGGACATGGCCTGATCGATGGGCGGGAGCAGTTGATTTTTCAGCCGGTTGTACCCGTCGCCATGCGTATCCCAGTGCGCACCGGCGGAGCCGTTGAGATCACCTGCCGCACAGTAAACAGTGACGAGCGGCACACCGGCCTCGGCGAGTTTTCGCGCCATCAGCGTGGACTGCCCGCAAATGTGTTTGCCATAAGCAGCGTGCACAGCTGCGGGTTCATCATCAATATTGAATGCCGCACGCACCTTCGGATCCAGCAGCATGTCCATCGCCTGCGTGCGGTACTGCTGCACCTGCGAAGTCTCCATGCCAAGCAGCGAAGCATCGCGCGATTCAATCGCATCAAGCAAGCTGCGGCGAGAGACGAAACGATTGACATCGATGCCTTGCGTAAAGTCGAGATCGATTGAGCCCGAGGATGGCGAGACGCCTTCATAAGGCTTGCCGGTGCGCGGACGAACGATGACCGGGTCGTAAGCCAATCCGAGGAAGCCACCATCTTGTCCATTGGCCCGGCCACCATCAGCCATCGTGTAAGGCAGACAAACCGCGCCAGGCAATGCGCGATTGCGACCATCTGTTTCCTGTCCCCCGGCTCCTGACTCTTGACTTCGTCCTTTAGCTGCCATCACCATCGAGCCAAGGCAGGGCCAATCTTTTCGAGTGGCCTCCCAGTTGCCCGCAAGATTCGGCGGCTCGTGACCAGTGAGATTCCAGTAGGCAGCCGAGCGATGCGAAGGAGCGTTGTGATTGGCCGAGCGCACAATCGTCATGCGATGCACCTGTTTCGCCATGCGAGGCAGATGTTCGCAAACGTGATAGCCCGGCAGCGTCGTGGGAATCGAACCGAAACTCGAGCGAACATCGCTGCCCGCCTCCGGCTTGAGATCGAACGTATCAATATGACTCATGCCACCCCAGGCAAAAAGCACGATGCACGATTTCGCTTTGCCAAACGCCAGTTGATTGGAGCCGCGAGGCCGCTGCTGATTGCCCTGATTCGCGCGAGCTGCTGACTGCAACGCAAACATGCCCGGCAGCGATAGCCCCAGCGCACCCAGCCGTAGAAAATCCCGGCGGGACTGCCCTGTACTACTTTGCAGAAATGAATTCCAATCTGACATTAACGAACAACTCCACAAACCATGTCAACAGGCAAAATCACAATCATCCACCCATACTCATGATTGAACCCGCAAGCCCCAAGGTTTCATCGGCGAGATGGTTCGCGGTGTCCAGAAATACGCAGAGCGTGAGTACCCCCTACTCCTGAATCTTAATCCCCAGCGCCGCCGCCACCTTGATGATGAAGCCGCGATGTTTCGCTGGTGCCTGATCGTGCCAGTTTTTCAGGTGCTGCTCTAACGGCTCATCGCCTTTGAGATTGCCCGCATTCAGATATTCAACCGCCGCCCAATGCTCCGGCTCCTTCTCGAACAGCGGCAAGAGCGCCGCCGCTGCCACATTATTAAGATCGCGCTGCGTCGCACTCTTGCGCAATTTCTCGGCGTTGGCAACGTACCACTGCGCCAGCGTCTGATCCTTGGGCAGTGCTGACTTATCGATGACCTTCTGTGCATACTCGCCAAGGCGCGGCGCATAACCTTTCCAGTTCGCATAAGGCGGCTTCGTCTTCCACGTCTGCGCCATCTGCCTCAGCGCATAAAGCGATGCGAGTTCGCACAGCGTTTCTTCGAACCATTTGTTGGCGCTGCTTTGCGTTTCGCGATACGTGCAAAGAATGTGGCACATCTCGTGTGCGAACTGATACGAATACTGCGCCCACAGATTCCCGCCCGTGTCGAGGCGAACGTAATACTCGCGCTCAGGCCCGCGCTTAAAGAGAACAATCGGCCCGCCTTTGGGAGCCACCAGAATCGGATCAAGCTTACGACCGGGAAAATGTTTCCACAGTTCCCCCGCAGCAGAATGAAGCACTTTCTCGACATCTTCAATTGATGCATCCCACGTTTCGCCGCCCTGCGTGCGAATGATCAGCGCGTGATGCTTGACCTCTTCGATCTTCTTCGCCGACGCGACCTCTTCTGCAAGCGCTGCGCAGCACAGGAGAGGACAAACCAGGAACATCATGAGCACGCAAAGCGGTGAGTAATTTCGATGTAGTTGCATGACGTGATTATACCAAATGAACCACCCCGTTTAGCCGCGGAGCAAAGGCCGCCGTCGCTCCGCGTGAATCTACTGGCGTAAAAAGGGACAGGTCCACACTCTCCGCGCCATCATCACCCCTCCCATCACTCACCGCCGCCCTGCTTCCTTGGCCTGCCGCGCGGACGCAGGGTTGATTCCAGGCCTAGCTTCGCTACCGTGCGTTTTGTCCATTTCTCATCACCCAGCGGCTGGCCACGCGTCACGCATCTGCGCACCGCTTCCAGTTCCGCATCCGACTCCGGCTGGTTCACGCGCCAGCGCCAATTGCGAGGCAACTCCACCGGCGGCTCCGTCAGCATCGCCCGCTGCTCACTATCACCATGCACCCGCCGCCACAGACTGCCCCACCGCCAATTCTCAGCCTTTTTGACCAGCCTCGCCCGCAGCGGATTCCGCTCGATGTACCGCAGCAGCATCAGCAGGTAATCCTCCTGCTGCACCGGAAACGACTTGAACCGCCCCTGATACACATGCCCCGTCCCAGCCAGTTCGCGCTGCACCGCCCAGCCTGAAGCATGCGTGACACTGAGCCGCTGCATGAATGCCGCAAGTTCGCCTTTGCGCCGGGGCCACAGCGCCAGATGCCAGTGATTGGGCATGAGACAATACCCCAGCAGGCGGACGGGTATCTTCTCCAAAGTCGAAGCAAGAATATCCTCAAAAGCCTGGTAATCAGCCGGTTTATCAAAAAGCGTCATCCGCCCGACCCCGCGATTAAGCACGTGGTAGATGACGCCGCCAGGAGCAATTCGTGGTTGTCGGGGCATGGCGTGAGGGTAGCATGGAGAGAGGTCGAAATCAAATGTATCTGTCCCCTTTTCCGGCTCCACACTGCCTTATCAGAGCCGGGTTTTGCAAACCCGGTCGTCTTGCGAGGCTCGA
>CAZYQL010000161.1:5474-9348 GCA_964650055.1 uncultured Phycisphaeraceae bacterium | reverse complement strand
GCCTCGCCATCCGCCGTTGACCCGGGCGGACGGCTCAACGAATCACCCCGGCGCGAATTGCTCACAACGGAAGGTTATACTTTTCTCTATGAACGCATCCAACATCTGGCTTGAGATTACCAGTTGCATCCGCCGTGTCGTACGCTCGAACTTTCAGATCGAGCAGGCCACACCAGGCGAGCGCGTCAAACTCGCCACCGCGAAGGTGCCGCTGACGGATCCCTTGGTGCAGAACTATGCCGTCTGGCGCAAGAGCGTGCTTTGGATCAGCGCGATCTGCTTCATGATCCTGACGCTGGTGCAGATCATCGGGTTTCAGTCGGCTGCCTATCAACTGGCCAAGGGTGCCATCAGCATGACGCCTGAGTACAGGAACGCCTCCTCTGCCGGTCGAACCTCCATGCTCGAAACCGCGCGGCAGAACGTCGAGAACACGCTGCATAAATCCAATCTTGAAACTGTCGATGGCCTGTTCATTTTCATTCTCGTCTCTCATGTCATCGGGGCCATCCTTATCGTCATCTCGGCCTGCGTCTGGGCTCATCTGCCGCTGTCCAAACGGCTGGTTCGCTACGGCTGGCTCACCATGTTCCTCGCTCCCTTTTTCCTTTCCATGCTCCCCATCACCGCCATGATGGACTGGGACAAGGTCAACACCGGCTTGATGGGCGGAGCCGAAGCCAAGGTGCAACTGCGACAAGGCCTGAGCGTTGCCTTCGCGCTCACCTTCTTCATGCTTGTCGGCCCCAAAGCCATCTCCCTATTCGCAGGCGTCATCCGCTCCTCCATCACACTCAAGACGCTCATCCCCGAGTCCGCCACGCCAGGCTGGGCCGCTGTGCTCATCGCCCCGCTCTACTCGCTTTTTCTCGTCGTCATCACCTCCACCGTCATTCAGGCGCAGGGCAACATCTGGCTCCTGCTGGGCCTGATCTGCCTCATGTCCGCACCGCTGGTCTATCTCCTGCGCGCCAAGACCTTGCTTCAACCGCACAAGCCCGATGAGATGACGAAGATCGTGTTTCAGATTCGCCTGACCTGCACCATTCTCAATGGGCTGGGCTTTATCTTCCTGATCATCTTTGTGATCGTCGTCAAGTTCTTCACCTTCTGGCGTGCCATCGAATTTTTCCTCGGACTCATGGCGAGTTTGACTGCACTGACCGTCGTTGCTTCCGACTTCCTTCTTGCTGTCGTCTATAAAGGCTACGATCAGAGTAAACAGTTCCAAGGTTCCACCTGGCAGCAAGGACTCGAATCGAAATTTGAAGCGCTCTCGACGGTTGGCCTGACCAAGTTTTCCTCTTCGCACGAGGCACCGCCGCCAGCAATGGTGAGCGGGATGCCGATGCTGCCGCCTGTTTCACTCAGCGCTGCGCCGATCACGCTTGATGGACCCGCGTCTGATGATGGCCCCAAGACCCCGCCGCCGCCACCGCCATCAGCAACAGCTTGATGAGTGATGGGTGCGAACCAAGTGCATTGGCTTGTTGCCTTCCTCAGTGTCCTCGGTGTCTCAGTGGCCAAACCGGTTCGCTGTATTGCTACCCAGACAAAGTGCATACGAAATCGCTCTACGCCGCTCGCAAACTCGATGGCACCTTCTCGCCTCAACCTTGGCGCGATCTGGGATTCCTCGATCACAAGGACAACCAACCCATCGCACAGAAAGCGAAAGAACCCACCGCAGATGAAACCGCTGGCGATCCGTGGGCGAGTGTGTGGATGCTCACAGCGTGGCAAGCAGCGCGAGGTAAGAGCGTGCTGTGCAAACAAGAGAAACACGAAGGCGAGAAGTGAAACGTTGCCGTGTGAAGTCTTGCCGTGTGGCATGGGCAGGCCGCTGCTTTGAGCGGTTTGCCCGTGGCGAACTAGAGCAACCATGAAAGCACCAGAATCATTTCACTCTAATACAACGAATAAAAAAACGCCGACAGCCTTTGGGCCATCGGCGTTTTGATTTCTTCAGTTGTCACGAATCAACTCACGCCACAAACGCCGCCCCGCCGCCGTTGAGGTATTCGCGCAGCGCATCGACAGTCTTTTCCTGATCGATCAGTTGATGAGCGTTCAGATCGCCGATGGAGATCAGGCCCAGCGGCTTTCGATCTTTATCGACAATGGGCAGATGGCGAATGCGTTTGGTCATCATCAGTCCGCGAGCTTCGTCGATGGTGGTTTCCGGTCCTGCGACGGTGATCCGCCGGGTCATGATCTGACCGACGAACACTTCCGCAGCATCGCGTCGCTCTGCGACCACGCGCTGGAGCAGATCGCGTTCGGTGAACATGCCCACCACGCTGCCATCCCGCAGCACAGGTAGGCCGCCGATCTTGTGCTCATTCATGAGCTGTGCCGCATCGAGTGCGGTCGCTTCTTCACCAATCGAAAGCACATTTGACCCCTTCTCCGCGAGGATGTCTCGTACTGTCGCCATGATTGGCTCCTTTCTGAAATTGGCCCACACCACACCTAGATCCCATGGCTACGCCACGTCTTTTGAATCAGGATCCTGAAATGAATCTTCCCAGCAATGCAAGGCTTGACCACACACATGGCTGCGAGCCTTACACTCTCTCCTAAATACTACCCCCGCGCCCCTGCCCAAGGCAAGAAAAATCTTCGCCCCAGCAGGCAGAATATTATTCAGACCCAGCGTGAACAGAGGTCAGAGGACAGAAGTCAGAAGTCAGAGGTCAGAGATCAGAGATCAGGAAGATGGCAAAGCCCTCGGTGCACTGGCTGCCTTTACTGACCTCTGACATCTGACCTCTGACTTCTGACATCTGACTTCTGACCTCTGACCTCTGCCCTCTGACCTCTGCCCTCTGACCTGGAGATAGCCGATGTTCATCGTGGTAGGCTGGTTGCTCACCCTCGCCGTCGCGAGGCTTGCAGAGGTTCATGCATGAAACTGAAAAAAGCTGTCATCACCGCCGCCGCCCCTTCGCAGCGATTGCTTCCCTTGCAACGCCTCGTTGATCGCGATGGCGTTGAGAAGACGGCGCTGCGCATCGTCATCGAAGAAGTCACTAGCGCGGGCATCGACGAAATCGCCATCGTCGTCTGTCCCGGTGATGGCGAAGCTTACCGCGAGGCTGCCGGAGAACTGAGCGCACATCTGGTCTTCATCGAACAGCATCAGCCGCGCGGCTACGGCGACGCCCTGCACCGCGCCGCTGAGTTCATCAACCAGGAATCCTTCATCCATCTCGTGGGCGATCATCTTTATGTCTCCGGCGTCGCCAAGCGGTGCGCCCAGCAACTCGTCGAAGTTGCCGAGGCTCACAACTGTGCGGTCTCCGCTGTGCAGGCCACCCGCGAAAACATGCTGCCTTACTACGGCGTCATCGGCGGCAGGCGCGTGCAAGGGCAAAAGAACGTTTACGAAATCGAGCGCGTCGTCGAAAAACCCACGCCCACCGAAGCCGAGCAAACCCTCATCGTGCCCGGCCTTCGCGCGGGGCACTACCTTTGCCTCTTTGGCATGCATGTACTCACGCCCGCCCTCATGGACATCCTCGGTCAGCAAATCGCCGCAGCACCCAAGGGCAACATTCAGCTCTCACCCGCACTGGCGGCGCTGGCATCACGCGAACAACACCTGGCCCTTGAAGTCACCGGCAAGCGGTACAACATCGGCGTGAAATACGGCATCCTCACCGCACAACTCGCCCTGGCCCTGGCAGGCAACGACCGCCCCGATGTACTGGCGAATCTCGTCGAACTACTCGCAGGGTGAGGAGCCAGAGGTCAGAGATCAGAGGTCAGTAAGAGCAGCAGCGTCACCGCAGGCACTGACCTCCTTCTGATCGTCGCAATTTGATTCCTGACCGACCTCTGACTTCTGACTTCTGTCCTCTGACCTCTGACC
>CAZYQL010000161.1:0-5374 GCA_964650055.1 uncultured Phycisphaeraceae bacterium | reverse complement strand
CCTCTGACCTCTGACCCCCATGACTGACCTGATTGACATCATCACGACGGACCAGGCGAAGCTGCGTGACACCGCCATTGAAGAAGCGTGCCGCGGGCTTTCTGCTGCGCAGCTGCTCGAGCAGTGCGGCAAGCTCGATCTGTTTCGCCGTGACTGCGACAATCTCTATCAGCGCGTGCGCGCTCTATTTTTCCTCTACGCCATTCATCGCTTTCATTTGCCTGATGCGCTGCCCGCCACTTCGCATGGCCTGATTTCGCACGAGGGATACAGTCATCTTTTGCAGCGCCGCTTTGAAGAAGCCATCGATTATTTTCTGGCCGCTCAAGAGCACGATGGCCCCAGCGATGCTGTCAGCTCCGCGCTGGCGCAGGCTTACCGCGATCTTGCTTTTCAGACGCTGGCCAATCAGGTGCGCAAGAGTGTGCGCTCGGTGCGTGGCAATCAGTGGGTCTTTCGCATGGGTCATCCTGCGGATCAGCCGCTGCGCCTTCGCGGTGAACTGCTCGCGCGTGCCAATGCTGAATCGCCTTTTCCGATTCTGACGGAGAAAACGCCGGTACGTATGGATCTGACGCACAGTGCGTGGAGCGATATTTTCTTTCTGGGTATGGACTATCCGCAAGGCGCGCGGGTGCTCAATGTGTCGATTGATCTCGCCGTGCGCGGCCGCGATGATCAGCCCAAGCCCCCGGTCGAAGCGTATTTGCGGGTCATCGATCAGCCGATCATTCGGCTCATCAGCGTGGACCTTGGCGCTAAAGCCGAGATTACGACGCTCGATGAAATGTTCGATTTTGCCCGTGATTATCTAGGCCTTTTGAAAGCCGCCGTGATTGCATCGGGTCTCGTGCCCGCAGGTCTTGAAGGTTCTGCGCAGCAGCTATCTGATCTGCTCTCGGTGATGATCGGGCCAGGCCTTGGGTTGGAGATTGTCAGCAGTGTCAACAACATTCCCAAAGGTTCGCGCCTTGCGGTCTCGACGAATCTGCTCGCCTCGCTGATCGCGCTTTGCATGCGCGCTACCGGACAAGCTGCGAGTCTGACGGGGGAACTGAGCGAGAACGAAAGAAGACTCGTCGCAGCCCGCGCGATCCTTGGCGAATGGATCGGCGGCTCAGGCGGCGGCTGGCAGGATTCAGGCGGCGTGTGGCCCGGCATGAAACTCATCGAAGGCGCGGTCGCGTCACCTGAGGATCCCGAGCATGGTGTCAGCCGCGGCTGCCTGCTGCCCAATCATCACATCCTCACGCGCGATGAAGCCTCTGATGAAACGCGCAACAAGCTGCGCGACAGCCTCGTCCTCGTACACGGCGGCATGGCCCAAAATGTCGGCCCCATTCTCGAAATGGTCACCGAGAAATATCTCCTGCGCAGCAGCGGCGAATGGCAGGCACGCAAAGAAGCGATGAAGGTTCTCGATCGCATTTTGAGTGCGCTTAAGCGCGGCGATGTCGCTGAGGTTGCCGCCGCCACCACGCACAATTTCTTCGAGCCGATCCAGGCCATCATCCCCGCTGCGAGCAACCTCTTCACCGAAACGCTCATCAGCAAAACGAAAGCGCAATTCGGCCCTGATTTCTGGGGTTTCTGGATGCTCGGCGGCATGTCAGGCGGCGGCATGGGATTCATCTTTGCGCCTCACGCCAAAGCAGCCGCACAAGACTTCTTGCACACGATGATGCGCGACACCAAGCGCGAACTCGAATCCGCATTGCCCTTTGCGATGGAGCCTGTCGTTTACGATTTTGCGATCAATGAGAGAGGCACCGTCAGTGAACTGCTGGGCGCTGATGTGGCGATGATGCCGCCGGGTTATTACGCCATGATGGTGCCTCACTGGCTGCGCAGTGATGCAAGCGGGCTGACGCTACTCGAGCGCGTCGAGCTGGAGCGATTCGGCGCGACTGTGCGCAGCAGCAGCAACACGATGCCCGGCATGGTCCACACGCTCTTTGATCGCCTCCTGCCCAAAGGCATGCGCGAACAGACCGGCGCGCGCAACCTCGATGGCCTGCTCGATGATCTTGGTTTTGATCGGCAGCAACACGAACAAATTCGCGCAGCTCTGCGCGCCGGTCGCATCGGCCTGGCGCAGAATCGATTGCCCGCCAGCACGACCATCGAAGATGTGCGCGACAGCGATGTCGTCGATGCGCGGGTGGCACTTGATAAGGAATGCGAGAGGCTCGGCCGCGCTGCGCTGGAGCGCGGCGAAGTGGCGACGGTCACACTCGCTGCCGGCGCGGGCAGCCGGTGGACGCAAGGCGCTGGCGTGGTGAAGGCGCTACATCCCTTTGCCAAGTTCGCGGGCAAGCATCGCAGCTTCAGTGAAGTACACCTGGCCAAGAGTCAGCGCACGGCAGAGCAATTCGGCATCGCCCCGGCTCATGTCATCACCACCAGCTACCTCACGCACGCTCCTATCGAATCGCATCTGAATCACCTGAATAACTATGGTTTTTCCGGGCCGCTACATTTGTCCTCCGGCCGGGCGATTGGGCTGCGCATGATTCCGATGGAGCGCGATCTTCGCTTTGCGTGGGAGGAAGTCGCGCATCAGCAGCTTGATGAACAGAAGCAGAAAATGCGCGAGAGTCTGCATGCGGCTCTCATCGGCTGGGCGCGGTCGGCAGGTGAAGGGAGCGACTACACCGACAACCTGCCGATGCAGTGTCTGCATCCTGTGGGCCATTGGTATGAAGTGCCTAATCTTCTGCGCAACGGTGTGCTGCTGAGCCTGATGAAAGAGCGACCGAATCTGCGCTACCTGATGCTGCACAACATCGACACGCTCGGCGCTAATCTCGATCCCGCGCTCATCGGCCTGCACATCCAGCGCGGCTGGACGCTGAGCTTTGAAGTGATCAACCGCCGTGTTGAAGATCGCGGCGGCGGCCTGGCGCGCGTTGATGGCAGACCGAGATTGTTGGAAGGGCTTGCGATGCCGCGCGAGGAAGATGAGTTTGCACTGTCGTATTACAACTCGGCGACAACGTGGATCGACATCGAAGGACTGCTCAAGGCGTTTGGTCTCACGCGTGAAGCCTTGAGCGATCCCGCGAAGGTGACCGCTGCCATCCGCAATTTCGCAGCAAGGATTCCGACCTACGTCACGCTCAAAGATGTGAAAAAGCGCTGGGGCCACGGGCAGGAAGATGTGTTCCCTGTGGCGCAGTTTGAAAAACTCTGGGGCGACATGAGCGCTCTCTCGGATATTGCGACAGGTTTTATCGTGGTGCCCCGTCACCGCGGCCAGCAGCTTAAAGAGCAAGCGCAGCTCGACGGCTGGCTGCGCGATGGCTCCGCGAAACATGTCGATTCACTGTGCAAGTGGATGCGCTGATGCGCACGACTTTTTCATAGCCGCAGCGCGCTCGCTGCGCGTCCCCATCTGCCGCTATCCTGTTCCCTATGCCCACAATGAACGCTGCGACTGATGTGGTTCTTTTGCATCCTGCGGACAACGTCTGCATTGCTGTGCGTGCGCTTAGCGCAGGCGCGGTGGTCACTGCGGGCCATCGGCAGGTGACGCTCACCGCTAGCGTTCCGCTGGGCCACAAGATCGCGCTGACCGCCATCGGCACAAGCGCACGCATCATCAAGTTCGGCCAGACCATCGGTTACGCCACGCGACCCGCCGCTGCGGGTGACTGGATGCATTCGCACAACATGACTGCCGGGCAGCTCGAACAGAATTACGAATACGCCACGCAGATTCCGCCCGATCCTGTGCCGGTGGTCGGGCGCACCTTCATGGGCTATCGCCGCGCTGATGGCCGAGCGGCCACGCGCAACTACATCGCCATCGTCTCCACCGTCAACTGCTCCGCCACTGTGAGCAAAGCGATCGCCCGCCACTTCGACCGCGATCGGCTTGCGAATTTTCCAAACGTCGATGGCGTCATCGCACTCACGCACGCCACCGGCTGCGGCATGGCGATTGATCTGCTCCATCATCAAATGCTCGATCGCGTCATGGCGGGTTTTGCGAAACATGCCAATGTCGCAGCCGTGCTCATCATCGGTCTGGGCTGCGAAGTGGCGACGCCGGGGCATTTGATGAAGGGCCTAGGGAGAGAGGGCCTAGGGCCTAGGGAAGAGAAGGCAGACAAGACAGTGAAGGCAGCCGAATCAATCGCATCGTCTCACTCCCTTGCGATCCTAGGCCCTAGGCCCTCCTCCCTAGGCCCTTCTCTTTCCTCCATTCCAGTTCTTACCATGCAGGACCTGGGCGGCACGCAGAAAACCATCGCGCGCGGTATCGAACTCGTCAGCGAACTTCTGCCACAGGTCAATCGCATCGAGCGAACGCCCATCCCCGCCAGTGAAATCATCCTCGGCCTCAAGTGCGGCGGCAGCGATGGCAACTCCGGCATCACCGCCAACCCTGCTCTGGGTATCACCTCCGATCGCCTCGTCGCTGCTGGTGGTACTGCGGTGCTTGCGGAGACGACGGAGGTTTATGGTGCTGAACATCTGCTGACTCGCCGCGCTCGCAGCGAAGCTGTCGGGCGAAAACTCATCGAGCGCATCCGCTGGTGGGAGTGGTATGCGAAAGTGTTCGGCGCTTCGATTGATAACAATCCTTCGCCCGGCAACAAGGCGGGCGGGCTGACGACGATCTATGAAAAAAGTCTGGGCGCTGTGGCCAAGGCGGGATCGACGGCGCTCAATGCGGTTTACGAATATGCCATGGAAATCCGCGAAAAAGGCCTGGTGCTCATGGACACGCCCGGCTTCGATCCGGTCTGCGTCACCGGGATGATCGCTGGTGGTGCGAACGTCGTTTGCTTCACCACCGGGCGCGGCTCGTGCTTTGGTTGCAAGCCGACGCCTTCGATCAAGATCGCAACGAACACGCCGATGTATGAGCGCATGATCGATGACATGGATTTCAATGCGGGCACGATTCTGCAAGGCGAATCTGTGGAAGCTGTGGGCGAAAGGATTTTCGATCTCGTGCTCGAAGTCGCTGGCGGGAAGAAGACCAAGAGCGAAGCGATGGGCATTGGCGATGAAGAGTTCACACCCTGGCATCTTGGGCCGGTGTTGTGAGAAATTTTTTCGGGTGAGGGCAGAGTTAAAAATTCGGGACACTGAGCGGGATACTGAGCCGCGACTCAACGAGTCGCGGACGCCCAAGGCCTGAAGGGGTGTACGTCGCGCCGTGGTCTGAGCGAGGGCGAAATTCAGTGAGCGTGATATCCGCGAACCAGACGTCGAACTTTGTTCGAAAAAACGATCACCCAAACGAGGCGTGCGCATCACCGCGCGATGAGCGCCCATTCAGGCCGTCGGCGTCCGCGACTCGTTGAGTCGCGGCTCTATTTATTCTGCTCTATTTGCTCTGCTCTGTTTACTCTTCTCTGTT
>CAZYQL010000160.1:8043-9350 GCA_964650055.1 uncultured Phycisphaeraceae bacterium | reverse complement strand
GAGATTTGAAATTTGTGATTTGAGATTTTCGAGACACCCATGAGTCAGATACCCGGACAACCCACGCCTTCTTCGACGCCTGCATCCGCGATCTCCGCAGCCAGCACCGCTGGCGGGCCCCAGCAGGAGACGGTGCATCACCACCCGCGCAAGGCCAAGAAGAAATCCACATCAACCAACATGGAACTGAACATGACATCGATGATCGATGTCGTCTTCCAGCTCCTGATCTACTTCATCATCACCAGCAACTTCGTGCCCGGCGAAGGCATCATTCAGGCCACCATGCCCGCAGGCACAGGCTCAGCGGCGGAAGTGCCCAAGCTCGAACAGCCCATCAAGATCATCGTCAGCGCCCGCAGCGGTCGCACCGGCACCGGCTACCGCCTGGATGTTGATAAATCCGCCATCGCGCCCTCTACCTTCGGCGACCTGGGCAAGCTCCTCGAAGGCATGCGCGAAGACAAAGGCGGCGCCTTCAGCGCTGAAAACCCCATCGTCATTCAGCCCAGCGGCGATGTCCGCTGGCAGCACGTGGTCAACGCGTTCAACGCAGCTGTGAAAGCCCGCTACAAAAACATCGCCTTCGCGCAGGCCACCGGCGGCGAAGGCGGATAAGCAAAGCCTGGCGCTACAAGCATTCGTCGTTATTCACGAACAATGTCCCAAACGAGCCACGCCCGTAAGGGAGTGGACGATTCAAGGCGCTGCCCCGCTTCCTTACGGTCGCGGCTCGTTTGGGATGTTTCACGAATAAACGTCGCTCACCACCGGAGGTCTGCCATGATTCGCACTGCCGCTGGTCATGCTCGCAAGCGATTGTCCGCGCCTCGCGAACTGAATCTGACATCCTGCATCGATGTCGTTTTCCTGCTCCTGATTTTTTTCATCGTCACCACGCAGTTCACCGATCGCGAAGGCTCACTCGCAATGCTCTCAAGTGGCAATGAGCCTGCGCCAAGGCCGCAGTTACCGCTCAAGGTCGGCATCAGCTCAATGGGTGAGACCGGCTACCGGTTGGACATCCAAGGCCACCCGACGCGGCCCACGAACTTCGGCGATCTGATTGCCATGATGAAGCAACTGCGCCAGCCGCCACAGACCGGGCAAGCCGGGCTTTATGCCGATGACAACCTCGTGGTGATCGCGCCGCAGGGCAGGGTTCGCTGGCAGCATGTGGTCAATGCCTACAATGCTTCGAGGCGTGCCGGATTCACGCAGATTGCCATGGATTTACCGGCACCCTGAAGCATCGCGGCTGCGATTTTGATCCGACAATAATGCAAGGATTGCACGCCGCAGTGTCG
>CAZYQL010000160.1:4069-7943 GCA_964650055.1 uncultured Phycisphaeraceae bacterium | reverse complement strand
CTTGCTTCGTTACACTGCTCGCTCGTGATTCTGATTTTTAATCGGTCTGGTTTCATCCTGTTCGGTTTCATTCGGTTCAGCTTCATCTTGGTAGAACGATCATGAACATCTTCACCCGCAAGTTTTTTGCCGTTGCCATGCTGCTGCTGATGGCGCTCTCATCCTCCGCCACCGCACAGCTCGAACACCTCAACGTTGATCGTCTGATCAAGGAAATGCGCGAGCGCGGCATGTCCGAACTGCTCGTGCGTCTGTCGCGCGATGGCTCAATCAAAGATCCCGCTGATGCGAAAAAGCTCGAAGTCGAAATGCTCATCATGCGAGCACAGACGCCCGTGCCCGGCAATGTCAACGATCTTGTGGAACGCCGTGAATCGCTTGAGAAAGGCATGGCCGAGTTTCAGGCACTGATTAGCGGCAACCGCGACAACACCAAGCGGCCGCTCTGGCAGACGGACATGTCGCTTCATCTGATCTACACCCGCATGTCGCTCAACGATCTCGCGGATGATTTCTACGAGTTCGGCATTCCCACGCCTGAACAAACACGCATCTTTGAATCCGGTGCTTCGCTCGCTGCCGAGAGTCTTTTCGATGCATCGATTTTTCTCAGTAAGCTCCAGCGCGAACTGCCTCGCGCAGATAACTACAACCAGACCTACGTGAACACGGGGCGCTGGGAAGAAATGATGGACGAGTACTTCAAGACCAAGGTGCCCTTCATGCTGGCGCACGCAGCCTACTGGGCATCGCTGTTGCCTGATTCGCATCCTTACTTTCAGAACCTGGGCAAGAATCCCAACATTCCGCTGCAAGCGACCAATCCTGCCGGTGAACGGGCCCGGCTGCTCAACGCATCCATCGATGCCATCAGCAACATTCCCACCGAACTGGCCACCAAGTACGGCATCCCGCAGCGTCCTTCCGATTTCATCAAAGCCAAAGCCATGGCGCGCCTAGGTCAACACAACGACGCCATCGGTATCCTCGACAAAGTGGCGCAAGCTGGCAAAGACGATCTGATGGCTTTCCGCGCCAACCTCATGCGAGCCGTCGCATTGGAACTGCGCGACAAGAAGCCTGATGCCGCGGTGGAATCATTGGAAATGCTCAAGGATCATCCGCTCACGCAAGGCGGCGTGGCCTTCGCCATTCTCATCGCTGACTTGCAGCATCGCCTGCTGATGAAGCATGTAGGCAAGGATCAGAAGAAACTCGAAGCCGCCTACATGCCTTACGATGCGCTCTTCGCCGACAAGCGACTGGGCCAGCGTACCGAGGCGGCTCGCATGTTTGTCTTCACCCGCTGGACGAAGCAGTTCGCCGGCCAGAAACAGGACACGCTCCCGCCGATGGTGCTTTCTGGCATGGGCGAAATGGAGCGCATTCTGGGCAACGAACTGGTCGCCAAGTGGGCTGCGTTTCAGAAGCAAGAAAAGGAAACCGAAGCAGCGGCGGCAATGAAGGAAGCCCGCGTGCATCTGAATGCATGCATTGATACCAGCGACTCATTGATTCGCCGCGCTGATGTTCCGCCGGAGGTCAAGGCTCGCGCTCGGTACAACAAAGCTTACGCGACTTACCTGAGCAATCCTGAAGATGGCACAGCCTTCCTGGCGGCGGCGGCGATCTGGACCGAGTTGGCCAACGAGTTGCCCGAGCATCCGCTGGCCGAAGAAGCGATCAATCTCGCGATCCGCTTCCTCTACAACCTCCACATTCAACCCGCCCGCGCTGATGGCGTTGATGCGGCGTACCGCAACACCGCTGCAGTGCTCTATTCCAAACTGGGGCACACCGCCGTCGCCGATGATCAGCGCGTCTATTACACCTTCAACGTTCTTCAAGCGGAAGGCAAGTACAAGGAGGCCGCTGAGTCCTATGAGAAGTTGCCGCTCCAACATCGCGACTACGTCGAAGGGCAGCGTGAATGGCTCTACTGCCAAATGCAGCTTTGGAATCCGATGCCCGAAGGCGAGCCGAAGGATTTGCGCCGCGATGCATTGCGCGATGAAGCTAATCGCATTGAGCGAATTGCCCGCCGCGCGTTGGAAGAAGAAGCCAGCACCACCAAGCAGGTGCAGGTGATGAAGAACACGCTGGCGGACATCGTGCTTCGCAAGGTGGAGCTCGACATCCATGCCAAGAAATGGGACGACGCGGACAAGGCTCTGCGCGATTTTGCCAGTGATTACCCGGGCGATCCGGATCTGATTCGCCAGGCGATCAGTCGTCGGATTATGGTGAAGGTGAAGCAGGGCGATTCTGCCGAGGCTGTGAAACTCGCAGAAGAACTGGTCACATCATCTGGTGACGACAAAGAAAAACAGGCGGCCGCGGCTGGCACCATCGATGCCGCCTTGGCAGAATTGTCAGATGACATCGAAGACTTGCGCTATGCGGCTGAAATTACTCCGGGCCAGATTCAGCGCGACGAGTTTGCGGAGCGCGCTACCAAGCAGGCAGCGGCATCGGACAAGCTGGCGGACATGCTTCTGGACTGGGGCCTCAAGAACGGCGCTGAGCCTGATGATCTGTTCCGCTATCGCTTGATTAAGGTTCGCTCCTCACTGCTCACCGGCAAAATTGATGATGCGGTGAAAGTGCTTCAGCCGCTGATCAACGCAGACCCCAGCGAGCCTCGCGTCATCTTCCTGCAAGGAGAAGTGCTCTTTAGCAAGGGCGACCGAGCGAGCCTGATTCAGGCGCTGGGTGTTTACGACAAGATCACCAGCGATGAAGCCACGCGAGCGGTGAAGCTCACCGCTGACATGGCTCCCGCAGTGCGGCAGCAGCGCGACATCCTCAATCGCATCTGGTGGCAATCGTGGCTCCGTGCATTGCAAATCTATGACAAGCTCAATGAGCAGGTAGCACTCATCCCGCGTCTGGTCGCACAGCTTGAAGGCCAGTACCCTGAACTTGGCGGTCCAGCCCTCAAGCCCAAGTTCCAACAACTGGCCAACAAGCACCGCAAGTGAGCGGGGGGGGAAGAGGTCAGAGGTCAGAAGTCAGAGGTCAGAGGTCAGTAGGATGCAGCTTCGCTGCGACGGCCTCTTGCCTTTTCTGACATCTGACATCTGACCTCTGACCTCTTTCTCCGCTTCCGCTACAATAGTTCCTCACCCTCAACCCCAACCTTAATGGAGTTTCTTCATGCATTTGATTGCTGCGATTGCACTCGTGACTTTGCTGATGGCCAGTGTTACCTTTGCCGCCGATGCGACTAGCGATGGCGCGGTCACTTCGATTGACAAGTTCATCGCTGACCAGAAGGCCGCTGGCAAAATCGATCTGGAAAAGAAGGGTTGGAAGACCAGCCTGCCCAAGCCGCCCAAGGCCACGTTCGACGCCAAGAGCGATTATTTCTGGATCATGGAAACCAACAAGGGCACCATCAAGATCAAGCTGCTGCCTGAGACCGCACCGATGCACGTCTCGAGCACGATCTATCTCGCCCGCCTTGGCTTCTACGATGATCTGAGCTTCCACCGCGTCATCACTCAGTTCATGGCTCAAGGCGGCTGCCCGCTGGGCACCGGCACCGGCGGCCCCGGCTACAAGTACGACGGCGAGTACGACAAGAACGTCAAGCACAACAAGCCCGGCCTCCTTTCCATGGCTAACGCAGGCCCCGGCACCGATGGCTCGCAGTTCTTCCTCACCTTCGTCCCCACCTCCTGGCTCGATGGCAAGCACACCATCTTCGGCGAAGTCGTCGATGGCATGGATGTCGTCAAGACCCTCGAAGCCGGCGGCTCCGAGTCCGGCCGCACCAAGGAAGCTCTGGGCATCAAGAAGACCACCATCGAAGTCGTTGCTAAGAAGTAAGAGGACAGAGCCAGAGATCAGAGGTCAGAAGTCAGAGATCAGA
>CAZYQL010000160.1:0-3969 GCA_964650055.1 uncultured Phycisphaeraceae bacterium | reverse complement strand
CAGAGATCAGAGGTCAGAAGTCAGAGATCAGAAAAACACACAAAGCCCACCCACTCCTGTGGGTGGGTTTTTCATTTCCCCAACTCTTCTACAATGCGACCATGTCATCATCGCCTTCCGCCTCTGACCGCTGGACCACGCGCAAGCTGCTCGCTTGGACTACTGAGCACTTCGAGAAAAGAGGCATCGACTCGCCGCGCCACTCTGCGGAGATGCTGCTCGCTCATGTGCTGGGTGTCCCACGTCTGAAACTATTCATGGAAGCAGATCGGCCGGCCAGTGATCTGGAGCGTGCTGCCTTTCGTGATCTGGTCGAACGTGCGAGTAAACATGAGCCGGTCGATTATCTCGTGGGCCAAGCTCCGTTTTTTTCGATGATGTTCAAGGTCACACCCGCAGTGCTGATTCCGCGGCCATCTACTGAAACCATCGTTGAGCACATCATTCAGCACTGCCGCCGCACGCCGGGCTTTCGCGCTCCGGTCATCGCGGATATCTGCACAGGCAGCGGCATCATCGCCATCAGTCTCGCCAAACAGATTCAAGAGGCGCAGGTCGTCGCCACCGACATCAGCGGTGATGCACTGACCATTGCCAGGGAAAATGCGAAGACGCATGGCGTGACCGATCGCATTGATTTTCGTCAGGGCGATCTGCTGGAGCCTTTGAAATTTGAGCGCGTGAAATATCTGGTGAGCAATCCGCCGTACATCAGCGATGCAGAGTTTGAACAGGTGCTGCCCAATGTGAAGGATTACGAACCGCACCTGGCGCTGCGCGGCGGCAGCGATGGTCTAAAGTTCATCCGCACGCTGATCGCGCAGAGCAAGCAGCACATCGAAGTGCCCGGACAGGTCATCATCGAAATCGCCGACTCGCAGAAGGCGGTGGTGATGGAGTTGGCACAGCAAGCGGGCCTGGAGAATGCGAATATTTTGAACGACCACGAAGGGTTGCCGCGCGTGCTGGTGGCGGATGTGACGTGACGGAGAGCTGCGGCTTCACGATGAGCCGCGACTCAACGAGTCGCGGACGTCAACGAACTCGTGGGGTGCTGGTCGCGCCGTGATCCGTCGTTAGCGAAGTACAGGGCGCGATCATCACTCCTTCAGGCCGGTGGCGTCCGCGACGTGTTACGTCGCGGCTCACCATTTTTTCTCACCCTGCTCTCATGCCGCCAGTCGCAAGCTGCGCTGCGACGTGCCCGCGCCCAGCGCCGCCATGTCGCCATCGACCATGCTGCACACGAGCTGTTCAAACGTGTGGCGGTGTTTCCAGCCGAGCACTTTGCGGGCCTTATCCGGCTCGCCCAGCAGCAGATCAACTTCCGCAGGACGCAGGAACTTGGGATCGGTGACGACGTAATCTCGGTAGTCGAGATTCACATGGGCAAAGGCGATTTCGCAGAAGTCGCGCACGCTCCAGGTTTGGCCGGTGGCGACGACATAGTCATCAGGCGTTTCCTGTTGCAACATCAGCCACATCGCTTCGACGAAATCCTTCGCGTGGCCCCAGTCGCGCTGAGCGGAGAGATTGCCCAGACGCAGCTCGTGAGTCATGCCCATCTTGATCTTCGCCACGTGGCTGGTGATTTTGCGCGTGACAAACTCAAAGCCGCGACGCGGTGACTCGTGGTTGTAGAGGATGCCACTGGAAGTGTGCAGGCCGTACGCTTCGCGGTAGTTGCGGGTCAGTTCAAAGCCAGCACATTTGCTGATGCCGTAGCTGGAGCGCGGATGAAAAGGCGTCAATTCACTTTGCGGGGTTTCGCGGACTTTGCCGAACATTTCACTGGAACCAGCAAAATAGAAGCGGCACTCGGGTGCGACTTCTTTGATGGCGGCAAGCATGTGGTGCGTGCCGTTGATGTTGGTGTTCATCGTCGAGAATTCATCCTCGAACGAATAGCTGACAAAGCTCTGCGCGGCCAGGTGATAACACTCATCGGGCTTGACGTTCTGCACGACCTTGCACAGGCTCGCATAATTTTCCAGCGAAGCCGAGTGCAGCGTGACGCGATCGAGCAGATGACGAATGCGACCATAGCGCGAGTCCGGTTCTTCACTGGCGACGCGGCGAACGACGCCATGCACCGCGTAACCTTTTTCGAGCAGCAGCTCTGCGAGGTAGGAGCCATCTTGACCAGTGATGCCGGTGATGAGTGCGGTTTTGGGTTGCATGGGATTAGTTCCGAGTTGCGAGTTCAAGGTTCAAAGTTTCGAGAATAAAATCAGGCAGCCTGACGGCGTTGTGATTCGCGGCTGGTGCCGATGAGTTTTTCAAGTGGTTCGTAGCACTTTTCCCAGCGGTACATCGCTTCGATGCGCTGCCGCGCTTGTGAGGCGATGCGCGTGCGAAGTTCGTAATCAGTGATGATTCGTTCGAGCGTCTGTGCCCATTGCAACGGCGAATCGCAAACGATCAGGTGCTCGCCATCATCACCATGAATGCCTTCGGCTGCGCCTTGCGAACAAATCGCCACACGCGCACTCGCCATCGCTTCGAGAACTTTTGTCTGCACGCCACGAGCAATTTTCAGTGGTGCAATCGAGGCGGTCGCTGTGCGCAGATAGTCGCGCACATCAGGCACCGAGCCCACTACTTCGACATTCGCAGCACTACTGAGCGCAAGGACTTCGGGCGAAGGATGGCGGCCGATGATCTGCAATTTCACATCAGGCACGCGCTGGCGCAGCAGTGGCATCACGTGATTCACAAACCAGATGATGCCTTCTACGTTGGGCTTGTAATTTAGTACGCCGATGAACACGATCTTCGCGCCGCCTTGCGTGCCTGCATCTGGCATGGGCTGATGAAATTTTGTATCGACCGCGTGGCGCAGTTCGATCAGGCCGGGATGATCGCCCACTTCTTTGCGGTACGTGTTCGCTTCCGCCTCGCTGACGACCCCGATGGCGTCAAAGCGATCGTGCTTGCCTGCTTCGATGTCGCGAAGTCGCTTGGCCTCGGCACCGTAAATCCAGCGCATCGGCGGCTTGCTGTTTCTCGCATACTGGGCCCACTTGGCGCTATCGACATCCACCAGGTCAATGATGTGTTTGATCGATTTGTCGCGCTTGGTTAGAGCGCGCGCATACTGAACCATGCCGGTGCAGAAAGTCACCACCGCATCAAACGGCTGCTCGCGATGCCAGTTTTCAATCGTTCGCTTCAGTGCAGGGCGATAGAAGTAAGCTGGCGAAACTGCACCACCGAGAGCGAGTGATGCGAGGCCGCGCAGCTTGCTCCATTTGGCACTAATCGGCTGCACACAAACCCGCTGCGTGAAACCTTCGATCACTTGCATCTGCTCGCTCGTGACCGGCTCATCACTGACTGCTGCCAATGAAACGTCATAACGCTGCGCGAGAAATTGCAGAATGTGAAACGCCCGAATGCGATCGCCGCGATCAGGCGGATAGGGCACGCGATGAGTCAAAAACAACACGCGCTGGCGCGGCTGATCGCTGCCTGAGCGGTGGACTTGCATCGTTGATTCTGGCGATTGTGTCATGCGCTGTGTCATACGTCGTTTCATGCGACTGGCGGAATATCCCGCACATTCGTTACATTCGGCACAAACGGACCACGACTTAGGCCGATAGAAGAAATAGTTCTGAGTTCTGAGTCTTGAGTTCTGAGTTTGAATGCACTCAATGAGTTGAACCCTTGCAATGACTGAAACTGAATCAAAACTCGGAACTCAGAACTCAGAACGCGGAACCAATCTTCACCGCCTGATCGTCTTTTCCGACGACTGGGGTCGGCATCCTTCGAGCTGTCAGCATCTGATCGGGCAATTGCTCCCGCGTTATCAGACGCTTTGGGTCAACACCATCGGCACGCGCTCGCCCAAGCTTTCTATGGAAGACCTAGGCAAAGTGTTCAAGAAAATCGGGCAATGGCTTTCGCCGCCCGCGAAGGAAGCGAAGGCGAGTGTGAGGATTGCAGGGGACGGGGGACAGGGGG
>CAZYQL010000159.1:6555-9365 GCA_964650055.1 uncultured Phycisphaeraceae bacterium | reverse complement strand
GGGTGACTCTCCGTATTCGTGGCGTTCCCCCGGCTAAAGCCGGGGCTATGTGGAGATCAGTGGACGCGAAATGAGGATCGAGCCGGGCATAGTTTAGCAGAATTTGAATCAAATATCAATAGGGGATTGGATATTAAACTGTGGTAATCAGGGCTGGCGCATTTGGTTCGTACTCCCCTCCCTTCCAGCATCGGTATCTACACAAGTGTTGCGTTGACGAATGAATCGTTCTCATGCTTCCCGCAGTGCGCCCGGCAGATGGGCGGGCTTTGTTTAGGAAAACTAAATGAGAGTGATTCTCAGTTCATACAGCTTGTGCTCGTGATTATCTTTTAATTGAAGGGTTCCACCCTGTTTCTGCCGATGAAACCGCACATATGCGTTCTCGGCAGGCGATGTTTGTATTCATCGTTCGTGATGTTGTCAGGACAGTCACTTCAAAAATTATTAATTTTATTTTGACTCTTTTTCGCTTACACCCATTGGCGTGACGAAAGTAACACGGTAAACTCACGCCCATCTTTGGTTTGATTCAGTATGGCTGCGGAAAAGGCCCGGGGGGTCCGGGCAACCGCTAAACATGCTGGCCCTTCACCGCAAGCGACACAAGCAAGACACCAGCAAGACACCAGCAAGACACAAGCATTATGTTCTCTGCCGACGGAGGAATCATGACAACCAGCGACACCAACCGCTCATCCGCTGCTGCGCCCCGCATCACCCTCTGGTCGTTTGCCCCGGCAGCGATCATGCTGCTCCTAGGCCTTGCTCTGGGCCTAGGCCCGGTCTTCGCAGGCGGCCTTCTCGATGATGAAGATGTCGCGCCCAAGCCCGCGCCCGCGCCGAAGGTAGAGAAAAAGGGCGCCCTGCTCGACGATGAAGATATCGATGCGCCACCCGCCAAGCCCGCGCCAAAGGCACCGGCTAAAAAGGGCGGCCTGCTTGATGATGAAGACGTTCCCGCCAAGCCTGTCGCGCCGCCCAAACCGCCCGCCAAAAAAGGTGGCCTGCTCGATGATGAAGATGATGCATCCGCCAAGCCTGTCGCGCCGCCCAAACCGCCCGCCAAAAAAGGCGGCCTGCTTGATGATGAAGATGATGCGCCCGCCAAGCCGCCGGTGAAGCCCGATTCAAAGGACAACAAGAAGGACGATGGCCAGGAAGACCCGCACGTTCTGCTCTACAACGCCGATGCTTATCCCAGTGCGAGCAAGTGTGCCACCTGTCACCAGAAGATTTACGATGAATGGCGAGTGAGCAACCACGCTTACGCCTCCATCTCGCCGATGTTCCACAAGTTCGAGCAGCGCATCAGCGAGCTTTCGCAAGGCACCGTCGGCTTCTTCTGCATGCGTTGCCACGCCAGTGTCGGCACGACGCTGGGCGAGCCGCGCGAGCTGCCGCTGTGGGAGCGATCGCAAGTTTCGCGTGAAGGTGTGACCTGCATCACCTGCCATCGCGTGGATACGGAATACAACAAGGTCAACGGCGCACGCCGCATCGAGCCTGGCAATATTCATGCGCCGGTTTTTGGCTCGGGTGATGGTTCAACTCTCGCGGAACTGCTCAAGGCCACCCCGACGCTCGATCCGGTGGGCGACAAGAAAGGCCCGGCTATGAAGATTCATAGCAAGGCCATCCACTTTGAACAGATCAGTAAGAGCGAGTTCTGCGTCTCCTGCCATCAGGTGGCAGTACACCCGGGCATTAAGCTCGAAGTGGTGTGGGATCAGTACCGCGCTTCGCCCGCCATGAAGGCTGGCACCACGTGTCAGGATTGCCACACCGGCAAAGTGCCCGGCGTTGCCGCGGGTTATGAAATCGGCCCTGCCGCGATTGTTAACGGCAAGCCCACACCCGACCGCAAACACACCAATCACTCGTTCTATGGCCCCGGCTACCCGATCGCGCACCCGGGCATCTTCCCGCATAATCCCAAGGCTGAAAAGTGGAAGATGGAAACCTGGCTCAAGTTCGATCACCGCGCAGGCTGGGGTTCGCCGGACTTCGAAGAGAAGGTGGACAAGGGCCAAGTGAAAGTCGAATTCCCCAAGGAATGGTCGGATCCCTTTGACCGCGAAGATGCCCGCATCATCGTCGAAGAAAACATCAAGCTGCTGCATCTGAAAAAGAGCCATCGCCAGCAGGTGATGGAGAACGGCTCACGCGTCGATGGTCCGTTCTTCGCCACCAAGCCCTCGGCTGGCAGCGGCCTCAAGTTCCACTATGTCATCAGCAACACCGACCCGGGCCACAACCTGCCTTCGGGTTCGCTGGGTGCTCAGCCGGAGATTTGGGTCAACGTCGCGCTAACTGATCCGGAAGGCAAAAACATCTGGGAATCAGGCTACGTCGATAAGAACGGCGACATGGCTGACCTTCACTCGCTGGAAGTGGCAGCAGGCAAGATCAAGCACGACTCGCAGCTCGTGAACTTCCAGACCAAGTTCCTCACGACCAACGTCAAGGGCACCGATCGCGAAATGTACCTGCCCATTAACGTGGACATCGATCAGTTGCCGTTCATTCGGCCATCAGGCTTCCCGATCACCGTGATGAACCACCCGCCCTTCATTCGCATGGAAAGCAGAAGCATTCCACCGCTCTCAAGCCGCAAGGCGAGCTACAGCGTGCCCAGTAAGCTGATGGCCAAGCCGGGCAAATACAAACTGGCGGTGCGACTGCGCAGCCGCGCTGAGCCGATCTACTTTATGAGGTTCGTCGGTGCGACCAAGGAAATGGAACAATCGATGAACGAGTGGATGATGGATTTCCACGCCTACGCGGTCGAGTTTGAAGTGAAGTAAATG
>CAZYQL010000159.1:4611-6455 GCA_964650055.1 uncultured Phycisphaeraceae bacterium | reverse complement strand
TGAAATAAATACGTGAACTGAAATCCCCGTTTAGCGCCCGCCCAAAGGGCGGGGCTTTGCGGGCTTCATGCAGAGTGCGAGTAACAGAACTAGCAGAGCGACGGTTCTTCTTCTCGGAGTTAAGACAATGAAATCCAGGGCAAAGTCGGGATCTCTCAAGCGCTTTGGCGCTGCCTGTGCTGTGATGATGACCGGCACATCGGCATTGGCGTCATCATTCTCAGGTTCGCAGTACGCGAATCTGTTTGTGCTGGCCAATGATGAGAAGATTGCGCACGACCTTCACGACACCTCGCCGCCCAAGATGTCACCCGAGGCGATGCCCGTGCCCTTCGATGCCAACATGTTCGGCCCCAACCCGAGCTACGCCGACACGCCCTACGACCCGCAGGCTCAGCTTGATATCTACGGTGCCAAGACCTACATCAAGACCCAGCGCCCGCTGCTGGAACTTGGCCGTGAGCTTTATCAGTCCGGTCCGTTCCAGGACATGCCCCATATTCTGGGCGACAAGAACCCGCTGGCACCGCACCTGTTCGTCTATGGCGACTGGCGCACCGCCTATGCCTACAACGACAACGGCGACACCGAAAACTCGCTCATCGCCACCCGCCTGAATCTCGATGTCGATTTCGGCATCACCGGCACCGAACGCATTCACGCTTTCTTTCGCCCCTTCGACAAAAACGGCAGCTTCAACCGCATCGAGCTCGGCGGCGACGGCGATGATGAAAACCAGTTCGACCTCGATGGCAACGTCGATGCCCTCTTCTTTGAAGGCGATGTCGGCGCCATCTTCTCAGGCCTCTTCAATACCCGCGCTGAGTTCGACTTGCCTTTCGCCGTCGGCCTCATCCCGCTGCTGTTCCAAAACGGCGTATGGGTCGAAGATGCGTTCACCGGCGTCGCCATCACCATCCCTGCTCAAAACTCGCCCGCTCTGCAGATCAGTAACTTCGATATCACCTTCTTCGCGGGCTGGGATAAAGTCACCACCGGTGCAGTGCCCGGTGCAGATTCAGCTGTGCATCTCTACGGCATCACCGGCTTCTTTGAAATGCTCGAAGGCTACCTCGAAGTGGGTTACGGCTACACCGATGACCACTCCGGATTCGGCGGCAGCTACCACAACCTCACCGCCGGTTTCACCCGGCGCTACGGCGGCTGGCTGTCTAACAGTGTCCGCATCGTCGGCAATATCGGACAGGATCCCAATGGCGGCGCCCAGCAGACCGCCGATGGCTTTATCATCCTCGTCGAAAACTCTCTCGTCACCAGTCTGCCTTCCACGCTCGTGCCTTACCTCAACTTCTTCGCGGGCTTTGACAAGCCTCAGAGCCTGGCTCGCGATGGCGGTGCGGGCGGCATCCTCAAGAACACCGGCTTGGTTTTTGAAACCGATGGACTCACAGGCTTCCCGAAAATAACCGACGATGGACACGACGCCGTCGGCGCGGCGCTGGGTATCGAATATCTCTTCGATCTCGACAAACAGGTGGTCTTCGAAGTCGCCGCCCAGAATCGCGATGGCGATGAGGGTGCCCCAGGCGGCAACGAAATCGGCGTCGGCATGCGTGTCCAGATTCCCCTGAACAACGCCATGATTCTTCGCTTCGACGCCATCTATGCATGGCGCGAAAACAATGAAGACCTGACCGGCATACGAGTAGAATATCGGTGGAAGTTTTAAGGAAGCTGGGAGCTGGGAGATGGGAGCCATCAGCCGTCAGCCATCAGCTTTCAGCTTCAAGGCAATTAGTACGCCGACTTGGACGAATGTGATTGTGTATCGTGACTCTGAAAACTCCCCTGCCTTCAAGCTGATAGCTGATAGCTGAAGGCTG
>CAZYQL010000159.1:0-4511 GCA_964650055.1 uncultured Phycisphaeraceae bacterium | reverse complement strand
CCGCTTCCCATGCTCGCACAAACCATCATCATGATCGCGGGTGGGATTGTCATCGGCCTAGTGGCGGTGCAGTCGCTGCTGTTTGTTTTTGGTTCGATGCTTCGCATCGGCCGCGAGCGCAGGACGCAGTCGCTGTCGATGCATCTGTTTCAGGAGCGGATCGATGCGGTCCGTGCCACTGCGAAAAAGAGGCAGGATGCGGTGGCAAGTTGGAACGGATGGCGCAAGTTTCAAGTGTTCAAGCGCGAGCCTGAGCCGGGCGATGTCTGTTCGTTTTACCTGCGTCCTCACGATGGCAAGCCGCTGTCCGGATTCAAGCCGGGGCAGTATCTGACCTTTCAGCTCAACGTGCCGGGCAAGGACAAGCCGATTGTTCGCTGCTATTCGCTCAGCGATGGGCCGCGCAGCGAGTATTATCGCGTCTCGATCAAGCGATGCCCTGCTCCTCGCGGCAAGCCGGAGATTCCGCCCGGTCTGAGTTCCAACTTCTTTCACGACCATGTGAAGGAAAGCGACATTCTCGATGTGCGTGCGCCCGGCGGCCACTTCTTCCTCGATATGGAAGCCAATGGCCCCATCGTGCTCATCGGCGGCGGCATCGGTATCACGCCGGTGCTTTCGATGCTCAACACGCTGATCGCGGATGGCACGCTCAAGAGGCAGGTCCACTTTTTCCTGGGTGTGCGCAGCAGCAAAGACCATCCGATGAAGGCGCATCTGGAAGAGCTAGACAAGCTGCACGAAAACCTGACGCTGCACGTGTGCTATAGCAATCCCGATGACAAGGATGTGAAGGATCGTGACTATCAGCATGCTGAGCGGGTGAGCATTGATTTGTTCAAGCGTGTGCTGCCATCGAATAATTTTGATTTTTACATGTGTGGCCCGCCGCCGATGATGGAGTCGGTGGTGCCCGGGTTGGAAGAGTGGGGCGTACCTGACGATCGCGTACACTATGAAGCCTTCGGGCCGGCGAGTATTAAGAAAGTCAAGAAAGAAGAGCCAGCCCCCGCGGAAGCAGGCGCAGCGGCTGTGGCGGGACTGGAAATTGTTTTCGCCAAGAGCAATCGCACCTGCACGTGGACCGCTGCCTCGGGCACGCTGCTGGAGTTTGGTGAGAAGAATGGTATTACCATGGAGTTCGGCTGCCGCGCTGGTAACTGCGGCACGTGTCTGACGGCTATAAAAGAAGGTGATGTCACCTACTCGACACCGCCCGGCGCTGCCCCGGAAAAAGGATCGTGTTTGACGTGTGTTGCAGTCCCGAAAACGAAAATAGTTCTGGACGCGTAGGAGGCAGGGGACAGGAGGCAGGGACAGGAGGCAGGAGGCAGGGACAGGGGACAGGGGACAGATGAACGGACGTTGATTCCGTTTAGCGCCGCCCCGAAGGGGCGGGCTCCCGAAGGCAGGTTGCCGATTCGAGATTTGAAATTTGAAATTTGAGATTTGTTTGTAATTTGTAATTTGTGATTTGTAATTTGTAATTTGTATTTTGCAATGTGTTTCCGTTCACCTTCATAAGAGGTCGAAGGTCATGATGAACCCCATCCGTTTTTCGTCGTCGCTCCTGGCACTGGTTGTCGCTGTGAGCTTTACCGCTTCCGCATCGGCACAGATTATTGAGATCGATCACAAGAAGGTGCTGGGCAACGGTGCCACCGGCGGCAACTGCGCCAGTTGTCATCAGAAGGAAGCGGCAGCTTGGGAAAAGACGCCGCACTTCCGGTCGCTGGACAAGCTCAAGGATGGCCGGGTGATTGCGGACAAGCTGGGCATCACCCGTACCTATCGCCGCACCGGCATGTGCATCGAGTGCCACTCGACCGCTAAGGGCGATGATCCGACCGATCTGACCACCATCTCCGGCGTGTCGTGTGAATCATGCCACGGCCCAGCCTCCGACTGGGTCAAACTGCACAACGACTACGGTGCTGGCAAGACCAAAGAGACCGAAGATGCAGCACACAAAGTGGAGCGGCATAAGCAGGCGGATCTGGCGGGCATGATCCGCAAGGATCGCGTCTATCTCATCGCCAAGAACTGTTTCTCCTGCCACCTCGTGCCCAACGAGCAGATCGTCAACGCGGGCGGCCACAAGACCTCCAGCGATTTCGAATTGGTTGCATGGTCGCATGGCGAAGTTCGCCACAACTACTTCGGCAGCGAGACCAACAAGGAGACGACTGCGGAGCGCAAGCGCGTGCTCTACGTCATCGGCAAGCTCGTTGACCTTGAGATGAGCCTGCACGCTGCGGGCAAGATCACCGAAAAGGGCAACTACCGATCAGCCATCCTCAACCGCATCCGCAACGCCATGACCGCCATCGACGAGATCCTCGAATTGCAGGACATTCCGCTGGTCTCCGCCATGGTGAAAGAAATGGATCGCCGCGAAGATGGTTCGCTCAAACTCAGCGAAGCAGTGCTGACCGAACTGCCCGCCAAGATCGGCGCAGTGGCCCGTGCGGTGGCTGAACAGCACGATGGCACAAAACTGGCTGCCATCGACAAGCTGATTCCCAAGCCCGAAACGTACAAGGGCGCGGTGGCACCGTAAGGCTTCAATATAAAGAGAGCGAATGCTTATTATTTAATGCTTATTACTTAATACTTATTTGGCCAAGTCGGATAGGTCTAGCGCGACACGCATTGGCGCTATGCGATCCACTTAATAAGTAATAAGTAATAAGCAATAAGTATTAAGTAATAAGCATTCGCCTTTTCTTCTGCCATTATTTCCGACACCCTACACCCTACACCCGATACTCGGCACCCCTCCTCATGCCTCAAGTCGTCGCCATTGATCGCCCGCAGCGCTGGGATGTGCCTTTTGGTCCTGACATGACCGAAGGGGATGTCGAGCATCTGCTCACCATTGCGCCCTTCAAGGACATTGATGAGCACAAGTTTCCCGCTTCCAATCCGCTGCGCGGCATCCTGCTCAATGACACTCGCATCGTCGCCTACAAGTCAGGCGATCTGGTGGTGCGCGAAGGTGATTACGGTCACTCCGCTTTCCTCGTCCTGCGCGGCAAGGTGCGCGTGGTGCTCGACAGCCTTCCGCCACGCCTACTAGGTCGGCAGGAACGCAAACGAAAAACCTGGCTTCAGTCGCTATCGCAGTGGTGGACCAATCCGCGCCTGCCCGAGGTGCGCAGCGTCTCCAAATATCAGGAAGCCAAGGTCAAAGGCGGCATCGCTGAGCGCGGCAGCGGCGGCGAGACGCGCGTCTTCCTTCAGGATGTTCCCGCAGTACTGGGCAAACATAAAACAGTTGAACTTCAGACGGGTTCACTATTTGGTGAGCTGGCCGCACTTGGTCGCATTCCGCGAACAGCGACGATCTTTGCCGAGGGCAACGCGGAGCTATTGGAAATCCGCTGGCAGGGGCTTCGCGACATTCGCAGGCGCGATGATGCGATCAAGAAGCACATCGATGCGCTCTATCGCAAGAATGCACTGATGTCGTTTCTGGGTGACAACGAACTATTCGCCCATCTGACGGAAGAGCAGCTTAAGGAAGTTGCCGCGGCCACCGAGTTTGAAACGCATGGCGGGTTCGAGTGGTATGCGACCTACAAAACGGTGGCGCAGCAGAGCGCCAGTGATAAGCTGGCGAATGAGCCGGTGATCGCGGAGGAAGGTAATTATGCCAATGGTCTGGTGCTGATCCGCTCGGGATTTGCCCGCATCAGTCAGCGGTTTGGCAATGGTCATCGCACGCTGTCGTATGCGGGTGCGGGGCAGACTTATGGTTTGCAGGAGCTGGCGAACAACTGGCGTGCCAAGGCGAGTGTGCCTTTGCAATCGACACTGCGTGCGGTGGGGTATGTGGATATTTTGCGCGTGCCTACGCCGTTGGTGGAGAAGTATGTGCTTCCTCATGTGAAGCCGGAACATCTGCCGCCGATGATCCGTGCGGGTGAAGATGAGCCGGTGAAAAAGGCCAGGCGAATTTCGCTGCCTATTTCCGGATTGACGCGGTTTCTGGGTAAGAAGGAAGACAAGCAGATTGAAACCGGGTTGCTCGAGTTTCTGGTGGAGAATCGTTTCATCAACGGCACCGCTGCGATGGTGATCGATCTGGATCGCTGCACGCGCTGTGATGACTGCGTTCGCGCCTGTGCTGCGGCTCATGAAAACAATCCCAAGTTTGTGCGACACGGTCAGAAGCACGATCACTACATGGTTGCCAATGCGTGCATGCACTGTGCTGATCCGGTTTGCATGATCGGTTGTCCTACCGGTGCGATCGGGCGTGAGCCGACCAGTGGCCAGGTGATTATCAATGACAACACCTGCATCGGCTGCGCGACCTGCGCGAATAGCTGTCCGTACAACAACATTCGCATGGTGGAGATCCGCAACGACAAAGGCGGCTTCATCCTCGACAAGAACAACGCCCCGATTGTAAAGGCCAGCAAGTGCGACCTGTGCGTCGATCAACTGGGCGGCCCAGCCTGCGAGCGCGCCTGTCCACACGATGCGATGAAGCGCGTCGATATGCG
>CAZYQL010000158.1:0-9442 GCA_964650055.1 uncultured Phycisphaeraceae bacterium | reverse complement strand
TTAAATGATCGTGTACAAACGCATCATCGATCAGATGTGGATACGCATTGCAGACGCGTGTGATTTCTTCCGCCTGGCCGGGGCTCAGGGATTCAGCCGGATCGAGGCAGAGGTTGCTATCGATCAGCCCTTGACGGTGAAGCACTTCAAGCACACCGGGAATGGCGCCGCGAAAATTGTTGGCTGCGTCGAAGATCGCGCCGTTCATGTCGGTGACCTGCCTGGCGAGCAGGGCGGCATCGGTGGGTATGGAGCCATTGCCGGACAGATTTTTCAGAGCACGAAATGTATCAACAGCTGCGCGGGTCCAGCAAGCCCAGTGTCCAAGCAGGCCGCCGACGATGCGCTGCGAGATGGTGGAGCCGTTCACATCGAATTGCCACTCGCCCACCAGGTCTTCGACGATCGTATCGTCGTTACCGGTGTACATCGCAATTGGATTATCTGAGCCGCCGTCGTGTGTCGTCAATGCTCTGCCGGATTCTGCGACAGCTCGCATGACATCGAGCGCCTGATAGCGATTGAAGGTTGCAACTTTGATCGCCACGACGTTGCTGATTTCCGCAAATGCACGCCAGAAGCGGTAGGGCAGTGGACGCCCGCCCAGAGACGGACTCAAATAAAACCCAAACACCGGCATCACTTTCGCCACCTCCCGGCAATGTTGAATCAGTTCATAATCCGTCGCATCCAACGGCACCGAGGCGAGATTAAGGAGCCCGATGTCGTAGCCCAGTTCCTTAGCGAGCTGCGCCTCGGTCACGGCCTGCTGCGTGTTGCCGCAGATACCAGCGACCTTGATGAGCGTTGTATGGGTGCGATTCTCGTGTGCCACCATTTCCTGAGCGACCAGTTCAAGCACCGGTCGCAGCAGATTGTGTTTGGGTTTGCGAATGCCAAACTGTGTTGTGTGCACACCCACCGCCAAACCTTGTACACCAGAGGCCAGGTAATAGCGCGACAGGACCTGCGTGTGATGAGCATCAAACTCGCGATGGCTGTTGAGCGCCAAAGGATGCGCGGGAATGACAGCCCCGTCGCGCAGCACAGCAAGCACTGCGCTCGAAGGCATCGGCGCTGAACCCAATGAAGGCGGTGGGGTGGCAGCGTGCCTGGTCGATTCAAAAGATCCCTCTTCAGTTCGTACAAACGACCGAGCGGTCGGTGATGCAGAAGATTCCGGCAATGGTGGCGCAGCGGGCTTGGATGCGATCGATGCGAAATGCATTCCTTTGGGAACAGCAGGGCCAACCGGTTCTTTGCGATCTCGCCAGTGATGGCGTTCCGGTGGCTTTATACCTCGCCCGAAAACCAGCTTGAACAAAGCGAATACTGTCAGAAGTGCGCCGATGCCTGCGAGGATCACAGGCTCAATTGGGCGAAGTAAATCTGAGTGAACGCCGATCTCGAGCACCCTCATCCCCAGCCACGCCATAAGGCCGACACCCAGAAGGATGAGGAGCAGACAAAACCACAGAGGCATCGGAGTGCGAAACTGCTGGCTGCATCGCCGGCATTCTCGAACTCTTCGTATCGCAATGACCGCGTCGGCCCGAACCTTTCGGAACGAGCCCGATCCACAGCGAGGACAAACTTTGCAACAGATGATGCGAGACAAACAACTCCCCTTGCGAACAAAGTGTAAGACACGGATTCAGCTAATGGTCAGTAGTGAATGATTACATCCAGATTCCATGTTGAGCCAGTCTGATGATTCATTTCAGCGATTACAGGTTCATTCGCGGGTGGTCATGAGGATTAGTGAACCCGGGCAATCTGATGGGCATCGCTTACAGCTACAGCTTCGGTGTTCCAATGCTGGTCTCATCAATATTCCCCTGACCGTACCTCATACCGCGTGGGAAGATCCCACATGACATTCCCCTGCATGATCCACTCAGCAACGCGCCGAATCATATAGTCAACCGTGGCTTCGGGTTCACCAAAACGTTGCCAGCATGAACTCGAATTACTGAGCAGGGCAGTTGCCGATTCCTCTCCGACCAGATTCGGCGTCAGCCCGAACGCTTCGCCAAACAGTTCCGCCAGTTCGCGGACATGTAACGTCTGCGAGCCTGCCACATTCAGGATCGCCGGCGGTGCATCAGTCATCGTGAATGCTTTCATCGTGACGCGATTCACATCCGTCGCCCAGGCAACATTCACATGCCCCATCGTCAGATCAATCGGCTCACCCCGGCGCACCTTCATCGCAATATCCACGAGCACCCCGTAGCGAGGTTCGTTGGCGTAGCTCAGCCGAAGGATCGACATCGGCGTGCCATAAGTGCGTGAACACTGATCGTAAATTCTTTCCCGGCCGACCACCGTCCAGCCATATTCGCTGACAGGATCAAGCGGCGTTGCTTCCACTGCGCCGCCGCCATCCACATCGACATACGGATAGACATTACCGCTGGAAAGTACAACGATCTGACTGTCGCAGAATCGCTTAACAATATTGAATGGAATACAGACGTTGCTCTGCCACGACAGACCTGGATTCCTGGTGATCCCAAACTTGTGACCCGCCATCGCAATAACATTGGCAGCATCAGGAAGCTGCTGGACTGCACGGGGATCTAGTAGATCGCAGGCGATGGTCTCAATGCCTTCGAGCTTGAGTTGATCCGCGAGATCTGAATGAGTGAAACGTGAGACGGCGATAATGCGCTGATTGGTGCCCGCCATCTGTGCAGCACGCAGCGCCATCAGCGCCACGCCATAACCCATCTTGCCGCCGGCTCCCAGCAGCATGATGTTGCCCGTCAGCGATGCGACAGCCGCGACGGTTCCTTCATCAGGATCGCTCAGTTCAGCCAGCAGTTGAAGTTCATTTCGATTCATGCCGCAAGATCATACGACATGAGCCAATGATTGTTCTGTGCCCATGGTGCAGTGGCAGTTGATTCAATAAGCGCGTGTCAGAATGGAATCGTTGGCGTGAAATGAGCCGGTGTTTTCATCGTAGAACCAATCGCTGCCGCCCACGGCTGCATTGTCAACGTCGCGTCCACCCGTATTAGGATTCACCGGCAGTTCGCGAATGTAAGGCCCAAAGCCGCCAGGCGTTCCCAAAGGCAACACGTTGCCAGCCACATCCGTGGTTCCTGTGAGCTGCTCCGAAATGTCAGCCAGGAAAGGATATTCACCGTCGTGGTGTTCTTTGTAGATTTCCAGTTGCTGACGTACACGGTTGAGGCTCATGCGCAGCGAACTGTCGCGACTTTCCGCAGCAGCACTGGTGAACTGCGGCACGACGATGGCCGCGAGAATGCCCAGGATCACCACGACGATCAGAATCTCAACGAGCGTGAAGCCGACACGATGAACATTGAATTGGCGATGGCTCATGACTTTTCTCCCCATGCAGGATTCAGAATCGACCGCCAAAGCGGAAGATCAGTGATCCTCGTAATCGCGTATCGGTCCATCGAAGCGAAACATTAAGACCTTGACAACATCAACCATACGATTCGCAAAGTGCGCGTGCCAACATTCGGCACAGTCGTTTCGGGCGCAGTTAGCCGTTCGCCTTGGCGAACGATGCAATAGACAACACCGAACCTCCGCATAGAGTCGCAAAAGGCGTAGAAGACCCCCGAATACACAGAAGAATGGCGTGATGAGCCGTGGCTTACCTTCCCTGCTCCGCCCTCCTTGCCTGTTATACATAAGGTACATTATCGGACTCAAGGCAGGGCGTGCAGGATGTTGAAAAACACCTGCGATTTCAGGCGTTTTTGTGTTTGGACAGTTCAGAGATGATCTGCAGCCCCAGTAACTCACAAGGCCACGGCTTGAGCGCTTCAACCAGCAACTTGGTGGCTTTGACGTAGCGCTGCTGCCGCTCGGGACTCTTCGCAGACAACTGGCTGACGTTGTGAGCCCGGTCGGCCAGCTTGATCCATTTCGCCTGCTCGCTGAGCTTTGGAGCGTGGGACAGTAGCCAGGCGTTCTTCTTCTCCGATGGTTCTTCGTGTTCCTTGGGTATGGTCAGTTCAGCAACGATTCTCGCGACAGTCGAGTTGAACGCCCGTGCCAGTTGATTCTGTGTGACACCTGAATCTTCCATCGTGTCGTGCAGGTAACCAGCCATGAGAACATCCGGGTCGCTCTGACCATGCGCTTTGAGAATCTCGACGACACTTGCCGGGTGCGTGGCGTACGGCAGCCCGCCTACGCGAAACTGACCTTCATGAGCGATCTCGCTGAACTGGCGTGCGCGTTCGAGCATGTCATCGAGCATCGGCGCGATGCGGGTTCGATTTCCCTTGATGATCACACGGCCTTGCGCCAGCAGTTTCAGCGCCTGCGGATACGCGATGCATTCCTCTTCAAACACACGAGCAGCCAGTGCATCAGGCGTGTCATTTTCTAAGACGTCACATGATCGTTGCACCAGAATCGGGCCGGTGTCGTAGCTCTCATCCGCGAAGTGAACAGTGCATCCCGAGAGCTTGCAGCCCTGTGCGATCACCGCTTCGTGAACATGATGTCCATACATCCCTTTGCCGCCGAAACTGGGCAGCAGCGCAGGATGGACATTGATTACTTTGCCCGCGAAATCAGGCGGAATAGTGATGAGCGACAAGAAGCCGCACAGGCAGACAAGATCAGCCCCCGCTTGCCTGATTTGCTGCCAGATAACGTCCGAGAACTCGGCAGGGGAGTTGAACTGCTTTCGCTCAACCACGCTTGCCACGATGCCCAGATTCGCAGCCCGCGTGAGACCCAAGACGCCAGGTCGCGAGCTGATGACTGTGGTCACAGTCGCATGCAGATCGCCACTGGCGATAGCGCTGGCGATATTCTCAAGCGTGCGCCCCCCGCCGGAAATCAGCACAGCCAGTCGAAGCGGATGGACATCATCGTCGATCATGTGGCTTACGATATCGCACGTTGTTCGACGGAGCGAATGACTGCCGTCGCCGCTTGCGGCGTAGCGACATCAGCGCAGTGATCAACCGCATTGCACGTTCCCTATGATGTACCCATGCTCGATCGCGTCACACGCCTGGCCCCTTCCCCCACCGGCGCTCTCCATCTGGGCAACGCGCGAACGTTTCTCATCAACTGGGCACTGGCTCGTCAAAGCAGCTGGAAGATCGTTCTGCGAATTGAAGATCTGGATACGCCTCGCGTGCGGCCACAGGCGCAGCAACAAGCAATTGATGATCTTCGCTGGCTGGGGATCGACTGGGATGAAGGCCCCTTCTATCAGATGAATGACCTGTCCCCTTATGTCGCTGCGATCGAGCAGCTGCACTCAGCAGGCCGTGCCTATCCTTGCTCTTGCTCGCGCTCTGAAATTGCCTTGGCACAGTCAGCGCCCAATCAAGGCGATCATGAGCCGCGCTACCCCGGCACTTGCCGATCGAAGTTGGGAGATATGTTTCGATATGAAAACGCGGACGATGTGCAGCCGATGCTTGAGAAGATGCTGCTGCCCCGCTCATCGGATTCAGAATCTGGGACACAGGCGCTGAGACTTTTTGTTCCCGATGAATCCATTTCATTTTTCGACTTCGTTGCCGGACTACAGTCGATCAACGTGCAGCAGCAGGTGGGTGATTTCGTCATCGCCACCAAGGCGAATCTTCCCGCGTATCAGCTTGCTGTTGTTATTGATGATGCAAGGCAAGGCGTCACGGACATCGTGCGCGGCGATGATCTCATCCCCTCCGCTGCCCGGCAACTCTGGCTTTACCGATATCTCGACCTCACCCCCCTTCCCACTTACTGGCATCTGCCTTTGGTCGTCGGTGAAGATGGAAGACGACTGGCCAAACGCCACGGCGACACCCGGCTGTCGTGGTATCGCGATCAAGGTGTTGCTGCGGAACGTATCATTGGATGGATTGCCCGTACCTGCGGCATCACTGAAAATGATGTGCCGATGAGCGCGAGTGAGTTCGCCAAAGGATTGAACATTCATACACTGCCGCATGAACAGGTGATTTTCAAAAACGATGATCACAAGTGGCTTTTGAGTCGGTAAAGTGAATCATGACAAAGATGAAGATGACGAAAATGAATCGATCCGCCCGTGGTTACATTGTCCTTCATATGGGCCAACGCGCTCGCGCCCTATTCATTTCACTCATCGCCCTCCTCACCCCCCTGCTTGTTTCGTGCAACGATCACACGCGTGCGACGCAGAATCAGACCAAGGATTCTTCACAGGCTATTGCCCCCGCCACGCAACTGATCGCCATCAATCAGATGCGCTTCAACATGGAACTCGCGCTGACCAGCGCTCAGCGCGAGCGAGGCCTCTCGGATCGAACCCACATCGATGAACAAGGCGGGATGCTTTTCGTTTTTTCGCAAGAGCAGGAAGCTGGCTTTGTCATGCGCCGCTGCCTGGTGCCCATTGATATTATTTTTGCGAAGGAAGATGGCACCATCACCGCAATGTATGAGATGAAGGTCGAGCCTTACGACACACCTGAACGCGACCTTCGGCGGTACCCGAGCAACGATGAGATTCTGTTCGCACTCGAATTCAAAGCCGGCACACTCGCCAAACTCGGCCTGAAACTGGGCGACACACTCGACCTGCCTTCCCCAGACCTCAAGGCCCGCGCCAAGTGATCCGATACCATCAACAGGTCTATTTGCAAGAGATGGGCGAAGGAGGCGAGTTGCCCTTTCAACCTTTCTCTCTTTCGACCTTTGGACCGGTGGGTTATTTGGAATCATTCGTTCTGGAAGGCGAGCATGGCCGGCAACAGCCTGATCCTTATTGGCTCTTCGATGGACTGTCTTTCGGGTGAGCCGATTGAAGCCGTGCTTGCGCAGTGGCCTGCAAAAGATCGCCCATCGGTCACGCGCATCACACTCACACAAGCGGCTCAAGATGACACTATTCTCGATCGCTGTCGCACTGCTTGGATCATCACCGATGGCAGTGAATCTGCGCAGCTTCATGAAGTGATCGCCAGGCTTCAGGATCGTCACCGCGCCGCCATCATCAGTCGCCCTTTCGAGTCGCTGCCCATCGGTTCGACTTATCAGGACAACATTGCAGTCGCGCCGCTTGATGCACCACCACTGGCGATTTGCGCCATGCTGCGCACGATCCACACGCAGAGCGAAATCATTCGCGCCCTGCTGATGGAAATCGAGATTCTCAACGCTCACAACGGCGGCCTCGCCACGCAGTTCGACAAGATCGATGAAGAACTTCGCCTGGCAGCCCAGCTTCAGCGCGAGTTCCTTCCCGGTCAGGTCAAGCCTGTTGCAGGCATTGATTTTCGCGTGCTCTTTCGCCCGGCCAGTTATGTCAGCGGCGATATCTATGATGTCATTCAGTTGGATGAACGCCATATCGGATTCTTCATCGCTGATGCTGTAGGCCACGGTGTGCCCGCTGCGCTGATGACGGTTTATATCAAACGATCGCTGCGCACCGGCAAGCGCATGGATGATGCGGGCAAGGAAATTCGCATCATCCCCCCTGCTGAAGCGCTGGCCCATCTCAACCGCGACATGGTGCGCCAGCAGCAAGGACACGTTCGCTTCGCCACCGCTTGCTATGGCATCATCGACTGCGAAACGCGCATGCTTTCCTTCGCGCGAGCTGGCCATCCTTACCCGCTGATCCTTCGCGCTGATGGCACACACGAATGGCTCGAACCTGAAGGCGGCTTGCTGGGCGTCTTCCCTGATGAGACTTTTGAAACAGCAAATATTCAGCTCAAAGAAGGCGATCGGCTGCTGCTGTATTCCGATGGTTTTGAAGTCGCGTTCCCCGATGTGCTCAGCAAGACCGGCAAGAAAAGTCGCATGGCCAATGATGCCTACACGGAAGAATTCAAAGCCCTGGCCAACGGCACACTCGATGAAGCCTTTGGCCGACTGGCGCGCAAACTCGATGAGCAAAGTGGCTCGCTGAATCAGGTCGATGATCTGACCGCTGTGCTGGTGAGCATCGGCGAGAAGCCCGTCATCGATCAGCCATGTCTGAAGCTTGCAGACACGGCAGACGTGTGACACCCCTTCAATTAGATGTGCGATGGCTCGCCTGGTGCTGGGCGGACATGTCCGCACCCACCCCCTCCCATGGATTTTCATGCGCAATCCATTAACGCAGCGAAATTTAACTGATGTCCTCCTCATGTCCGCCGGACGTCCTCCCCTTATTTTCGAGCTGAAAACGCTGTTTCGGATGTCCGCCCGGACAGAAAAACGTGTCCGTTTCATGTCCCGCGGACACGGGAGCGAAGAAAAACGAAGCACCCGCATCGATGCAGCCACAGCGATGGGCCATTGCGAAAGAGCACGAACCGATGATTCGCCAAATGCTTGAAACATGATGAACCCCCTGCGGAAACAGATAGGAAACTGAACGGATCATTATAGCATGACATCAGCACTCGGATCGAATATCGTCGTTGCATTGCCCAGCGCCATCGCATGTACTTCAATGGGAGCTTCGCCCTCTCAAAGCTACATGCGATTGCTCTGAGCATCACGTTCATCAGTGGACGAACAGGCCTACAATGACCGAAGTAAGCTGTGTCGATTCCGCACAGTTGCTTTGAAAGTGTGCCTCTGTCATGGCCATTACACGTCGCATGATGTTGCCCCTCTTCGCGCTGACCTTGGTGATCGGCCAGTCTCATGCCATCGCTGCCGATGCACTTTCCAATGATCCGCTCGTTGGACAGTGGATCAAAGAACTCGACAGCGATCAGTTTGATATTCGTGAATCCGCCACGCGGCATTTGATTCTGACGGGAACGCCTGCGGTGGATGCTTTGACGCAAGCAGCGCAGCAATCGAATGCAGAAGTGACCTGGCGTGCGGTGCACGCGCTGAGCGAGATTGCCGTCGCTGGTGATTTTGACAATCGCAATCTTGCAGAAGATTCACTGGCGAAGCTCAAGTCATCATCGAATCCATCGGCTGCAACCCGCGCTGCCGCCATACTGCTGGCGCTGCCCGAATCGCGACAGGGCCGCGCCATTGCCATGCTTCAATCGCTGGGTGGTCACATCGATGCTTCAGGCACACAACTTCAACTCGACGCCAAATGGGAAGGCAAAGATAGCGGCCTCCGCTATATCCGCCATGTGCCTGCTTTGCGTCAAGTTCAGGTGGAGCCCGATGCGGATGTGACAGATGAAGGCATCAAGAAGCTTCGCTCTTCACTGCCCGAAGACGTTCGCATCACGCAGTTCGGCAGTGCGTTCATCGGTGTCGGTGCTGCATCCAACGAAGACTCCGATGGCATGCGCATCCTGACAGTGCATCCCAACTCCCCTGCCGCCAAGGCGGGGCTGCAGCAAAACGATGTCATCACGCAGATCGACAAAAGCCCCATCGGCGGGTTCGATGATCTGGTGGCTGTCATTCGCAAAAAGAAAGTCGGCCAGGAGATTACAGTCGAATTCTCACGCACCGATCCGGACACCGGCGAAGTGAAAAATCAGTC
>CAZYQL010000157.1:0-9606 GCA_964650055.1 uncultured Phycisphaeraceae bacterium | reverse complement strand
ACGGATGTTTTTATTCACGCGATGATTCAAGATGGCCACGGCCAGAAAATGTCCAAGACGCTGGGCAACGGCATCGACCCACTCGACATCATTCACTCGCATGGCTCCGATGCGATGCGCTTCACGCTCGCTTCGATGACCACCGCGACGCAGGATGTGCGCATGACCGTCGAGATGGTCTGCCCGCACTGTGCGAGCGCTTTTCAGCCGCGCTTCACGCAGACCAAAGGCGGCACCGTCGCAGCGCCCACACAGGACTGCCCCGCGTGCAAGAAGCCAATGGTCTCCTCCTTCGGCAACGCCAGCGGCAAGGCGAAGCCGACCGATGATGCACCCGTCGCTCGCAACTCGAGTGAGAAGTTCGACTACGGCCGCAACTTCGCGAACAAGCTGTGGAACGCGGTGCGCTTTGCGTTTTCGTATATCGGTGCGAGCCGGGACGTGTCGTCCCGATCCGAGTCGAATGAGCATGCGGTGCAGGACAAAGGCATCGGGGCGAATACGCCCCGGCTCGCTGATCAGTGGATTCTTTCGCGTCTTGCACAGACGATTGTGGCGACGACGAAGGCGCTGGAGAATTACGAGTTCAAGCCGTATGCCGACACGCTTTACGATTTTATCTGGCGTGATTTCTGCGACTGGTACATCGAAGCGATCAAGCCCACCGTGGGCAGTGATGTGAATCAGCAGCGCGTGCTGGTGACAGTGATCGATGCGATTCTGCGCATGCTGCACCCGGCGATGCCGTTCATTACTGAGAAGCTCTGGGATCGGCTCAACATCGTCGCTCCTGATCGCGGTGATCTCAAGGTGGATGGCCTGCTTGCACTCACATTGCCCAAGCATGATCTGCTCGTTCGCGCTGCCTGGCCCAAGGTGACGCATGATGCAGCAGCGGCGGCGAAGGTGGCGACGCGCTTCGAGAACGTCCGGCAACTCGTCTCGGCTCTGCGCGAAGTGCGCACGAGTTATAAAGTCGCGCCCAAGCTCAAGGTGGACTGCGCGATCAAGACAGCAGGCGCACCTTCGACAGAGCTGCGCGAAGATGCGCCGCTCATCGCAACGCTCGCCAATGTGCAGATCACGGCGATCGATTCTGCAACGTTGCGCAGCGAGGATGCTGCGGCTGTGACGGTGGGCGAGATCGAAATGTATCTCGCAGGTCTCATCGATAAAGATGCGGAGAAAATCCGATTGACCAAGCGCATCGCGGAACTTGAAAAATCAGTTGCGGGTTTCAAGGGCCGACTGTCGAACAAGGCGTACACCGATAAAGCACCGGAAAAACTAGTGCAGGAAACGCGCGATCAGCTTGCGAATGCGGAGAAGGAATTGGAAGCGGTGAAGGGGCAGGTCGCGGCGCTGTGATATGCGGCAGTCCGCGTCGTGCGTTGCACGACGGCTAAACGGAACGATGGTTGGAAATTCATCATGCTCATACTCACGATTATCAAAGGGCCGGATCAAGGCAAGCGGTTTGAGTTGCCTGATGATGAGCCGCAGCTTTTGGGGCGTTCGAGCGAGGCGTTGCCACTGACGGATCAGACGATGTCGCGCAGGCATTCGCAGCTCACGCCTGATGATGGGCGTTGGTACATCGATGATCTCAAGAGCAACAACGGCACGTTCGTCAATGGTCGCCGCGTGATTGAGCAGCGGCTCCTTCAGCCTGGCGATCAGATTCGCACGGGCAACACGATCATCATGTTTGGGCGTGATGAAACCAAGCCGGTGAAGCGGAAGAGTCCGGTGAAGATCGCCAAGCCTAGTTCGATGGATGTCACCGTCGAGCGCACCGCAGCGAGCAATGAAGACTCGATGATCATGGCGGTGCCTGAGCCTTCCGAAGCTGCGGCGCAGCATCTGAAAGTTCTCTTTCATCTGACGCAGCTCATCGGCACCGTCGTGGATCGGCAGACGCTGCTCGAAAATGTGATGGATGTGATTTTTGAATATTTCAGAGCAGATCGCGGCTTTATTCTTCAGCAGGATGAACCGACCGATCGGCCTGAGCCTGTCGTCGTTCGGCATCGCGTGCCGCCCACGGGTAAGCAGCGCGATGAGGCGCCGATCACGGTCAGCCGAACGATTGTGCAGCACGTGATGCAAAAGGGCGAAGGCGTGCTGTCGAGCAATGCGATGACCGATGAGCGATTTTCCAGCCACGACAGTGTGCAGCGATATGGCATTCGTTCGGCGCTTTGTGTGCCTATCAAATTCAAGGATCGCATCTTCGGCGTCATTCATCTCGACAGCAAAATCAACAACTACACCTACACCGAAGATCAGCTTTTACTGCTCAACGCCATCGGCGTGCAGACCGGTCTCGCTCTGGCCAATGCAGAAAAGTACACGAGACGATTGCAGGAAGAGCGACTTGCGGCGACGGGCAAGACCGTCGCTTCACTGTCGCACTCGATCAAGAACATCATTCAAGGCATTCGAGGCGGCGCGGAAGTTGTCGAGCTTGGCTTTCGCAAGAATGCGATGGAGACGATCAAAGGTGGCTGGGAAATCTGCGCTCGCAATCTGGAGCGCATCAGTCAACTGACGATGAACATGCTCGCCTTCAGCAAGCAGCGCGAGCCTGAACTGGAGCTGACGAATCTCAAGCGCGTGATCGAAGATGTGCTCGCGCTGATGCAGCGGCAGTTTGATACGCGCAAGGTGGCGATCATCACGGATATTGATGACGACATGCCGCCGGTGCCTTTGGATGCGGGCGGCCTTGAACAGGCGATGCTCAATCTGGTGAATAACGCACTGGAAGCGGTGTCGCCGCTCACTGGTGCAGTGACGGTGCGAGCCGACTATGACGCGGTGAAGCAGGAGGTTCGCATCAGTGTGAGCGACAACGGCGAAGGCATGGACAAGCAGACCAAGCGCAATCTGTTTCAGCCGTTCCATTCGACCAAGGGCCTCAAGGGCACGGGCCTGGGGCTGGTGGTGACCAAGAAGATTGTCGATGAGCATGGCGGCAAGATTGAAGTGTGGAGCGAGCCTCGGCAGGGCACCACATTTACGATGACGTTGCCTGCGCATCTTGATGGCAAACGGAAGCCGGGCGAGACGATCGTGTCGCCTGCACGTGATCCGCACAATCTGAAAAAAACGAGCGGGCTGCTGTGAAATCTTTAGTTTCAGTTGATCGTGTGGTACTGGCAGGCTGCTGCTTTGAGCGGTTTGCCAGTGCCACACGGAATCGTGAGAACGGTGAGTGCCAAGCACTCTTCGTATTAAGCATCCGCAGCCAGCGGCGCGGGCCTGCGCACTTCCATCAACCGGCGATCGTAGGTGGCGATGACATCGAGCCTGCGCAGCATGCCGAGGATGACCAGCGGCTGCTTCTCGTCAATCACCGGCAGTTCATCGAAGCGCTCCAGTGCAAATCTTTTCATCGCTGATGAAAGCTCCGTGGTGAGCGTGAGCGGCTTCACGGGTGTAGCCAGATCGTGCGCCACAGCGAGCGGGCCGACGTTGCTCTCATAGAGGAACTGACGAATGTCCTGAATGCTGATGAGGCCGGCGTAACGATCATCGGGACCGACGACGGGGAAGCAGGTCTGCACCGTGGAGGCGACGAGGCGACTCAAATCAAAGAGCGGCATGTCGAGGGGCACCTTGGAAAAAACGCGATGCGACTGCGTAATCGCGTTGCCCACGGTCAGCCCTTTGAGCACATCGATAATGAACTCGTCGCTGTGTGCAGGTGAGTCGGAGCGATCAGGCACCTGCGTCGGATAAAGCGTCCAGCCTCGGCCAAGCAGATAAGCAATCGCACAAACCCACATCGCAGGCAGCAGTAGCTTGTATCCCGCAGTGACTTCACACACGACCAGCAGCGCGGCGAGCGGTGTGTTGGCGGCAGCGGCGAAGAAGGCGACCATGCCCAAGATGGCGAAGGTGGGGATGGATTGAGCTGCGACGATGCCGGGCATGAGTCGATGGCACAGAACGCCGACGACAGCGCCCAGTGTGCCGCCGATGACCATGCATGGGCCGAAGGTTCCTGCGGAGCCGCCTGAGCCGATGGTGAAACTGGTGGTGAGAATTTTTCCGATACCGACGGCGAGAAGCAGCAGGATGGAGAACCCAGCGGGGTCAGTCGGATTGATGATGTATTGCAGGTAGCCGTAGCCGATGGAGAGGACGCTGAGCGCGTGATGCTGTGCGGCGCTGCCCTGGCCCGAGAAGGCAAGGTAGAGGCCGATGCCGATCATGGCGCTGAGCATCGCGCCCAGGCCGGGCTTGAGGTAGCGCGAGATTTTCATTTCCTTGAAACGACGCTCGACCATGAAGAGGCATTTCACATAAGCCCACGAGAGATACGCCATCAGCACCGCGAGCACTGTCAGCGGCAGCAGTAGGATCGGCTTTTCGAAACTGAGATTGGCAGGAATATCAAAGAGCGGCTCGAAACCAAAGGCGAGCGAGAAGACGCAGTAAGCAACGGTGGTGGCAACGAAGGATGGAATGAGCGCTTCGGATTCGAATTCAGGATCGCGGTAAAGCACTTCGACGGCAAAGATCGCTCCAGCGAGGGGCGCATGAAAGATCGCGCCGATGCCCGCGCCCAGGCCGGCGGTCATGAGGATGCGGCGCTGATCATCGGAGAGGCCCAGGCGCGTGGCGAACCAGGAGCCAAAGCCTGCGCCGATTTGCGAGATGGGGCCTTCGCGTCCGCCGGAGCCGCCGGTGCCCAGGGTGATGGCGGAGCTGAGCATTTTGACGAGTGGGACGCGGCCGCGGATTCTTCCTGCTTCGTGATGGAAGGCGTGGATGGCGGAGTCGGTGCCGTGGCCGCCCGCTTCGGGAGCGAAGCGATAGACGATGAACCCGCTGACGAGGCCGCCGACGGTGGGCACGAGCAGCAGCATCCATAGATTGACAGGTCGATGCACTTGAACCACTTCGTCAGCGGTGCGAACTTCGTGCGGTCGCGGCCCGCTGAGGTCTTCGTATTCCACTTCATTGGCAGGCCCGCCCGGCTCATAGCCCGCGAGATAGTTGAGGCTAAAGTGCGTGACTGCGATGCACAGAAGATGAAAAAGGATGGCTCCAAAACCGGCGACGATACCGACCATCATGGCGTGAACAATGCCGCGACCCACTGCTTTGGCACCCGAGTGAGGCCACAGACCCAGGCGTTTGATATGTGAATGAATCGCCATGTCGCGACAGAGCCTAGCAGGACGGTGACACTCGTGCTAAAGATGATGCGACATGACAGAGCCATCGCAACCGGGCTGCACGAACCACTCATTTGAGCGATGATATCGAGGCGGGGATCAGGTGACTCTTTCATGATCGAACATGCTCCAACTCAGGCAGATAGCGAGCTTCGTTTCGCTGCATCGGCACCCGTTACTCCCGCTGATCTTGCCAGAACGCTCAAGAACACTGCCAGAGAAAATCTCTGGATTATCGCGCTGGGCCTTTCACTGATCTACACCGCCACGGCAGTCAGTCACGCACTGGTTTTGTCGTCGCCGCATCGTGGCCCATTGACTGCGGTGGCGGCAATTTCGGCTGCGCTACTGCTCGTGCTGGTGTGGTGGCTCAGGCGAGTTTCGATCGCTGACTGGTGGGTTTACAAAATTGGAGCATCGATCGCGCTGACGGCGCTGTTCAACGAAGTGCTCCAACAGCAACTTCTGCTTAACCCATCGCATCAGATCTACACGAGCATTTTCATTCTGGCCATCGGCGTGTTCATGCTGTCCACCACAGGCCTGCTGGTTTGCACCTCGCTGGCGCTGGCTGCTTGGGGTGTCAGCGTTTGGCGCGCCGAGGGTGATGCGCAGATGGTGGAATGGATTTATGCGCATCTGACCTGCGCGACTCTGGCGCTGACGTTTCATTTCATGAGGCTGCGAACGCTCGGTCGTATGGAATCGCTCAGGCTTGCGGAAGCCAATCGCACGGCTGACTTGCAACGGGCACTCGCAGAGCTGCGGGCCAGTGAATCGCTGTTTCGTCAGTTTGCCGATCACAGCGGCCAGGTGTTCTGGATCAACGATGGCTTGACGCATCAGGTGGCGTATGTAAATCGTGTTTACGAAACGCTCATCGGTCGCACGATCGAGCAGCTTCGCGAAGACCCGCTCGATTGGATCGGCGCTATTCATCCTGATGATCGCCTGCGGATCATGAGTGCCTATCTCAGTTCACAAGAGGGCGGAAATTTTGAAGAGGAGTATCGCATCGTCCGCCCTGACGGCACGATCCGCTGGGTACACGATCATGGGTTTGTCATCGGTGATGAGAGCGGGAGCGTTCGCCGAAACGGCGGCACCATGCGCGACATTACGGATCGTGTTCTTGCTCAAGGAGAACTGATTCGCAGCGAGCAGGCCAACCGCGCCATCCTGCATGCGATCCCGGACATGATCATTCGCATTGCCCGCGATGGCACGTTTCTATCCGTTCAGAATCCCAAGAATTTTCAGGCACTCTGGCTTACCTCGCAAGATGTGGGCAGTCAGATAAGCAAAGTATTGCCTCCAGAACTAGCCAGAATCGGGCAGCAGCAGATCGAGGCGGCACTGACCACGCGCCAGGTGCAGTCCCATGAGTATGTCTGGCCCATGGATGGACAGGATCACTGGCGCGAGTGGCGAATAGTGCCGGTGAGCGAGGAGGAGGTGATGGTCATCGTGCGCGACATCACAGCACGAAAGCAGGCCGAGGAAGCGCTAAGAACCAGCAGACAACGACTCAGTGACCTGATCGCGGACATCGATGGTATTGTCTGGGAATGCGATCCGCGCAGTTTCAGTTTCACTTATGTCAGTGCCCGCGCCCAGAAAATTCTGGGTTACCCGCAGGAGGACTGGCTCAAGGATGAAAACTTTTTCACTCGAATCCTACACCCCGATGATCGCGATCGCATCATCAAGTTCTGCGCTCAGTGTACCGTACAAAGGCTCGACCACGAGATGGACTATCGCGTCATCGCTGCCGATGGCCGAATGCTTTGGATGCACGACAAGGTGCGCGTCGTCAAGGATGAACATGGCCATACGGTGCGACTGTGCGGCTTGCTCATCGACATCACCGACTCCATGCGCGCTGCCCAGGCTTTGCGTGACAGCGAGAGGGTGCTGGCCAAGGCGCAGGAAATCGCTTCGCTGGGAAGCTGGATTTGGGAGGCAGCGAGCGATTGTGTCACATGGTCGCCGCAGATGTACCGCATCTACGACATCAAGCCGCAAAAGTTTGATGGCAGTTGGGCCAAAGCATTTGAGATGATTCATCCCGACGATCAGGCACGCGTCTGGCAGATGGCGCAGAAGTCGCTCGCATCTGGCGATGTCGAAGCGATTGAGTTTCGCATCCTTCAGCCAGATGGCGTAGAGCGCATCGTCACCGCCGATGCTCAAATTGAATATAGCGCCCAGGGTGAACTCAACCGCATCATCGGCACGGTGCAGGATGTCACCGAAGTACGCAAAGCACAGGCACAACGGCAGCGACTGGAAGGCGAACTCAAACAGGCACAGAAGCTCGAAGCTGTCGGAACGCTCGCCACCGGCGTCGCTCATGATTTCAACAATCTGCTCACCGCCATCCGAGGTTATGTCGATCTCACCCGCGCTTCGCTGGACGATGAAGCCAAGACAAATCAGGCGCTCGACATGATTGCCCTGGCGACCGAACAGGCCGCAGGCGTCACGCACAGTCTTCTGACATTTGGCCACCGCACACCGACTGAAAAGGGACCGATCGATCTGGCGCCGAACATTCGCGAATCATTGCAATTACTGCGAAGGCTATTGCCAGCTTCCATCGAACTCGTGGAAGATCTACCCGAGGATGATGCACTCTTCGCCACCGCCAACGGCCACCAGCTCCAGCAGGTTTGGCTCAATCTCACCCTCAATGCCCGCGATGCAATGCCCGTCGGCGGCAAGCTCATCATTCGACTACGCAGACTCTCGCAAGGGCCGCAGTCGCCGCAAGATTCCTGGCACGGGCAGCCGCTCGAAACTGCACTCATCACCGTCAGCGACAACGGCACCGGCATGAGCGAGAAAGTCATGCAGCGCATCTTCGAGCCTTACTTCACCACCAAGCAGCGTGGCCAAGGCACCGGCCTGGGCCTGTCAATCGTGCATGGCATCATCACCGACCACGGCGGACGCATTCGCGTGCAGTCCGAATCCGGAAAAGGCACCCGCTTCATCATCCAACTGCCCACCTGTGCGCCGCCAGTTTCAGACTTGAGCTCAGCATCGGCTTCAAATTTACAGCGAGGCACAGGGCAAATCATTCTGCTCGCGGAGGACAACGAGTTTGTTCGCGAAGTCATCGCCTCATCACTGATGTCGGCTGGCTATCGCATCGTGCAAGCCGCCGATGGCGAAGAAGCGATGCATCTGTATCAGGAGCATCAGCATGATCTGGGCCTGCTGCTGCTGGATATTGATCTGCCCAAACTCAGTGGCGAAGTGTGCCTTGAGCGCATTCGAGAATCGTCTCCTGCGCTGCCTGCCATTCTCATGAGCGCAAGTCTGCCTCAGCAAACTTCCAGTCCGGATCGCCCCGACGAATTGCGACTGGCCAAGCCGTTTCAAATCGCCCGGCTGATCGAACTGGTGGAGCAGATTTTTCTGGATTCACAGACTGAGGAATCGGATAAAACTCGCCCCTAGAAATATTTGATGGCGTTAAGGCGGTTGGCGGCCAAGGCGTGAACCAGTGCAGTCAGGATCAATTTAAGGAAAGTCTGGTACCCCATCGTTCTGGATGGATCCGGTGTGGTATTGATGGTCGTTGTTCCATCGCTTGTTGGCTTCCACATCGATCATCACATCCACAAGTTTGGCGCGCTGCTCAATTTCGACATGGGTATCGACGTAGGCGACATTAGGATTACCCAGATGGATTCGGCTGGGCCATTGCCCGGTTCGATAGGGCCCAATGAAGCCGGACCAGTAGTCATTGGGATTGCTGTCGGCAAAGGCGACCATGGCGGAGGGTTTGATGATGCGAGTGACTGGGGCTGCATCCAGGAACGGGTGATCGCGATAGACGCCCAGGCCGGTGTTGGGATTCTGCATCATGAACGCTCCCCAGACGTTGTAGCCATACGACATTTTCTGCGTATAGCCACGGATGCGCATCTCATCTTTTTCGTATCCGAAAAATGAGGGTTCGCCCGGCGCGGTTTTGAATTGCCATTTGGTGTAACCCGGTGCCTGCGGGCAGGAGAAGATCGTCTGTTCCCTGCCGGTGAATCGCCGCATCTGCACGGGCCAGAGCCAGATGCGATCGTTGTTGTTGGGCGCGGCATCCAGACCTGCGGGGAAGAAGCGCGACTCATCGCCATACATCGCCAGCGCGGAAACGATCTGCCGCTGATTGGAGGCACACCAGACCATTCGAGCATTGGCGCGGGCGTGTCCCAACGCGGGCAGCAACATCGAAATCAACAGCGTGATGATTGAAAGTACCACGAGGACTTCAATGAGCGTGAAGCCGCTGCGAGTTGGACGAGGTGGTTGTGACGACATGTGATGGCGTCTCCATCGAGTGGGACGGAAAAATATGAACACTGCTAATATATCATGCGTCCTGCAAAGAACAAGCAATTTCAGCGAAGCT
>CAZYQL010000156.1:0-9635 GCA_964650055.1 uncultured Phycisphaeraceae bacterium | reverse complement strand
CCCATGAACACCACCCGCAAAGTCTGGCTCACCTTCGAGAGCGGTCGTCAAAACGAACCCTGCCTCTGGAAGATGACCACGCAGTTCCCCGATGTCATGTTCGACATCCGCCAGGCCAACGTCACCAAAGAGATCGGCATCATGGCGGTGCTCTTCACCGGCGATGAAGATCGCATCGAAGCCGCACTCACCACGCTCACCGACCTGGGCGTCAAAGTCGATCCCGTCGAAGGCGGCAGCCTCGTCGCCGGCTAAACCCCGGCCCCGGTTAAAGCCGCTCGCAGCTTCGCTCCCCGCTTCTTCGCTCCCTCATAGAATTCGTCATGAAACCCTCCCACACCAAACCCGCACGCCTGGATGTCTGGGGCGACAGCCTGCTCAACAAGCTGCCCTCCATCAGCAGGCAAAAACGCAAACGCACCGCCAGCAAAAAACGCAGAGTGATTCTGCAACGCGAAACGCACGCCCAAACAGCAGCGTGATTCACGAACGTTTCATGGCCGATGCCCCACTCCTCACGCCACAAGCCCCCAGCCCCTAACTTTCCCATGACCCTCGATATTTCCCGCTACCACCGTCAAACCCTTCTCCCCGGCTTCGGCGAAGAAGGCCAGCGCAAACTCCTCGACTCCTCCGTCTTCATCGTCGGCTGCGGCGCGCTGGGTACCGTCATCGCCAACATGCTTGCCCGCGCAGGTGTGGGCCATCTCATCATCGCAGACCGCGATTTTATCGAGATCACCAACCTTCAGCGGCAGATTCTCTTTGATGAAGATGATGTCAAAAACGGCATCCCCAAAGCGGAAGCTGCCAAACAGAAAATCGCCAAGATCAATTCGCAGGTGCGCGTCGATGCCATCGTCGATGATGTCAATCACACCAACATCGAAAAGTTTCTGCGCAAAAGCGACACCGGCATGGTCGATCTGATCATCGACGGGGTGGACAATTTCGAGACGCGGTTCATCGTCAATGATGCCGCCGTCAAACATCGCATTCCTTATGTCTATGGCGGCGCGGTCGGCACCGTCGGCATGGCCTACGCAATCCTGCCTCACAGCAAAGAAAGCGATGCCAACGAAACGCCTTGGGAACTGGCGGGCAAAGCAACGCCTTGCCTGCGCTGCATCTTTGAACAGGCTCCGCCGCCGGGCATGAATCCGACCTGCGACACCGCTGGCGTGCTGGGCCCGGTGGTCTCGATCGTTTCTAATTTTCAAGTCGTCGAAGCTCTGAAAATTCTCACCGGCAACTACAACGCAGTGAGCCCGACGCTGCTTTCGTTTGATGCCTGGGCCAACCGCATTCATCAGTTCAAAGTCGCACGTGCTTACGATGTGGGCGATTGCCAGTGCTGCAAGCATCGCAATTTCGAATTCCTCGATGGCAAGTTCGGCTCATCGACCACCACACTGTGCGGCCGCAACGCTGTGCAGATGACGCACAAACAAAATGGCGTGAAACTCGACTTCGACGAAATCGCCAAACGTCTGCGTGCGCATGGCACCGTCAATGCGAACAAGTTCATGATCCGCGCCGACATCACCGACAACGGCGAGGTTTACGAACTGACGCTGTTTAATGATGGCCGTGCGATTGTGAAGGGGACGAAGGAAGCGAACAAGGCTAAGAGTATTTATGCGAAGTATGTGGGGGCGTGAGATTGGTACGGACATGCAGGTAAGTTCCAACTGGAGTATCCCATGTGTCACGCGCGAACCTGTTTCCCAATTCTGATCTTCGCGATGCTTTTATCGGCGCTGCCGCCAGCGCAAGCAAAGGCCGGGGAGAAGATCACCTTGCTGCGCGTACCCAACGAAGGCATCCAACCACAGCTCGCCGTTGACGCCAAGGCGGCGATTCACCTGATCTACTTCAAGGGCCAGCCGCAAGCAGGAGACGTGTACTACGTGAAGTCTTCAGATGCGGGTGCAAGCTGGTCAAAGGCGATTCGGGTGAACAGCGAGCCCGGCAGCGTGGTGGCCATGGGCAATATCCGGGGATCACAGATCGCATTGGGCAAGGCTGGGCGCGTGCATGTTTCCTGGATGGGATCATCCAAGACAACCGGTGGCGATCACAAAAAAGCAGCGATGCTTTATGCGCGGATGAATGATGCCCATGACGCGTTTGAAGCGCAGCGCAACATCATCACTTCCGCGTATGGCCTCGATGGCGGCGGCTCGATTGCAGCAGATGAAACAGGCAATATCTATATCGCCTGGCACGCAGGTCTTGAAGGTGGCGAGCAGGCACGCCGTGTGTGGCTGACGCGATCAACTGATGAGGGAAAAACATTCGCCAAGGAGTCCGCCATTGACGATGGCACCGGGGCCTGCGGTTGCTGCGGCATGCGAATCGCGACCAATGGCAAGTCATTGTTCGTTCTTTATCGCAACGCTTCGACCAAGAGCGATCGCGACATGAAGATGCTTGTCTCGCACGATGCGGGGCGTTCTTTCGAAACATCCATGAGCGATGCGTGGATGGTCCAGATGTGCCCGATGAGTCTGCCTTCGATTGCCACTTATGGTTCCGCGACGACCGCTGCATGGGAAACCGCTGGTGGCAAAGCAGCGTTTGCAAGAATCGATGAAAAAACTGGCAAGTCTCTAGGCAGCACCGATGCACCACAACTGAAAAAAGCTCCGGCTGGCCCACAGAAATTTCCCGTGACCGCAAGCGACAAAGACGGCAACACCCTCTTCGTATGGACGCAAGGTATGGGATGGAACCGTGGCGGCGCCGTGGCATGGCAACTTTACGATGCGAAGGGATTTCCGCTCGCCAATAAAAATGGCGTTGAATTCGGAGTCGCTGCGTGGAGCGTCGTCGCCGTGGCTGCGACCGACAAAGGCTTTGTCATCTTTTACTGAGAGCTGGGCAATTGAAGCTGCTTACTCAGGCTGCATCTCCTTCGCTTTCTTCACAAACAATTCCAGCCACGCTTTCGTCACCGCTTCGCCAAACGTCTTTGCATCGCCATATTCTTCGATGGTTCTGCCCCAGTAGAAACCGATCCAACCCGTGGCGTGGGCTTTGGAATCGTCGATGAATTTTGAGAGTTCTTCGATGGAACACTTGAGCGGAAAAATCTCTTCGATGATGATCGGCTTCCCAATATCAAAACCCTTGAGCGTTTCCATCGCGTGATCAGGTTTCTTGCTTTCGGGATAAATGTGTACCGCGATGAAGTCGAGATTATCGGCGACCTTGTCAGGGAAGAAGCCGCTCTTGAGGCCGGGGCGATCGAGCGACCAATCGACCATGCCCACGGTGATGAGGTGCTTCTTGTCGTGCTTGCGAATCGCGGCAACGAGTTGATCGATCCACGCCTTCGCAACTTCGTGATTCTTGCGCGTGCCCAGATCCAGTGAGATGAACTGCACGAAATGCTTGCCGCCAAAAGCACCGGCAAGCCAGTCGGTGCGCTTGCCGCCAGCAGCGACGGGTTCATTCATCAGGTCGTAGCAGAAGATCGCAGGACTCTTGGCACAAGTCTTCGCCACCGCTTCCCAGAAGGCAGCCTGCGCTTTCCAACGCGCTGCTTCATCGAGTGCGTCGTACCAAGGCGGCACATCTTTTTTGTGATAACAACCCAGGCCGGTGAGATCGAGATAAAGCCCGGTTTTCTCCGCGAGAATCAGTAGTTTTTCCAGTTGTTTGAGCGATGTCTCATCAGGCTCGGTTTCGCTCTTCATGAACTTGCCGAATTGAATGTGGATGCGAACGACGGTCGCGCCCAGGGCTTTCATCTCGGCGAAGTCTTCTTCGACTTTCTTCCATTCATCCAGCCAGTAGTCTTCGAGCAGGCGACCGGTTTCATCGTGGTCGTAGTTGAAGCCAAAGGGAATGTAGCGCTGCTTGGTGGTTTCGTGGACGAAGGTTTTTTTGTCATCGCCGACGCGGATGAAATCCATGTCGGCGATGGCAGCGGCCTCGGCGGAAATGAGGTGGGCGGTGAAGAGCAGGATGTAGAGGAAGGATTTGAGCATGTTGGCACTGATGACGCTACGCCGCGAGCGGCGGAAGAAGAATCGGAATTATTTCCACGCTTTGAGCCAGTCGATCAGGTGACCGCTCCAGCTTTTGAGACGCGGATTGTCCAGCGCCAGGCCTACGCCGTGGCGACCGGTTTCGTAGATGTGCATTTCGCATTTGACGCCTGCGGCGGCGCAAGCGTTTGCATAGAGCAGCGCGTTTTGTACGGGCACTGCGCCATCGTCCCAGGTGTGGAAGATGAACGTGGGCGGCGTCTGATTGTTCACCTGAAGCTCGCTGCTCATCTGTTTTTTCATTTCATCGGTCGCATCTTTGCCCAGCAGATTGTTCACGGATCCGCCATGCGTTTTCGGATTGCTCATGGTGATGACGGGGTAGCAGAGGATGGCGCGGTCCGGCCGCGCCGGAAATTTTTCCGCCAGGTCATCGAGCTTGTCCACGTGCAGGTTCGGCTGCACCGCAACCGTCGAAGCCAGATGCCCGCCTGCGGAGAAACCCATGATCGCGACTTTGTGGTCATCGATGTTCAGTTCCTTGGCCATCGAACGGGTCATGCGCACCGCCCGGCAGGCATCGGTCATCGGCGCGGGATGGCGATTGGGACTGACGCGATAATGACAGACGATGCCGACGATGCCGTTGGCTGCGAGAAACTCGCCGATGACCGGGCCTTCGTGGCCAGCGCGGCCGCCATAGCCGCCACCGGGGCAGACGACGACGGCCATTCCGGGGGTGCGTGGTTTATCTGATTCTTCCTTGGGCAGAAAGATCTCCATACGCGGCCGATCTTTTTCGTAGTTGTGGGGTGAACCATCAGGCCAGAGAAAAAGCGTTTTGTCAGCAGGCATATTTTCACCTTTTTTTTGAGAGTGGAACCTGCGATGTTCAACCCGTGATCCCATCGCGCCTTGCGCCATTGTAGCGTGAGAAAACGCGGGGAATACCGGGGTTGTGGCGAATGAGCCGTCGGTTAGACTAAAAGGCAGTATTAGCCACCGAGACACCGAGAGCACCGAGGAAGGCAATCGCGAGGAGTCTGGGTTGAGTCGTACAATGTTCCACAGAACAGAGTTGCAGTTGGGCATGATGCTGATCTGCACATTCATACGGTTTCATTGTCTTGCCTCTGTCTTTTCTGAACTCGGTGTCCTCGGTGCCTCGGTGGCCTAACCTTCCTGATTGAATCGGAGCACGCCAGGGATGGCGACTGACACGACCACAACCCCACACAAGCCTTTCGTTCACCTGCATGTGCACACGCAGTATTCGCTGCTCGATGGTGCCTGCCGGACGAAGGAACTGGTCAAGCGCGCCAAGGAACTGGGCCAGCCTGCGGTCAGTATTACGGATCACGGTTGCCTCTTTGGCGTTGTTGATTTTTATACGAAGGCGAAAGACGCGGGCATCAAGCCGATCATCGGCATCGAAGCGTACATGGCACCGGGCGACATGACCGATGCCCGCAAGCAGCGCACGTCCACCGGCGTCAAAGACGGCGGCTACCACCTGCTGCTGCTCGCATCCAATCTCGAAGGCTACGCCAACATTCTCAAGCTCAGTTCCCTCGCCTACCGCGAAGGATTTTATTACAAGCCTCGCATTGATAAAGATGTTCTCAAGGCTCACAGCGCAGGCCTCATCGCTACCAGTGCTTGCCTGGGCGGCGAGATTCCCTCTGCTCTCATGAAAGATGATCGCAAGCGCGCCAAGATGCTTGCCGAGACTTATGCCTCGATCTTCGGCCGCGATCGCTTTTTCATCGAAGTGCAGAAACACATCGCCGAACAGGATCAGGTCAACCCGGAATTGATGGACCTGGCCGATCGCATGGGGCTGGGCGTTGTGGCGACGAATGATGTGCACTTTCTCAATGAAGGCGATCATGCGCCGCACGATGTGCTTTGCTGCATCTCGACTGGCAAGCTGGTGAGCGATGAAAGTCGCATGCGCTATCCGACGCAGTTGTATCTGAAATCCACGGCTGAAATGTACGCCGCGATGACGCATCCGAAATGGAACGAGGCGTGCGAGAACACACTGCGCATCGCGGAGATGTGCGATGTGACGCTGCCGTTTGGGAAGAATCATGCGCCGGTGGTGAAGATCGGAAAGAAGGAAGGGCCTAGGGATCAGGGCCTAGGGCCTAGTAAGAAAGCTGCTTCTTCCCTAGGCCCTAGGCCCTCCTCCCTTGGCCCTTCTTCTCCCCCCATCGGCTCCACCGACTGGTACAAAGATTTCTGCGCTCAGTATGAGCTGCTGCCCTTCGATGAGCTCAACGACAAAGACATCACCGCTGACGAATTGAAAGCACGCTGCGACACCGCGCTGATTGAACTCACCGAAGCAGGCGCGATCTGGCGCTATGGTGAAAACGGAATCACGCAGGCCCATCGCGATCGCATGGAGCGCGAGCTCAAAATTCTCGCTGACAAAAACATCAGCGCGTATTTCCTCATCGTCTGGGACTTCGTCAACGAAGCCCGCCGCCGCGGTATCCCCGCCAACGCCCGTGGCTCAGGCGTGGGCACCATGGTCGGGTACTGCCTAGGCCTCTCCAACGCTTGCCCGATTCAATACGGCCTCCTCTTCGAGCGATTCACCGATCCTGATCGCAGTGAATATCCCGATATCGATATCGATATGTGTCAGGATGGCCGGCAGGAAATCATCGATTACGTCCGCCAGAAATATGGCCACGTCGCGCAGATCATCACCTTCGGAACGCTCAAGGCTCGCGCTGCAATTCGCGATGTTGGCCGGGTGCTCAATCTCTCGCTCGGCGATGTGGACAAGGTTTGCAAACTGGTGGGCGATGGTCTGGGCACAACGATCACCAGCGCGCTGGAGCAGCAGCCTGACTTGCAACTGCTGCATCAGGAAAATCCGCAGGTGCGCGCAGTGCTCGACACTGCCAAGCGCCTCGAAGGCCTCACGCGTCACGCAGGTGTTCACGCGGCTGGCGTCATCATCGCCACGCAGCCCTTGGATAATATCGTTCCGCTCTATCAGCCGCCGGGCACGGATCAGGTCGTCACGCAGTGGGATGGTCCGACCTGTGAAAAAGTCGGCCTGCTCAAGATGGATTTCCTTGGCCTGCGCACGCTGTCGATCATTGAGAAAGCGAAGGCGCTGATTCGGGCGTCGCTGTCGCCGGAGATGATTCGAAAATCGGTCGAAGCGGGTATCGGGTATCGGGTGTCGGGTGTCGGGAAAGACAATGGAACTTCGGCAACCGAACGTGATTCTCTGCCTTCGCCGAAACCCGATACCCGAAACCCGATACCCGATTCCGATCCCCTCGATCTCGACCGCTTAACCTTCGACGATCAGAAAGTTCTCGACCTCTTCCGTCGCGGCGAAACCGGTGGTGTTTTTCAGTTTGAATCCGAAGGCATGCGTGGCCTACTCATGGGCATGAAGCCTGACCGGCTGGAAGATCTCATCGCAGCCAACGCGCTTTATCGTCCCGGACCGATGGAGCTGATTCCCGATTACAACGACCGCAAACATGGCCGTGCGAAGGTGCCCAGCGTCCATCCGATCGTCGATGCGATCACCGCAGAAACCTACGGCATCATGGTCTATCAAGAGCAGGTCATGCTCGTCGTCCACAAGCTGGGCGACATCCCACTGCGCTCGGCCTACACCCTCATCAAAGCCATCGGCAAAAAGCAGCAGGACAAGATCGATTCTTATCGCGACAAGTTCATCGAAGGTGCCCAGAACAAAGGCGTGACCAACGCACAGGCTGTCGAGTTTTTCAACCTCATCCTCAAATTCGCAGGCTACGGTTTCAATAAATCCCACTCCACCGGCTACGCGATCGTTGCGTATCAAACTGCGTTTCTCAAAACGTATTTCCCCGTGCAGTACATGGCGGCTGTGCTCACCTACGAATCGGTCAGCACCGACAAAGTCGTTGAGTACATCAATGAATGCCGCAAGGTTTTGTATCCCGATCCCAAGCGCGGGCGCGGCATTGAGGTCAAGCAGCCTGACATCAATCTCTCGAGCGTCGGCTTCACTGTCGTCTTCGAAAAAGGCGAAGTGAAGGACGCCAGCCACGGGCACATTCGATTCGGTCTTTCCGCGGTCAAAGGCGTCGGCGAAAAGGCGATTTTGAAGATCATCGAAGCTCGCGAAAAAGAAGGGCCGTTCAAGAGCCTCTACAACTTCTGCGAGCGCGTTGATCAGAGTGCGCTCAATCGTGCCACGGTCGAAGCGCTGGTCAAGTGCGGCGCGTTTGATTCGCAGCATGGCATCCCTAAACGCGCTGCGATGGTCTCTGCGATTGAAGATGCGATGAAGCGCGGCGCTCAGGAAGCGAACTTGCGGCAGACCGGCTCGCTCTGGGGCATGGCGGAGGAATCGCCCAAGGCTGGGGCCGTTCATGCAGACCCCCCGCTGCCGGAGGTTGCGCCGTGGCTGCCGGTGGAATCATTGGCCAATGAAAAATCAGTGCTCGGCTTTTTCGTCTCCAGTCACCCGATGAACGAACAGCGCGACACGATTGCGCGCTTCTCCAACGTGACCATTGCGGACATCCAGAAACTCTCGGGCGGTGTCGAAGTCTGCATCGGCGGCATGCTCACGCGCATCAAAACCGTCGTCACCAAAAACGGCCGCAGTGCGGGGCAGAAGATGGCCATGATCGCCATCGAAGACCCCACCGCTCACATCGAAGGCGTCGCCTTCGCCGAGACGTATGCGACCTATGCCCCGCTGCTCACCACCGATCGCATCGTCTTCATCAAAGGCAAAGTCGATCGCAAGCGCGAGGCCCCGAACATCATCGTGAATCAGATCATCGATGCGGACCAGGCAGCGAAGGAACTGGCGCAGGGGGTGCGGATTATTTTGAAGGATGAAGGCAACGGCCACGCCGATGGCTCTGTGTTCAACGGTTCCCTGCACAAGCTCAAGGAACTGTTGCGTCAGTCATCTGGCCGAGGCTCGGCAGATGTGCTGATCGAAGTACATCAGGCCGGCCGGGTGGCGACGCTGCGCGTGCAAGGCCTGCGCATCGCCACCGACAACGATCTGAAACAGCGCATCGAAACGGTGCTGGGCACAGCAGGCAGTTGCCAACTCATCGGCCCACCCAAACTCATGCGCTCGCCCGGCGTCAAGACCATGATCCACGATGACGGCGCCGCCCGAGAGCGCATGCGCACGCCTTCAAATTCAGAAGAAGAATACTGCGCGAGTATCGATCGATATTGAGCGCGGGAGCGGCAACGTAATTAGCCGTTCGCCTTGGCGAACGGAGGAACTCAGGCAAACAGCCAACGCGCAATCGTCGCGATGCCGATCGATGCGCTGATTGCGACCAGTGCGATTGCAACCATGAATCCTATTGTCAGCCAACGCTGACGCGGCCGACTTACCGAGAGTTTGTCATCACTGCCCGCATCGAAAAGCGTGACCGAAGTCACCTGATTCCAACTGACTACTTTTGAGTCGCCCCATCGCGCCGATAAGACTGATCGAATCTATTCCCAAGTCTTCACATCACACGCAACCTGAAGATGTCCACTCATCTCGTCAAACTCAAAATCAACATCTTCTGACATGTGAAGGCTCCGTGAGTGTTCCGGCCACAATCCGTTCACTTTCCCTGCATCTTCTCGCTC
>CAZYQL010000155.1:0-9694 GCA_964650055.1 uncultured Phycisphaeraceae bacterium | reverse complement strand
TTGATAGCGGGTCGATGTGCCATTCTCCAGCGTGCCAAAGCCCTTGGAGAATTCCAGATTCACCATCGAATCTACCCGGTCACCTGCTACCATCGTGTGCATGATTCATCACACGATGCCACGTGAAAGCCGTCGCCGCTTCCCCCTCTGCACGCTGTTCCTTATCAGCCTTCTGCACATCACCTTTGCCCGCGCCATCAGCCCCGCCAGCGCTGAACCTTCGCCCTTTACCTTCCGCGATACGGGCGACACCGCCGGCCTGTTCCCCCATGTCGCTGGCATCCGTGGTCACGGCGCCGCCTGGGGCGATATCGATAACGACGGCTGGCCCGACCTCTTCGTCGCCACCTTCCACAACCAAGGCTCCAAGCCCGGCATGCTCCTGCGAAATACCAAGGGCCTCTTCCGCCCTGACAATCAGCTTGAACTCGCCACCACCGGCATGGGCAGCGGTGCTCTCTTTGTCGATCTCAACAACACCGGCCGCCTAGACCTGTTCGTCTCCAACTGCGCCCACGGTAAAGACGGCGTCACCTCCACCGCCAGCTACCTTTTCCGCAACGATGGCAACGGTAAGTTCACCGATATTTCCAAGGAAAGCGGGGCCTGCCTGCCTATGTACGCCGGCCGCGGTCTCGCCGCTGCCGATATCGATGGCGATGGCCTGATCGACCTGATTACCTGCGAAAGATACTACGGCAAGGTCAACCACGGCCCCGCCATCCTGCGCAATCTGGGCAACCATCGCTTTGAAAATATCTCCGCCAAAGCAGGCCTTCCGCAAGGACTATCAGGACTGGGCGTGGCTGCGGCTGATCTCAACAACGACGGCTGGCCCGATCTGTTTTTCACCGAAGGCAGCGGCGAACATCGTATGTATATCAATACGGGGAAAGGCCAATTCACAGAATTCAAGGCAGCAAGGGAAGTATTTAAGTGGTCACCATCCTCTGCTGAAGATACACCTGCCGGTGTATGTATTGCCGATGTCAATGGCGATGGCAATCCCGATATTGTCATCGGCCATCACTACAAAGCACCGTGGCAAAAACCCGAGCCGGTGCGACTCTATTTACATCAGGGGCACAATCAGGAAGGCCTATGGCCTACTTATAAAGAGGTGACTCAGGCAGCGGGCCTGACGCCGCTCGCCATGAAAGCACCCCATGTCGAAATACAGGACTTTGATAACGATGGCAAAGCCGATATCTATGTCAGTATCGTCAAGTTCAAGGATGGCAAGCCTTATCCGGTGATCTTCCGTAATGAAGGTAACGACGAGAAAGGTGTGCCTCGATTCAAGGAATACAGTTGGAGTGTTAACGATTTTCCAAACGGCGAAGACCTGGCCACCAAGCGCACTGGCGCGTTCTTCGAAAAGATGCTCAAGGATAAGAAGATCATGTATATGGCCGCCGGGCCTTCTTGCGACTATGACCGCGATGGTCGGCTGGATCTGTTCCTGGCCAACTGGTGGCTGGAAGATCGTTCGCTGCTACTGCGAAATGAAACAAATAGTGGCAACTGGCTCGCTGTCACTCTTGAAGGTGGCAACGGTATCAACCGCATGGGCATCGGCGCCACTGTGATGATTTATCCCGCAGGTACCCTCAGTCCGGAACACAAAGGCGATGCCACTTTGCTGGCCAAGCGAGAGATACAAATCGGCTACGGCTACTGCTCCGGGCAAGAGGCGGCAGCACACTTTGGCCTAGGCGATCGAGACAGTGTCGACATCTCTGTGACTATTCGCGGACAGAAGCAACTGATCCAACGAATGACTGTCAAGGCCAATCAGAGAGTACACATTCGTACCAATGATGAAAGATAATGCATTGCATTTACAAATGAAACCCCTGAATAATCACGTTACCTCGATAGGACGGCAGGAAAGCCGGAAAAGAACTGCATGAACACGAGGGCTTTTTCCTGCTTTCCTGCCTTCCTTCAAAGCCATTCCGAATCGCTTTGCAGAGTATTCAGAGAACCCAAATCAATACACCACGAGGTTTCTATGTATCGAACTCCGCTTTCTACTGTCGCGCTGGTTTTGGCCTTGGCTGTGCTTGGGTCCATCGATGCTGTCACGCTGGCTGAACCGACCTATCCGCCCGCTCTGCCTGATGGACAGACCAAGATCACGGACAACTCACCGGAGTTTCTAAAACCCATCGGGCCACTACTCGATGGCGTGACGATTGCGAAGGAAGCGCCGACCGTCGATTTCCTCTATTTCCCCGGCCAGACTTACCCCGGCAAGCCTTGGTCCAATTGGGGCGATAGTATCGCCGTCAACGGCAAATACTACGCCTCCATCGGCGATCACCTGGCCCCGCAAGGCAATGCGTATGTGTATGAATACGATCCCAAGACTTATACCTTTCGCCTGCTCTGTGATGTGAAGAAGCTTTTGAATCTTCCCGAAGGCCACTATATGCCGGGCAAGATTCACAGTCGGCTCGACCTCGGCTCCGATGGTTGGATTTACTTTTCCACCCACCGCGGGTCAACGAAAGTCACCACCGATCAGTATCACTACAAAGGCGACTGGATCATCCGCTGCCATCCCGCCACCGGTACCAGCGAGATCGTCAAGCAAGGCCCGGTGCCCAAGCACTGCATCCCCAACAGTGTGCTCGATCCCAAACGATTGATTTACTACGGCGGCACAGCCCCGGGTGAAGGTGCTGACAGCAACATTTATTTCTTCGCCTACGACACGCTGAACAAGAAGCTTCTATACAGCGGCCCCGATGGCCCGGCCAGGTATATGATCTTCGCAGCTTCCACAGGGCGCGTGTACTACACGCAAGGCAAATCCGATGCTGGGCAACTGATGCGCTATGACCCGGAAAAGCCTGCCGCTCCGGTCAAGATCGAAGGCACCATCGGCATCCGCGCCGCCACTCAGGAAACAGCGGACGGGTATGTCTATTCCGTTTCTTCGGGACAAGGGCACAATGAACCGACGCTTTGGCGCTTCAATACAAAGACTGAGGCGATTGATGAGTTGGGCTCGGCCACGGTTGGTTCGCAGAAATATATTGCATCACTCGATGTCGATCCGACCGGCCGATTTCTTTACTACATTCCCGGCGCGCATGGCAGCAGCGATAAAGATGGCACTGCGGTCGTTCAGTACGATGTGAAAACCAAAAAGCGCAAGGTCATTGCATTCCTTCATTCGTACTATCAGAATAAACTCGGCTGCAACCTCAAGGGCACCTACAGCAGCGCCATCGACCCCGCAGGCGACAAACTCTATATCACCTGGAACGCCAACCGCGACAGCAAGGCGTGGGACACCTGTGCGCTGACGGTCATTCATATTCCCAAATCAGAAAGATGATGAGTCACGGGTTGGCACTCAAGGCTCTACTGTTTTCTCAGCTTCGGGTGTCGCTGCGACTTTGCCTGCGCGAATGTTGAGTACTTCCACGAACACTGAGAAGGTCATCGCGGCATAAATATATGCCTTGCCGATATGCTGATGCAGCCCTTCAGCCACCAGCACCACGCCGATGAGCAGCAGAAACGAAAGCGCCAACAGCTTGGTGGTGGGATGTTTCTCGATAAATGCAGAAATGCGATCCGCAAAGAACATCATCACCACCATCGCCAATGTCATGGCGATGACCATGATGGCGATGGGTTGCCAGGTTTTGCCTTCCTGAACCTTGACCATGCCGACGGCGGTGATGACCGAGTCGAGCGAGAAGACGATATCGAGAGCGATGATCTGCATGATGATGGAGCGAAACTTGGCGCTGCTACGTGGCTGACGAATGGTTTCTTGGGAGCCTTCGAGTTTGTCGTGAATTTCGTGGGTGGCTTTGTAGATGAGGAAGCCGCCGCCTAGGATCAGAACGATGTCGCGGCCGGTGACGGGGTGATCGAAAATTTCAAAGAGCGGTGCTGTGAGTCCCATGATCCAGTTGATGGCCAGCAGCAAGCCGATGCGTGCGACCAGCGCCAGACCTAGGCCGATGCGCCGGGCTTTGGGCTGCTGTGGGGGAGGCAATTTGCCTGCGAGGATGGCGATGAAGACGACGTTGTCAATGCCCAGCACGATCTCCATGACGGTCAGCGTGGCCAGGGCGGCGAGTGATTCAAAGGTGAGCAGTTCAAGCATCTGACATCTCCGAAAGGAAGCGGGGCAGAAGGAAGATAGGAACAAGCGACAATAGCTGGACAGGAAATGGATGAGAAAGCTGCTACAATTCCCGCCAGTTGGTGGAGGAAGATGATCCTCGAAGCGGGGCGTAGCTCAGCTTGGCTAGAGCGCGTGGTTTGGGTCCACGAGGCCGCAGGTTCGAATCCTGTCGCCCCGACTTTTTCAGGAACAAGCCCTCTGGTATCCACCAGAGGGCTTGTTCTTTTAATGAGCGACGGTCTATATCAGTCCGTTTTTATCATCGTCAGGCAGGTGATGCAGGCAGTGCTACCAACCCGCGACGGCCCGCCCCTAGCCCGTGCAAGAATGATGCGACCAATTCATCGGCGAGTTTTTTCGTCAAGTAGTTTTGAGGATCAGGCATTCGAGAGAATACGTTGATGTGTTGATCCATGATGCAGCAGAAAATCAGTGCGAGGGAGGCAGGCTGCCCGCCTCGAAGTTCGCCGCTGTCGAGCCCATCGTTTATGACCTGCATCACAATCTTAAACCGCGCGTGCGCCAGCTTATCCATGAACTGAGTGATGCCGGGAATCTGCGGGCCATAGGCTGTCTGAAACATGAGACGAGGCACGCGCACGTCAGCAGCACAGAACTCGAAAGATCCACGAATGATGGCTTTAAGCTGTTGCTCGCAGCCCTGTGTGTTTCTGATCAAGGATTTGAGTTCGCGATACGCCTGATCGTGCTTGAGGTGAATCAGCCGCTTGAAGAGATCTTCCTTGCTGTCGCAGTAATAATAGAGTACCGGTCGCGTCATGCCGACCGCTTCGATGATCTCGCGCACACTGGCTGCCTCGTACCCTTTCTGCGAGAAGAGCGTCAGTGCTGCGTCGAAGAGCTTTGTTTCGGTTTCGTTGATTGGCAGTGTTGCCGCAGCGGTGCGCGTCATTGGGATTTCTCCACATCTTTTCGTGGCTGCTTAGCGTCGTGTTGCAGGTTGTCGAAAATGACATGGATCAGGTCTTCAGTCTTGGGAGCGGAGATTAGAAAGAAGCAAAAGAGCATCTCATCGTCGGTGCCGTCGCCCCAGGTGACGCGCTTGGGAGGCGAACTGGGATTGGAAGGGTTGTCCTTTGAATTGTCGAACACAGCCTCGATCTCCAGCCGGGTGCCAGCGGGCAGAGCAAACGGGCGTTCGTAGTAGTACTCATCCTGCCAGTTGTAATTCCAGTTATCGATATCGATGAGCGTCTTGGTGCTCTTGTCTGGTAGCGTGGCGGTGACTTTCATTGAGCGCCCCAGAAGATGCATGTGAGGCACAACGCCAACCATGATCACTTCCTTGGGCAGGACATATGAGGAGCTTCGCCGGTAATCCTTAGCACCTGCGGGAATATCCATCTCGTAACTGCCAAGCCATATGCTGCCGACGAGCTTGGCGGATTCATTCAGAGACTCGGCGACGGGTTTCTGCACGAAGTAAATGCCGATCTCCGATTGATCTGTTTCTTTCTTACCCGTGGGGTGATAGTGCATCTGCACGACGAGATCGGATCCCTTTTTCAGATACCGCCCCATGCCATCGGGCAAAGCTCTGGGTGTATTGCCGACCGACCAGCCACCGAGCGCACCTGAGGGAAAGAATCCGGGGCCGCCGAAGTTGGCGTAACCGGGACCGGGCGTGGCCTGATCGAGTTTGCGGGCGGTGCCGCTGTCATCAAGGAAGAGCACTGCGTGATGAGCTACGCGCTTGTTACCAGGATGAAACTCGATCGCCGCCACCAGTTTGTCTTCCGGAATGTCCAGCGGAATGACGAAATTCTGCAGAATATCTGGCCCATCTGCAGGCACCTCAAACGGCTCGGACATCTTCACAATGAGATCGGGTTCTCCCAGCCGCCAGCCTTGAGCAAACTTGGCCGGGGGCGGAAGATCAGCTTGATCGCCCTCCGCTCGTCCCGCCTCAGCCCATGTCTTGAGAAGCCCCAATTCTCGATCCGTCAAACGGCGATCGCCAACAAACTTCACATCACTGCTCTTGGGTATCCAAGGCGGCATGATGCGATCCTCAGTGACGAGCACGATCTGCTTCGCACGCTTGGCGACCTGCTGGTAGTTCGTCAGCGAGAAGGGGGCGACCTGTCCATCCCGATGGCAGTTCTGACAGCGCGACTGAATGATCGGCGCAATGTCGCGCGTGTAGGTGACCTTCGCAATTGCATCAGGCTCAGGCGCAGCTTCGACCAGACAACCCACTGGCTCGGTCTGAGCAACGGCAACGGGCTTGCCCTTGATGGCGGATTCGATGGCGGCTGAAAGATACGCTTGCTCAGCCTTGGGCCTTCGCCTTCCAATGGCTTCCCATGCATTGTCGATGGCACCCCGGTAGAGCACCGCCCCTCTCTGATCCAGCACGAACGCTTCGGGCACATGCGTCGGCTTGAGCGCTTCAAGCATCAGGCCCGAACCGTCAAAGAGAATAGGCAATGTGCACTTGTACTGGGCGAAGTGTTTCACAGCAGCTGCGCGGGTGACAGTCACATCAGAAACCACACCGAAGATTTCGACGTCCTTCAGTTTGCTCAAGCGGGCATGAAGATCACTCAGCGATCGCAGGTAACCATTGGAAACGGGACACTCCGCTGAGAGAAACACAAACGCACGCACCCGCCTGTGATCGTTCTGTCCAAAGTTGTGTGGTGCGCCATCCAGATCAATGAGTGAAAATCCCATCGCAGGTTTGACCTGGGCGGCGACAGCGTCGGCCTGCAAAAACGCACCAATGACGAAACTATGTAGCCACACAAAGAGCAGCCACGTAGAAAAAGTAAGAAATCGAATCTGTTGGGGAACAAGTGCCATGAATGATCCTTTGTCTGGTTCTAGTGCATCAAAGCATACCAACCTACCGATCGTTAGGTTGCAGTGTCGTCCAACATGAAAGGCAAGCAATTGAACACTCAACTCGGAAGTGGCTGCGTTTGATATCGTGGTGCTTTTCAAGGAGCACTCCTATGCACACTCGTCCACTAGGTCCATCGGGCATCGAAGCTTCCGTGGTCGCTTTCGGAGCATGGGCCATCGGCGGCTGGCGCTGGGGCGGCACCGATGAAGCGCAGGCCATCCGCGCGGTGCATGCCGGCATCGACGCAGGCATCACACTCTTCGACACCGCTCCCGTCTATGGCTTTGGCCTTTCCGATTCCATCCTCGGTCAGGCACTCGCTGGCAAGCGCGACAAGATCATCCTCGCCACCAAATGTGGCCTGATCTGCGATCCGACCAAAGGCGTCAAACACTTTTCCACCAACGCCCTGAACTTCGATGACGATGGCCTGATTCAGGTCAACCGCCACAGTGGAGGCGAATCGATCCGGCGCGAAGTCGAAGCGAGTCTGCGCAGGCTCAAGACTGATCACCTTGATCTACTCCAAACACATTGGCAGGACACGCTCACACCTTTTGGCGAGACGATGCAGGCGATGCTGGATCTCAAGAAGGAAGGGAAGATTCGCGCCATCGGCGTCTGCAATGCGACCAGCCAGCAGATGGCGCAGTATCAGGCTGCGGGCCAGCTCGACAGCGATCAGGAAAAATACTCGATGCTCTTTCGCGGTATCGAAAAGGATCAGCTTCCCTATTGCCAAAACCACAGCATGGCGATGCTCGCTTACTCGCCACTAGCGCAGGGACTACTCACCGGCAAGCTCACCGCGGATCGGCAGTTCGTACTGGGCGATTTGCGTCGCAACAATCCTGCCTTCGCTGGCAACGTACGCAGCAACGTGGCGCAGATGCTGGCGAAGTTTGAGCCGATTCGTGAGACGCTGGGCATCACGATGACGCAGCTCGTGATCGCGTGGACTTTGGAGCAGCCGGGCCTGACCCACGCCCTGTGTGGCGCTCGCACTCCTGAGCAAGCCATCGAAAACGCAGGCGCGGGCGATGTGAAACTCACCAGCGAGCAGATCGCCGCCATGACGGCTGCGGTCGATGCGTATGGCACTGCGTGATAAAACGGCGCAGCCCTCTACTCCGTCACCACCGGCGCAATCTCCTTGCGCTCAATAGTGATGTTCGGCCAAGCCGTCATCGCTGCTACTAATTTGGGTACATCGTTGAGGTGCAGCTTCACGAGCTTCGTCTTGCTTTCAGCGCTGGTGATGCTCAGTTGGGCAAAATCAGTTTCATCACGGATGTGCAGGGTCGCAGGCTGGGAAAGGTCGATTGCCCCGCGATGGTGATACTTGCAATAGACGAGCCTTTGATCGGTGAGGACCAGGCCGGCGAGACCTTTGTCGCGGGAGCCGAAGTCGCCATCGCTGAGGAAGAACTGGAAATGTTCGCCCGCCTCAAACGGACACCAGATCGCCAGTCTCTTGCGGCACTCTTCGCCGAGCAATCGCCAGGCTTCATTGTCCAACAGTGAAATGTCATGTTCCAGTTTCGCGAACTCCCGGCCACACGTGCCATTGACATGCAAGAGCCAATGTAGGGCCACCGGGCCGCTGGGCATGATGACGAAACAGGTGATGCCGCCATCGCTTCGCGTTTGGGTCCAGCACTTGAGCGAGGCGTTGTTCAGATCGTTGCATCCGTAATAAGGAAGGCAAAAGCAAAACGGCTTGGGCAACGCATCAATATCACCCATCACATCCAGCAGCTCGCGCGTGCTTTGGCCACCAAAGAGCGAGGTCGTGTATTTGTTGTCGATCTCCTGCGAGGAGCGAATGCGTGCTGAGGAACGATCGATGAAAGCGAGCGGCCGGGCAAAGAGCTTGCGTCTTTCCATCTCACCTGTGAACGCACATCGCACCGGCATCGACGTGCGAAACCCGATGTCCTCCAAGCAGGCGGAATCAAACGCCAGGCAGACCCCGCCTTGATCGCAGCGCACCACGATCAGATGCGGCTGCCTGGGATCCACACGCAGATTGTCGGGGTAAGGCTGAACGAGGATATCCGGCGAAGCTGAGCCGCGCATGTTCAATGGATTGTTTGAGGGCGGCGCTGCTGCCATCGGAACACCAGCCACTTCAACGGTGGTGCCCACGCCTGTCTGCTGCGGCGCGAGATCATCGATAGCTGTCAAAGTGGATGGATCACCACCAACGACCTGCGGCGTGCCAACGACCGATCCATCATCAGCGGATTCCGCCCCAGCCTGTTTCCCCGTGCCGCGCGTCAGATGTGCGGACAAGGGCGCTGCCGATGGCGCGGGTGTCGGCCGACGGTAGGACTTGATGCTGCCGATGGCTTCCCATTGCTTTTCGTGTTCCACCCCCAGATTGGTGACATCATCCTCGATCCAGGTGGAGATCGTTTCATCCACCAGTTCTTCGGGCGCTGGAACGATGAACACCTTGTGACAACTGGGACAGCGAGCCTTGCGACCAGAAGAAGTTTTTGGCACGCGCAGCGGCTTGCTGCATCCAGGGCAATGTACTTTCATGTCCATGTCACAATCCCCATGCGAACAGAAGTGTGTGCGACCACCAGACGAGAACCAGAAAGGACGACTTACCACCTGAGCATACATCAAGAATCGATCGATGCCAAGATAAAACATCTGCTTCC
>CAZYQL010000154.1:0-9707 GCA_964650055.1 uncultured Phycisphaeraceae bacterium | reverse complement strand
CTATGCTTGCATTTGCTGTGCCGGATTCTGTGCCGCGCTGGTCGCACGGTCAAAGTGTGAATCTGTCACTGACTGTTCGATAGTGCGATATCCCAAGAATGGCGGACTCCGAGTCGGTTGATTTTACGCCACTTCATTTAGTTTGGAAGCCGTGGTGATGGCCGGGCAATGGTGCAACTGATGGATAAGAAGTGAAGATGCGATTGAGCGTTCGAATGTTGTTGATGTTCCCGCTTGTGCTGCTGCTGGCGACGCTGTCTTATGGAGCTGCGGTACCTGCGGATGGAATCGCCACAGGTACGAGCGGATACAAGTCGCATGTTGAGCCGTTCTTCAGCACGTACTGCATCAAGTGTCACGGGCCTGACAAGAGCAAGGGCAAGATCACTTTGCATACGCTCGATGGCGATTTGTCCACCGGCAAGGAACTGGAACGCTGGGAATTGATTCTGGAAATGGTCGAGAGCGGTGAGATGCCGCCCGAGGATGAGAAACAGCCAGGGCAGGCTGACCGCAAAGCGGTGGCGAAGTGGATCGATTCAGGCCTGCGCGACTATCTGAAGAAATCCAGCGAGTCGGCCCCGGCTGCAACCGCCCGTCGTCTGACGAACTTTGAATATCAGAACACGATGCGCGATCTACTCGGATTCGAGTTGAAGCTGATCGACAACCTGCCCGAAGACCCGGTCAAGCCTTACCACTTCAACAACACGGCCCAGTTCATGCTCATGGGCATGGAACAGATGGACCGTTACAAGGAAGGCGCCCGTCGGGTGATGGCCAGTGCGATTGTCGATCCAGGCAAACCGGAGATTCATCGCACCGTGCGAACGTGGGAGGCCAATGATGCTGCGACGGGTATGGGCGGTGACGAAATCGGTATCTACGGCAATCGCCGCAACACACCGGCTTCGGGTATGGGCATCAAGAGTTGGCCCAGTACCGGCGAGTATCGCATCCGCATCAAGGCGTCAGCCATCCTTCCCAAAGGCATTGAGCAGATGCCGCTGCGTTTGCTGATGGGTTATAACATCGGCGAAAATCTGGCCATGCTTCAGGTCGAGCCGGTCGGCACGGTTGAACTGCGAAACAACGTCGATAGCCCAAAGGTGTATGAGTTTCGTGGACGCATCGAGAACCATCCCGCCAAGCCTGGCGTGGTCACAGCCAAGGGCGTGGGCCCTGCCACGATGAACATAACGCCGCAGAATCTATATGACGATGGCCGGCTCAATGATTCGCTGGACGCGCTCGCGATGCCCAGGGCTGTGATTGAGTCCATCGAGTTTGAAGCGCCGGTGGCTGACGTCTGGCCGCCAGTGCATCACACGCGGATTCTGTTTGACTCGCCGCTGCGGGCAAGTGATCCGGCGGCTTATGTTCGCGAGGTGCTTGAGCGGTTTATGTCCCGTGCCTTTCGCCGTCCTGTCACCAAGGACGAGCTAAATCGCTTCGTGAAGATTCACGGAATCATCGCTGCTGAGGTTGACAGCTTTGAACAGGCGATGCGGGAAACGCTAGCGATCGTGCTGGTCTCGCCTCAGTTCCTGTACCACACGATTGCGGAAGACTCCGCCGCCATGCGACAGTATGAACTGGCCTCCCGACTGTCGTACTTTTTGTGGGGCAGCATGCCCGATGAAGAACTGATGAATCTTGCCGCAAAGGGGCAGCTCGAAAATCCTGCAGCGATCGAAAAGCAAGTCCGGCGTCTTCTGGCTGACCAGCGATCTCATGACTTCGTTGACAACTTCACGACGCAGTGGCTGAGCATCGACAAGATGAAGACAGTCAAGATCAATACGTCGCTGTTCCCTCGCTTTCTTTATCTGGTCTCAGGTGGTGAGCGGGCAGGGACAGAAATGCCCTATCGCCCGACCATTCGCGATTTCATGCACGATGAAACCATCGGCTTCATCGCGGAACTGATCAAACGAAATGCGAGCGTGCTCAATATCGTGGATTCTGATTTTGCGTACCTCAATCAACCTCTTGCGGCGCACTACGGCATCGAGGGTGTGCAAGGCAACAAACTGCGCCCGGTTCCGATTAAGCCTGAACATCATCTGGGCGGCTTGCTCACGCAAGGTTCGATGCTCATCGGTAACTCGACCGGCTCGGCGCCGCATCCGATCTATCGCGCGGTCTGGCTGCGCGAAGCGATCCTAGGCGATGAAGTGAAGCCGCCGCCCGCCGATGTGCCCGCACTTTCCGATACGGCAGGCGACTCCGCCGCGAACGCGGTCACCATCAAGGACTTGCTGGCACTGCATCGCAAGAAGGAGAGCTGCAACGAGTGCCACGTTCGGCTCGATCCTTGGGGCATACCATTTGAGCATTACAACGCCACCGGTCGCTTTCAGCCGATGGTCCCCAAAGAGGGCACGCGGGTTCGTGGGTTTAACCGTGAACTCGATAAAGATCTGGACGGATACCTGGCCTACCTGGGTAGCATCAATACCGTGAAAATCATGGCTGATGCCCGCGTACCTCACGGCCCGACGGTCGATGGAATGCAGGACCTCAAAGCCTATCTGCTCAAGGACCGCAAAGACGAAATCGCCCAGGCTCTGCTTCGCAAACTTCTGACCTACAGCATCGGGCGAGAACTGACCTTCCGTGATCGTTTCGCGGTGGAGCAGCTTTTTCAGGAAGCAAAGACAAACGGCTTCAAATTCCAGGACATGATCGTTGCGATCTGTCAAAGCGAAACCTTCAGAGGCATTCAACGCAAGGACAACTGACCATGGCCCCCAAATCCTGGCATATGAATCGACGCGAGCTTCTTCGCGGTGGCGGTATGGCGCTGGCGCTTCCATTTCTCAACGGCATGAATCTGGCCAAGGCTGCCGTGGGCAAGGAACTGCCCAAGCGTATGGTCGTCAGCTACATCGCTTACGGTGTTTACGAGCCCAGTGGCGACAACGGTGTACATCACGATTGGAACTGGTGGCCTTGCAAGGACGCCGGACCGTTGACTTTCAATAAGTCTGCTGCTCCCTTCGAACCGCTCAAGGAATATGTCAGCTATCTGCGTGGGCTCGACCACGCCGGCGGATATGCACTGGGCGGCCACAGCTCCGGTGATGTCTTCGCCACGGGCGCGAACATGGTCGCTCAAGAAAAAACCAATAACATTTCTATTGACCAGCTCGCGGCGAAGATGAACGGACACAAGACCCGATTCCCTTCACTGGTTTTAGGCACCGAGGGTGGCACCGGTTCTTACGGGCAATGCAAAACGCTCTCTCATTATGGACCAGGACGACCGATCCCTTCAATGCATCGGCCACAAGAGATTTTCAATCGGATGTTCAATCCATATGCCGGCGACAGCGTCGAACAGATTCGCGGGCAGCTCAAGCGCGAGGCCAGCGTTCTGGACTTGATGATGGAACAGTCGGCGAGCCTCAACAATCAATTGGGCAAAGCAGATCAGCGAAAGATGGATGAATATCTGGAGTCGATCCGCGCACTCGAGCAGCGCGTGGAACGGACCAGTCAGTGGACGCATGAGCCGCTGCCGAAGGTCGATACCAAGGGGCTGAACCTTGAAGTGTCTCACAAGGATCCGCAGGAATACATTCGCTGCATGTACGACCTGATATTTCTGGCTTTCCAGACTGACTCGACACGCTTCGCTTCGCTCATGCTCGAGAGTGAGGCTTCGCAGACCAGTGAAATGTGGAACTACGCAACCTATGCCCTGGGCTACAAAGGTGCCACGCACGACATCGCCCACAAGCGGCCTCCCGAGTCTGGGCTTTGGGACAACTGGCGCGCCAAGCAGCACGCTTACTTCCTCCAGCGGCTGCGCGATACACCCGAGGGCGATGGCAACATGCTCGATCGCACGGTCGTCCTCTGGGGCTCAGCTCACCCGCATGCCTCGCACAACACGCAGAACTATCCGATCCACCTGGCCGGTGGCAACGCTTTGGGCTTCAAGCATGGCAAGCTGCACGGGTTCGAAGGCGACAAGAAAGTACCGCTGGCGAATCTGTTTGTATCAATGCTCAACGCCGTTGATGTGCCGACGGAGCGGTTCGCTGACAGCACGGGTGAAATGACTCAGGTCAGAGGTTGAATCATGAGTCGAATCGCGCCGATTATTCTTGGGCTGTTGCTGCTAACGACGAATGCGTTTGCCGCCGATGCTTTGCCGCGCGTGCTGATCCTGGGCGACACGATCTACAACGGCGTGTCCCGTTCAGTCGCCACCGAACTGAAAGGCAAAGCACAAGTGGTGTGGGTTCGTGCGGGTGATACATCGGACACTTTGGCGAATCTTGACAAGCTGCTGGGCGACGCCAAGTGGGATGTCATTCACTTCAACTTGGGCCTCGCGGATCTGCATTACAAAGACCCAGCGACCAAGACCATCCGGGCAATGAGCAAGTACGCTGGCGGTGTGCGCGTGACCACCAAAGAGCAATACGAGAAGAACCTGCGTGAACTGGTGAAGCGACTCCAAGCGACACAAGCCAGGCTGATCTGGGCCAGCACGACGCCGATCACCAGTTCGCAGTTCGACAACATTTACGACCCGGGCTCAGAAGTGGAGTTCAACAGTATTGCGGCGCGCATCATGGCTGAGCACAAAGTTCCATTGAATGACATTCACGCATTTGTCCTTGAAAGCCGCGGGGACAAAAAGGCCCCGAATCCGCTTGATTTCAAGGGCATCGAGCTGCATCGGCCGATCATCAGCGTGATCCAGAATGAGCTTGCCAAGGCCGCGACTGCTAATCGCTAAGTCGTGCGAGTTCCTCGTAGCGCGTAGGTGCAGCGCCCTTGTCAAAAACTTGATCCAGACTTCATTTCGTGCGCAGCCCCGCAGCGAAGGCTGCCAGTTCATTCATCGAGCTGGCCCAGTGAACTGAGCGCGCATCGGGAGGAACAAGCTTCGCCGCAAAGCGTCCGCCGACGATCAGCTTGAAGCCTTCGGTTTCGCAGGCCTTGACCAGTTGCTCCATATCCTTGCCTCGCTTGCGATCGGTGGAGTCGACACTGACGGAAACCCATATCAACTTCGCGGCAGTAGCTTCCGCCGCCAGCAGCAGCGATTCGACCGGCGTCTGTGCGCCCAGATTGGTGACGTGCCATCCATCGGCGACAAGCGTTGTTGCGGCCATAAGAGAAGCGATGGTGTAGATGTCGCCTGACAATGCTCCGCCGACGGCTGCGGGTGCATCCGAAGCGGTCGAAGGAAATAGCGATTGCAATTGATTGATCGCTTCCACGCACAGTGAGGTGGCCCGGTGCTCGATGAAGATGCCCTTGGGGTCATGCTTCCAGAGTTCGCCAATCTGATGAAGCGCTGGCGTGATCAGGCCATCCATGATGTGGCCTGCTGATTGGCCATTGAGATAAGCGGAGACGATCAGGCCTTTGGCTTTGGGGCCGTTGCCTTCGATCAGGGCAGCGGAAAGTTCATCAGCAGGAGCCGTGCGGGAACTCGTGGAAGTGCTCGCTGAGGCAATCTCGGGCAGGCCAATGGCACCGGGATCGATGACCTTGAGCCCTGTCATACGGATGAATCGCACCGCCTCATCAATCGCAATACGGCGATGGCCACCTGCAGTACGCACCGCTTGCAGTGCGCCTTCATCGGCCCAGCGCTTGAGCGACGATTCGCTAGCGCCCACGGCCAGGCTCAATTCTTTCGGGGAGACGTATCGCTTTAGCAAGTGCCAAACTCCATGCATGAATGAACGTATTGAATGATTCGTTCCATATTACATCGTTCGTCACAATGGGCAACGCAAAAGGGACGCAATTTCAATTTTTCCTTCATTTTTAGGGCCATGCCACGAGTTCTCTCGAAATGCGACGATTTTTATTTGACTCAACGCTTCTAGCCTGATATATTGATTTGAACGATTTGAACGTTTCAAGCGACAGGCAAGTTGTTGGACTCGTCCGGTCGGCCGACGACGAGAGCACGAGATTGCTGGCCAGCGAACTCAATTGCTTCCCACGACGTGACTGCCGCGAAGACCTCAGCCGTTCACCCCGCCGCCGTGTGCATTGTGTACACGCATCGAAAACTGAGTTCACCCCAAACAGTCACGCAAAAGGACACTCCCATGCAAGTTGCTTCAACCCCACGTACCCGCACCGCCCGTAGCTTCCTTCTGAGCGTTGCCACTCTCTGCCTTGTGGCCATCGGCTGCGCCAGCGCAGTTGCCGACAAACCCGCAGTGAAGAAGGACATTGTTGACACCGCCGTGGCCGCCGGTTCGTTCAAGACACTGGTCGCTGCCGTTCAAGCGGCTGACCTGGTCGCCACTCTCAAGTCCGAAGGCCCCTTCACCGTCTTCGCACCCACCGATGCAGCGTTTGCCAAGCTGCCCGATGGAACGGTCGCCGGTTTGCTCAAGCCTGAGAACAAGACCAAGCTCGCTTCCGTGCTGACCTATCACGTCGTCGCAGGCAAGCTCATGTCAGGTGATGTGGTCAAAGCCAAGACACTCAAAACCGTCCAAGGCCAGTCGCTGACGGTCGAAGTGAAAGATGGCAAGGTCTACATCGACGGCGCTCAGATCACCACCGTTGACATCGCCACCAGCAACGGCGTCATCCATGTGATCGATTCCGTTGTGCTCCCCAAGTGAATCAAGCCTGGCTGATGCCAGCAAGTGTGTCAGACATGAAACTCCTGCTGGCTCTCTCTTGATGGAGAGAGCCAGCCTTTCGCAAAAACCAGCAGAGGACTCAGCCCCAATTCATCATGAAACATCTGCAACGAACTGCGACCGTCAGGTAGCGAAGAAATTGGATATGCCCATTGCTTGTGCCCGTTGGCGCGTCGAATTGAAAAGCCTCAACCCCCGCCTCCCATGCTCACCACCTTGCTCCTCATCCAGATACTCGCCACCGGCTTCATGACCGGCCTTATCTGGTTTGTGCAGGTCGTTCACTACCCGCTTTTCTCACGCGTTGGCACCCGTGAGTTTGTTGCCTACGAAGATGCGCATGTTCGTCGCACCACGCTCATCGTCGCGCCTGCCATGCTCATCGAAGCTGCCGTCGCCTTGGCGCTTTTGGTCTTCGCTCCTGATCGTGCGATGCAACTGCTCGCATGGATCGGCTTCGCGCTGCTGGTACTGATCTGGATCAGCACGATCGCTTTGCAGGTGCCGCGCCATCGGGAGCTTGCCACCGGTTTCGTGCCAGCATCAGCAAACCGGCTGAGCAATTCGAATTGGATACGAACGGCGGCATGGTCCATCAGGTTGCTTGTCGCAACCGCGATGCTCGCCGCCGCGCTGCCACCGATCGCGTGACATCCGCAAATGAAATGTGAAATGAATCAGACCGCTTGAGAGTCGCCGCAACTTCGATTGACCTTCCAGAAAAGAGGCAATGAATCATGACAACGAAAACCCAAACCACCACTGACGATGCTCGCTCCAGCAAGAGCACGCGATCGCCGCGAAAACTCAACAAGCTTCAGCGGCTGCGCATCGCCTCGCTGCTTTCGCAGCCTGCGATGCATCCGATGGATCATCCGCTGTTTCACGAGGCTGATGCCATGCAGCAGATTTTCGAGCAGGCACCGCAGCTTCCCAAGCCCAACTGCGACTGGTATCACCCGAGTCTGGAAGTGGATTTCGATGGAGCGCAAAATCCTGCGACCGTCAACACGCTGCTCACCGGGGCGCAGGAGCGCACGATTTTTTTGCAGTTCAACTATGCTCGCTTCCGTGCGCTGGCGCTGCATCAGAAGCTGAGCCGATCGCCTGAGAGTGATGCCTTTGGCACTGACCTGCTCCACTGGAACGATCAGGCCATGCAACTTCGTGACAAGATCATCGAGTTCAACTTGGCGCTGGTGCTGGCGATGGCGAAACATGTGAGCGCAGCAAAGCTGGATTTTTCAGAACTGCTCAGTGAAGGAAACATGGCACTGCTTCGCGCGGTGGACAAGTTTGATGTGGGTCGCAACTTCAAGTTTTCGACCTATGCCTGCCGCGCCATTCTCAAGGGCTACAGCCGAATGAGCGTCAAACGTGCTCGCACGCGCAGCCTGTTTCCCGCATCATTTGATCCTGCACTTGAGACACCCACGGACGATCCAACCGTGCATCAGCGGGAAATATCCGAGTACACCAGCGAACTTCGCCGGGCCCTGAACTCGAACGACATTCCGCTGACACCACTCGAACGACAGGTCATCGAGTATCGGTTCCCGATGGAAGATGATCGATCGAACAATCCGCCCACACTGGCGGAAGTAGGCAAGCTGGTGGGATATTCCAAGGAGCGCATTCGTCAGATTCAGAAGCTGGCGCTCGACAAGCTGCGTGACCATATGGATGCTGCATTCGGTCAGCGGCCTTTTGATGTGGCAGGCGGCGGGTCGCTATGATCTTTCGTTTCGCCCGCATTATTCGCATCGTCAGTTGCTCTCAATCGCTGCGCCCAGGGAGGCTCTCATGTATCGCCATCAATTCAACATTCTCTTGCTTGCGGTGCTGCTGCTGAGTGCTTCTCATGCGCTGGCGCAAGACTGGCCGCAGTGGCGTGGCCCCAGTCGTGATGGCAAAGTGCAAGGCACACCCTGGCCCGCGCGGATTGGCGAAGAGCAACTCAAAAAAATCTGGCGCAACGATAACCTCGCCGAAAGCTATGCATCGCCTATCGTCTATGGTGATCTTGTCTTCACCGTCGAGACCCGCGACAAGAAACGCGAGATTGTCCGCGCGCTCGATCGCAAGACCGGTAAGCAAGTGTGGGAGCAGGCATGGGACGGCGCGATGAGCGTTCCGTTTTTCGCCAATTCCAACGGCAGTTGGGTTCGCGCAACACCTGCACTCGATGGTGATCGTCTCTATGTAGCTGGCATGCGCGACCTGCTGCAATGTCTTGATGCCAAGACGGGCAAGATTCTCTGGACTGTCGATTTCGTCGAGCGTTTCAAAACATCGGCGCCCGCCTTCGGTTTCGTTTCGTCTCCTTTGGTGGTTGATGATGCCGTCTATGTTCAGGCGGGCGGTGCATTCGTCAAGCTCAACAAAATGACCGGCGAGACGATCTGGAAAACACTCGCCGATGGCGGCGGTATGTCAGGCAGTGCGTTCTCATCGCCGATCATGGCCACGCTTCACGGCAAGGCGCAACTGCTCGTTCAGACACGCACGGAACTGGCCGGCGTCAGCGCCGACGATGGCAGCGTTCTTTGGCGGCAGAAAATCGAGTCGTTCCGCGGCATGAACATCCTCACCCCCGTCGTCTTCGACAACACCATCTTCACCAGCTCCTACGGCGGCAAGTCGCTCCTCCTGAAAGTCGATCACTCGCAGGACACCTACTCCATCACGCAAGGCTGGGACAATCGCACGCAAGGCTACATGTGCTCACCCGTCATCATCAACGAACACGTTTACTTCCTGGGAAAGAACAAACGCTTCACCTGCATCTCACTGGCCACGGGTGAAACGAAATGGACCACCGATGATTCGTACAGTGAATACTGGTCGCTGGTGGCGCAAGGCGATCGCATTCTGGCGCTGGATCAGCGAGGCATTCTCTACTTCATTCACGCCACGCCAGAGCGATTTGATTTGATCGATGAAAGACGCATTAGCGAACAGGACACATGGGCCCACCTGGTTGTGGTCGGCGATGAACTTTTCATTCGCGAGCGCAAGGCACTTTCGGCATTCAAGTGGAACTGAAAGTGCAAAGTGCAAGTCGTCGCG
>CAZYQL010000153.1:4241-9795 GCA_964650055.1 uncultured Phycisphaeraceae bacterium | reverse complement strand
ACCAGAACGGATTCGGATTCTTCTCCGGCGGAAGATCCTTGCGGCGACCGCGCGGCGGCAATACCTGATTCATGTCCTGCCAACCGCCTTGTTTACATACAAAGCGAACAGCCTTGGGCGAGCGGGTGATGGAGTGTTCGCCGGTCAGAACTGGATTATCGCCATCCCATTCCAGTCTGAATAGTGCGGTACGGTCCTCACCTTTGAAGCCGCCGAAGTTGTCACGATCGATCACCAGAACAACCCATTCCGAAGTTTTGCTTCGCTTGATTTCGTAAGTTCCAGCCGCCATCATGGCGTCATAGCCGTCGTTGACACCATCGCCGCGAGTACTGGAATAAATGAACTTGCCGTTGTCGCCGAACTGAAAACGGTAGTCGAAGCCTGGCGTGTCGTAGGACCACTTGCCAACGACCGACTTCACCGGCAACTCCTTGGATACAACGGGCGTGGTGGTCTCACCATTGCCGTCGTCGATCTTGGGATTCTTCGGCTCGACATTGTCCAGCGTCGGCGGCACGAGTGGCGCGGCAACGGGCGTGACAGGTGTGGTCTGCGGTGCCAGTGGGGTGCCTTGAGCAGTGACCTGCACATCGCGAGAGACAGCCTTGGTCGCAATGCGACCTTCGGGGACGACGGGAATTGTGTGCTTGCCCTCGATCTTCCAGTTCTCAGCTTGGAACGGCTTATTGGGGCGAACTTCCAGATCGAAGACGACCACCACTTTGTCGGGGGATTCTTCGACGAGGTTGATGAAGCCTTTCATCAGGGCAGGGCCGTTAAAGAAGCCTTTGGAATCGAGATTGTTCACGTCATAGCCGGTGAGGAACTCGATTTCCATATCTTCGAGTTTCTGCGCTTTACCCAGCGGAACATCACTGCGAATGGTGATCCAGACGCGTTCGAGCTTGCGGTCACGCATGGTGCCGGGGATCGGGTTGTAGTCTTCATCTTTGTCTGCATAGGACGTGGTGCGACCGAGGATGATGATGCGATCAGTACCTTCCACGAAGGCCATGCGACCCAGATCCCACCAGGGGCTGGTGTCTTCGCGCACCATGCGGGCATTGGGGAGAAATTCCATTTCCAATCGGTACTGATCCGTCGCTATGCCCTTGGTCTTGGGCTCCAGCGGCAAAATGAAGCAGCCCGGCAATGTCAGCAGCGACAACGCCAGCAGCAACAGTACAGTCAAACGACTGGATACAACACCTGACACAGCGGAAGAATTGAGAATCATCTTCTCGGCTCCAAAACGAGGTTCAAATCAGTTCCCAACCATACGGTAACCAGCCTTGGCAGGTTCGCGCAGGCGGCTGGATACCAGAATCTCATCGGACAAATAGGTTCCACAGTTCGCCAAACCTGTGACGGTTCAGCACGATCGCACGAATAACTCGCACTGGACCTGACTTCGACAGGCCCTTGCCGATGCCACACTGGCCCTATCGGACTATTGTTCTGGCGAATCGTTACCCTGTCAAGGTCTTCATGCCCATAGTCTGCGAACTGGCCGGCCTGAAATCGCGGACCGAATTGCACTGATTGATTGAACCCGATGTCGCATCACCCCAAAAAGCGCAACTGGTACTTCTTTGTCGCCAGTGTTCTGATTGTCACCACGCTGGCGGTGCCGCTGGCGAAGGTCGTTTTGCCACCTATACACAGGGCGCTACAGCTCAATAAGCTCACCAGCAGCGACAGCAGCGTGCGGGCGGCAGGACAGGTTTACCTCCTGCGGCGAGCCGAGTTTGATGCAGCCGTCGTCGAGGGGGCCATCGCCCGACTGGAGGCTGCGGCAGATACAGCAATCTTTCACGAACTGGTGATCACCCTCGATCAGATTGGCTACTGGACCCGCGATCGCATTCCGCTCACGCAGTGGCTCCGCTGGCTGAGCATCGTGACCAGTGATGCAGACCCCCAAGAGCGCGTGCGCGGCATGCAGATGGTCGCTGACCTGCCTGAACATGCTGCGGACGATCGCGTACAGGCACTGCTCACTCAGAACGCTGGCGATCCTGATGCGATGGTGCGCTACAACGCGCTGGTCTGCATGGGCGAGATGCGGGGAGCAGCACTGGCCTTGAACAATCCCGCCGCAGCCCAGGCATACGAAGCGGTCATCTCCAACCTCACAGGCGATCCGCATCCCATCGTCGCTCGCCATGCCCTGCTCTTCGCCAGCCTGATCGGCCTTCCCTTTCACGACAAACTGACCGCTGACCATCTCACGGAACCTGATGTCGCCGAGGCCATGCTCTGGGCTTCGCTTCGGCAAAGCGGTGATAGCACCAGTGCTGCAGCTTCAGTGCTTCAGGACGAAAAGGCATCGCCACGTGTGCGCGCCATGGCCGCTTACGCGCTGGGTCTGACACCAGGCAATGACGCACGCGCCGCGCTGATCGCATTTCTGGATCAAGGCCCGGCAGCCGTGCGCGATGAAAATCAAGTGGCCTTCTGGCGCACCATTCTCTCCATGCCTCTCGCGCCCAGGCAAGGAGAACTCAAGCCCGGCCAGGCGCCCTCTGCCACCGATGATCCGGGTTATCAGGCACTCGTTCGATTTCTCGCCAAGTGCAAACGCGAGGATTACGACAACGTCAATCTTCGCCCTTTGATCCTGGCGTGTCTGTTCCGCGATCGTTCGCTGCTGATTGATGCCGCCATCAAGCAGAGCGACATCGTGACCATTGCCGATGATCCCGTGGCCTGGCTGGCGTCTGTGGAAGGCATCCCGCAAGCGCATCAGCAAAAGCGTGCGCCGCTGTCGATGCTCGAACCGCCGCAGCAAGCTCACGAACAAATTCAACTGGCGATTCTCCGCGCCATGGCGATGCCCAAAGCTGACGACTTCCTTCAGCTTTGCATCAGCGAAAAGTCCGCCATTCGCGATCAAGCTGTCGCACTGGCGACGCGGCGACTCAGTGCTGAAGAAGTGGCCAAGCTCATTAAGCGTCTGCTTGCGCCGATTGACCTCACAGGCGATCCGCTCAAACCCGTCTATCGCTATCACGACAGCGCCAAGCTTTCTGCCGCGATGCTCATCGGCCTCACAGGTATCGAACTCGATCTGCTGCACAAAATGGCTGACGACTTTGCAGGCCACACCGGCATCATCGAAATCATTCAGCTCGCGCTCTGGATGCAGAACCAGCCCGTGCCCACCATCAGCAACATGACGCCCCGTGCCCATCAGTTTCTCCTTCGCGATGACCTGCCCGCCAGCACCGTGATGCTCGCCCTGCTTCACCGCAAAGATGCACTGGCCCTGGATCGCCTTCTCACCCCGCGTGGCGATCAGCACCCGGCTCTCCTGCACATGCTCGATGTCGATCGCTGGTGGTATGTCCTGCAAGGCTATTTGCCTGCTGACAGCCCTAACCTGTGGATCTGGGCGGACAACGAACTGGCCCGTTTTCAGCTCGACCTGCTGCGAAACTGGTACGTCGTCAATCGCTATAAGCTTCAGCCGTTGCCTTCACCCTAAACCGCCATGTTCACTTCGTTCGCCCAGGCGAACGGCTAAATAAATTGCTGTGCCCATGCGACGCAATGCCGCATGCCGAAGCTGCCGCACCGGCGTTAAGCGACATACAATGAAACCTCGCTCGTCGCTTTGACAATCACTGCGACGATGCCGTTTTGCAACGTTGCAGACTTTGCAGGGATGCGACCATCCCCTAAGCTCGTGCGGTATAAAGAGTGCTGACTTAACAGACCCACCGGCCAGGATGCCGGTCTTATTGAAAGGAACCCCCATGAAAATGCAAATGAAAACAACCTCGCTTCGCAACCTCTTCTGTACCGCGCTGGGCATTGCTGCCTTCGCCTTCACCGCGCCCGCCATGGCGGATCAGTCCACCGGCGGCACCGAGGACAAAGGTGGCTCAGTCACCGGCGTCATCAAGTTCGTCGGCGAGAAGAAAGCTCGGGCCGTGCTGCAAATGAACACCGATCCCTACTGCGCCAAAGCTCACAAGGAAGATGTGCTCAGCGAACGCTGGGTCTTCGGCAAGGCTGATGGTCTGGCCAATGTCGTTGTGCAGGTCGTCAAAGGCCCCGGCGTTGATGGCAAGAAGTTCAACGCCCCTAACACGCCGATCATCGTCGATCAGGTCGGCTGCATGTACATCCCCCACGTTTCCGTAGCCATGCTGGGCCAGAAGGTGCAGTACAAGAACTCCGATGCGACGCTGCACAACGTCCACGTCATGCCCAAAATCAACAAAGAACAAAACATCGGCCAGCCCGCCAAAGGCATGATCACCGATGTCGAACTGACCAAGCTCGAAGAGGCCATCTTCGTCAAGTGCGATGTACATGCATGGATGACCAACTACGTTCACGTCGTTGACCATCCCTACTTCGCTGTGACCGATGGCGAAGGCAGCTTCACCATCAAGGGCCTGCCCGCTGGTGAGTACGAGCTGAAGGTGTGGCACGAAGTGCGAGCCTTCGTCGTGCAGGATGAAGCGACCCTCAAGGTCTCGGTCAAAGATGGCGAAGCGACCAAAGCCGCCCTCGAAGTCGGCCCTAAGAAGTAATTCAAACCCGCTCCAAGTGAGCTGATTCAAACCAGACCGGCGAAGCGCCAGATGCGCTTCGCCGGTTTTTCTTTGCCTTGGGCGCATCCTTCTCCGCACGAGTTGCAATCTTTTCAATATGATGGCTGCATCATCACCGCAGGCACGATGTGGACGATGATGATGACTCGTGCGTTGTACTGTTAAGTGCTATTGGTTTATGCCGCGTTGGTCCATCTGCTTAGACCAGTTTCAGGAGTTTCCTACATGACTCAGTTGCCCGCAGGCTCCGTCCCTCCGCCGCCACCAGTTGGAGGAACCAAGGTCGTGATTGCCGCGCTCAGCCTGGGCGTTGTCGCGGTGTTGATCCTGAGCTTTTACATTCAAAGCGTGAAGGATCAGGTCGCTGCGCAGCAGTTCACCGTCTTCGTGCTTAAGCGAAACATCAAGCCCAATGACCGCATCAATGTCAACGACTGGGATCGCATTTCAGTCCCTGACAAACCGGTCTTCCGCAAAGGTTTCACCGGCCTCAATGCCTTCATCAGCGGCACCGGCAGCGATGATGACCTTCGCGCTCAAATCACCGGCGGCAAGCAGTGGGAAATTGCTGCCGAAGCCGGGGCCGTTATCACCCACGCCTTTTTCACTCGTCCCAAAGAACTGGCCGACCTCGACATCGAGCCCGGCAAAGTGCGCATCGCCCTTCCCATCAAAAGCAACCTGACGCCCGGCGGCCTTCGCCCTGGCATGTTCGTTGACCTGGCTGCCCCCATGCTCACCGGCGGCCAGATTCCGCAGACGATGATTGTGATGCAGAACATCAAGATCAAAGCAGTAGGCACCTACACGCTCGCCGAGGAAGGCTCAGGCGATCAGAGCCGCACGATTCGCAGCTTCAATTCCGTCAGCGTCGATGTGGATCAGGATGTCGCCATCGGACTTTCCACGCTGGAAAAAATGGTCAAAGTCACCGGTGCATTTGAACTTTTCATTGCCCCTGAAGAATCGCGCATCCCCGAATGGGA
>CAZYQL010000153.1:2225-4141 GCA_964650055.1 uncultured Phycisphaeraceae bacterium | reverse complement strand
GCTACTGCCACTGCTACTGACTATGGAATTTCTCCTACACGATCACAGTACGAACACGCGCACGACGATTTCCGTCGAAGGCGATCCCATCACCATCGGCCGCGATGCTGATTGCACCATCGCCCTGCGCTCGACGTTCGTAGCCCGCAAACATGCGCAGATACTCAAGAAAGGCAATCAGCTTTTTGTTGAGACGCTCAGTCGCAGCGGCACCCGCGTATCCAATGTGGAAGTGCAGCCGGGCAAACCGGTGCGCATCGACTTTGGCGACGAGGTACAGATCGCGCAGTATTCGATTGCGGCACTAAGCCCTGGTAAGAAAGTTGCGCAGGTCGATGACCGCCGTGAGATGCACCGCAAGCTCATGGCCTTTGAGCAGAAGGTTCATGCCGATTTGCTCACGCGCATGAACCTGCGCGTCACCGGCCACATCAACAAAAATGACGCCGGCTTCAGCGGCCAGGTGGTCGAACATCTTCGTCAGATTCTCGGTGAACTCCTGCCCAAGATGGATCATGACCTGATCGTTCACACGGTCTATACCCATCTGCATCGGCTCGCCATCGCCGAAGTCGTGCGCCAGTGTCAGGGTAAGTTTCAAACTGACTACCAGGCGGGCGATGAACGTCTGCGCGATCCCGAGCGCGATCGTCTCATCGGCGAGATCGTCACGTCCATGGTGGACATGATGAGCCTCAAGTTTGACCCCAACGAAATCAACGAAGACCTCACCACCGCTGAGACGGAATACGAAGAACTGTTTCCGCGCTTCCTGCCCAATGTCACCAAGAATCTCGCGCAGTACATGGTCGTTCGACTGATCGCGAAGGATCTTTTGGACATTATGTTTGGCCTTGGCCCGCTTCAGGATTTGCTAGAGATGGCCAACGTCAGCGAAATCATGGTGGTGGGCAAGGATCGGATTTACGTCGAAAAGAACGGCGTGATTCAGCCGACAACGCGCACCTTTTTCAGCGATGAAGTTCTGCTGAGTATTATCGAGCGCGTGCTGACACCGGTAGGCCGGCGCATTGACACGAGCACGCCGCTGGTGGATGCGCGTCTGCTTGATGGCAGCCGATTGAATGTGATTATTTCGCCGCTCTCGCTGGTTGGGCCTTGCATGACCATCCGCAAGTTCGGATGGGTGCCCTTCACCATTGACGATCTGATTTCGCGCGGCTCCATCAGCGAGCAGTGCGCCGAGTTCCTGCAAGGCTGCGTCGTGGGTCGGCAGAACATCGTCATCAGCGGCGGCACAGGCTCGGGCAAGACGACACTGCTCAACGTCCTCTCTGCACACGCCCGTCCCAGTGAGCGCATCATCACCATTGAAGAATCTGCGGAACTTAAATTGCCTCAGCCTCACGTGGTGAGCCTTGAAGGTCGCCCGGTGAATATCGAAGGCAAGGGTGGCTACACCATTCGCGATCTCGTTCGCAACTCGCTTCGTATGCGGCCAGATCGCATCATCATCGGCGAAGTGCGTGGCCCTGAAGCGCTCGACATGCTTCAAGCCATGAACACAGGCCACGATGGTTCGCTGAGCACGCTGCACGCCAACACGCCGCACGATGCGATGAAGCGATTGGAAACGCTGGTGCTGATGGCGGTCGATATGCCGGTGCGTGCCATTCGCGAACAGATCACGACAGCGGTGGATGTCATCATTCAGATTTCGCGCTTCGCCAGTGGCCGCCGGCGTGTGACGCACATCACCGAAGTCAACGCGATCGATCCCGAGTCGGGCCAGATTCGCTGCGAAGATATTTTCGTCCTCCGCGACGGCGACCAGCCCCGCCTCCGCCACACCGGCTACGTGCCCAGCTTCGCCAAAGATTTGATCAAGAAAGGTATCGTGGATGTGAAGGTGTTTTTATGAGCTGATGGCCAGCTATCAGCTAACAGCTATCAGC
>CAZYQL010000153.1:0-2125 GCA_964650055.1 uncultured Phycisphaeraceae bacterium | reverse complement strand
GACCTCCGACTGCTTAAAGCTGATTGCTGATAGCTGACCGCTGAAAGCTCTTTCCCATGGACCTCTCCTCACAAGCCATCCTGATTTACGCTCTCGCTTTTGCCAGCGTGTTCATCTTCGTGAACTATGGCTGGTTCACTGTGCGCCAGTGGCTTATTTCGCAGGAACGCTACTACGACCGCGTCCTCAACTATCAGCTTCTGCTCAACGTCAACCCCAGGCTCGCCCTCGTCATGACCGTCATGGTCATCCTTCTCATGGCGATCATCGGGCAACTCATCGGCGGCCCGGTCATCATGGCCCTTCTGGGTGCGCTGGCATTCTTCGCGCCTTGGCTGGTCATTCGTCACTTCGATCAGAAGCGCAAAGAACGGCTCAATCTCCAACTCGTCGATGGCATCATCACCATCGCCTCCGGTGTGCGGGCCGGCCTGACCCTCATTCAAGGCATGGAACTGCTGGTGCAGAATCACACCGGCCCGATCAAACAGGAATTCGATCAGCTCCTGCGCGAATATCAGATGGGCCTCGATCTGAATCAGGCCATGCGCAACTGCTCCAACCGCGTGGGCCTTTCTAATTATCGCCTCGTTTTCACCGCCATCGAAATGCACCGCGTACGCGGCGGCAACTCCGGCGAAAGCCTCGATCGCATCGGCGAATCCATCCGCGAAATCCAGCGCCTCGAAGGCAAGCTCGACGCCATCACCGCACAAGGCCGAATGCAGGCCCGCTTCATCGGCATCTCGCCTGCGATGCTGCTGCTGGTTTTTTACTTCGTTGATCCGCAAGCCGTGACTACGCTTTTCACCGAGCCCCTTGGCCGCGTGTTGCTTCTGTTCTGTAGCGCCCTGGTCCTAATCGGCTGGGTCTGGATCCAGCGCATCATGACGGTGGATATTTAGAAAGAAAAGGGAGTAGGGAGAAGGGCCTAGGGCCTAGAGATAAGACCGCCTTTTTTCATGAGATGCGATACATGGATATACCACAAAATATAATGTCTCTACACCCTTGGCCCCTGCCACTTTTTTCCCTCCCTAGGCCCTAGGCCCTTTCTCCCTAGGCCCTTTCCCCATGGACATCGACCTCACACAAATCGTCGTCAGCCTTTTGGTGTTCAGCAGCGTGTTCATGCTGATCTGGTCGCTGTTTCGTTTTCCTGTGGCGACGGAGATGCCGGTGCATCGGCGGATCGCAGCGTCGCTGGGGCTGGTCCATCGTCAGTCTGTTTTTGAAAGTCCCGTGCTGATGCCGCTGATGAATATCTGCCTGGCCATCGCGCAGCGATTCGGCTTTGGCCCGATGCGCGAGTGGATTCGCAAGCAGCTTAATGCCTCGGGCAATGCCAACAGCTACAGCGTCGATGAATACCTGGCCATGTGCCTCGCGGCTGCGCTGGGTATGGCAACGCTGGCGATGATCATTTTCGTCGTCATGTTCGGCGGCTTCGACCCCATCATGACCGTCGTCATGTTCTTCATCGGCTTCTTCATTCCACTCTGGACGCTGCGCGAAACCGCCACCAAACGCGTCGGCCGGATCAGCAAGAAACTGCCCTACTCGCTCGACCTCATCGCCCTGATGATGGCGGCCGGCTCCGCATTCACCGAAGCGATCGACACGCTGATTCGCGATGAGCCTGAAGATGATTTGAATCAGGAGCTTCGCATCGTGATGGCGGAGATCGAGTTTGGCACTCGCCGTTCCGAGGCCTTGCGCAACATGTCCGAGCGCATACCACTGGAGACACTCAACTCCATCGTCGGCGCGATCAACCAGGCCGAGGCCATGGGCACGCCGCTCTCGGAAATCCTCAAAACACAATCGGGCATGCTGCGCACCCATCGCAGCGTCCGCGCCGAAAAACTCAGTGCCTCGGCCAGTTTGAAAATTCTCGTGCCCACTATGATCATCCTCATCGCCGCCGTCATCGCCCTCTTTGGCCCACTGCTGATCCGCGGCCTGACGACGGGAAACTGGTTTGGATGAACGGAGAAGGCTATTACTTATTACTTAATGCTTATTATTTAACAGCTATTGGGGGGCATTTTGTATATCGAAAATTAGGTTGTATTTCCGATCACCAATGACTGCCTTCCGCTCCTCAATAAGTAATAAGCATTAA
>CAZYQL010000152.1:0-9839 GCA_964650055.1 uncultured Phycisphaeraceae bacterium | reverse complement strand
ATCATCGCCAAGCTGGCGACGGTGAGTGTGATCAGTACATAAGCTCGCACGCGGCCGCCTTGCGATGAACGCAACATCGAACCGGAGTTGAACGCGAAGCTGGCGGCACCATTGACCGCGCCATCGACGAATTTGTTATCCACTTTGCCGGTCACATTCGCCCACATTTTCGTGAGCAGGCCGACCAGATTCACGATGCCATCGACGATGATCTTGTCGAAGAGGGCCGCGATGCCGGCGATCGTCTTGCCGAGGTTGACGGTGAAGATGTCGTAGAAGGCGTCGAAGTAAAACTTGTTGAGCACCCATTTGTGAATGAGATTGACGCCCGGCAGTTTCACAATTTTCTCAGCCCGGCCAAGGCCATCCTTATAGAACCAGATACCGCTGCCGATGGCGAGTATCCAGGCAAAGCCGAACAGGAGCGGGCCGTGGATGTAGTGTTCGCCGTGATGAACATCAGCAGCACTTTGCACCCAGGCTTGGCCGGTGCCTGAATAGACCTCGATGGTCTTGGTCATGTGAGCGTGGGTCTGTTCGATGAGGCCATACCAGAGGAAAATCGGCACGCTGATGAGCGCGATGGTAGCGAGGATGAGCTGAGGCACGACCATCGTTTTGGGTGCTTCGTGAGCGTTGTCATATAGATGCTGATCGCGTGGCTTACCCAGGAAAGTCAGGGCAAAACTGCGGGCCATGTAAAACGCGGTGAGGTACGCGACAAGCACCGGGCCCCAGAAAAAGAGAGCGCCCATCACGTGGCTGTAGTTGTATGCACCGGCGATGATGCCATCCTTGGAGTAGAAACCGCTGATGCCCAGATTCAGCACAGGGATCGAAGCGCCCGCGATGGCGAGTGTGCAGAGGAAGTAAGCCAGCGCGGTCATGGGCATTTTGTCCTTGAGGCCGCCGTAGAAGCGCATGTCCTGCTGGTGATGGGCACCGTGAATGACCGAGCCGGCACACTGGAAGAGGCAGCACTTAAAGAACGCGTGAGTGAACAGGTGATAGAGAGCGAAGATGTAATTGCCCGTGCCCAGACCCAGGATCATGTAGCCAAGCTGCGAGAGTGTGGAGTAAGCGAGGACGCGCTTGATGTCGGTCATGACCACTGCCATGCAGGCCGCCATGACGAGGGTGATTAGGCCGATGGTGGCGATGAAGAGGTGGGCATCGGGTGTGAGGATCGGATAGATGCGGGCGGTGAGGAATACGCCGGCGGCGACCATCGTAGCGCTGTGCACGATGGAAGAAACGGGCGTCGGGCCTTCCATCGCATCAGGTAGCCAGGTGTGCAGCGGGAACTGGGCGCTTTTGCCGATGGCGCCGCAGAACAGGCCGATGCCTGCGAGGGTCAGCCAAGGCGGCGGATTGGTGATCGAGAAGCCTTCCACTTTGAGCAGTTCAGCTAGGGCACCGAACATGGAAGGGCTGCCGCTCATCGCGCCTTCGCCGCCGGGCAGCAGCATGTTTGCACCGAGCTTGCTGAACAGGATGCCGAAGCCGACGAGGAAACCCGCATCGCCGATGCGGTTCATGACGAAGGCTTTTTTGCAGGCGAGTTGCGGGCCGCGCTTTTCAAACCAGAATCCGATGAGGAGGTAACTGGTTAGGCCGACCAGTTCCCAGAACACAAAGAGCTGCATGATGGAGTTAGCGGTGACGATGCCCAGCATGGAGAAGGTGAAAAGCGAGAGGTAGGCGAAGAAGCGTTCGAAGCGTTTGTCGCCGTGCATGTAGCCGATGGAGTAGGTGTGGACGAGGGTTGAAATGAGCGTGACCATCACCATCATCGCGATGGTCAGGCCGTCTACTAGAACGCCCAGATAAAGCCATTTCGCACTCAGGCCCGGCACCGGAATCCAAGGGATATTCCAAACTGCGGGTGAGCCATCACTGGCGAACCAGAAGAACATGGCCACGATTGAGAGCACACAGGAAAGGCCCATGACGCCGGTGGTGAAGAGCGCGGTCTTGTTGCCGGGCAGGCGACGTTTACCAAAAAGAATGACCGTGACGCTACTCAATAGAGGCAGCAGCGTGGCGAGCGTCAGGAGTGTGATGATGGCTAAGTGCATGAGGAAAAAGTCCAGAGTCCGGAGTCCAAAGTCCGGAGTCTTGTGATTCGATTGTCAGCGGACAAGGCGGGCCGTCATTTCAGTAATGCTCCAGCTTTTAAGACTGCGGACTCCAGACTCTGGACTCCGGACTGTCTTATCCCTTCATCTCATCCGCCTCTTCGACATCGATCGTGCTGAAGCGGTTGTAGAAGTTCAGGAAAATCGCCAGCGCCACCGCAGCTTCAGCAGCGGCGAGCACCACGATGAACATTGCAAACACCAGGCCATCGACATTGGGCTCGTTCACACCGTGCTGAACCTTGAGCGAGTAACGATTGAAGGCCACCAGATTCAGCGCCGCTGCATTGAGGATCAGCTCGACACCGATGAGGATGCCGATGGCGTTGCGCTTGGTGAGAATGGTGGCCACACCTGCGCCGACAAGGGCGAAGGAGAGGAGGACGAAATGAGTCAGGCCGATTTCAAACATAGCTCGGGTATCGGGTTTCGGGTTTCGGATTTCGAGAGGAAGGCAAGACGATACAACCAAGCTTGCCCGACACCCGACACGCGACACCCGACACCCGCTCCTATTCCACTTTTCGCTTTCGGGCCATATACGCAGCACCGATCATCACCACCAGCAGCAGGACGCCTGCCACTTCAAAAGGCACGAGGTATTTCGAGAGCAGACCGCGGCCGATGGTGGCCACTTCGCTGTAACCTTCAGGGACAGGTTTGCTCCCGCCTTCCAGATTCGTATTGATCATCGCCCAGGTCAGCAGGCTGGCCATGAGGATGCCCAGCCCGATGGCGACGGTGGTTTCCCATCCGCTGGCCTTGAGCTGCATGAACGGATTTTTGCTGGTGAGCATGACGCCGAAGATGATCAGGATCAGTGTGCCGCCGGCATAAACGATCAGTTGAATGGCGGCAAGAATCTCAGCATTGAGCATGAAGTAAAGACCCGCCACACCGCAAAGCGTGAAGAGCAGATAGATCGCCATGCGCACGATATTGCTGCTGAGCACGATGGCCCAGGCGCTTAGTGCCGTGAGCGAGGCGAATGCATAAAACAGCACTGCCCCAAGATCGTGGTTGGTATCAATCGCTGATTGCTGGGCGAAAGTCAGCATCAAAAACACCTCAAGTCGAACGACCGAATCGAATGGATGCGGACAAGGTAATGGTGGACGCGGTGAAGGTCAAGACGTTTGAAGTTCAAGGTTCAAAGTTCAAAGTTCAAAGTTGGGAACAAGTGCCGCAGCTTGATCGAGTCGTGGCTGCTGTCTTTAACTTTGAACTTTGAACTCTGAACTTTGAACTAATGATTTCAGATCGGCATCCCCGTCACCTGCGCTTCAAACACCAACGAGCCGCGCACCAGTCCTTGCACTTTGCAGATAGACCTGCGCGGCCGCAAATCAGTTTTGATGCCCACCAGATGAAAGCGATCGCCGGGCACGACTTGCCCGCGAAACTTCACACCATCGACCCCCGCAAATCCGATGAAGCCGTCGCTCTTGAGCCAGCGCAGCATCATAAAGCTCGCCAGCTGCGCCGCTGCTTCGATCATCAGCACGCCAGGAAAAATCGGACGGCCGGGAATGTGCCCCTCCACCCAGAATTCATCAGAGCGCACATCCTTGTAAGCCGCGAAAGTGCCCGTCTGATCATCCAGATGAGTGATCGCATCGAGCATGCGCATGTGGCCACGGTGCGGATTGACGCTTTCGATTTCCGCAGTGTCGCAAAGCACTTTGTCGAGGTCGATCGCGGAAATATCAAACAGAAAGGCTGGTGCCATGAAAAACGATCCTGAGGAAAAAGCTGGCGAGCAGGTGGAAAAGAATAGAGATGGAACGGCTGAATCTTGGCAGTGAATTGAGAAAGCGCGGACGTGTGGCACTGGCATGCCGCTGCTCTGAGCGGTTTGCCAGTGGTGGTTCGTATGCGTCTTCTTAATTCACCACGGGCAAACCGTCCAGAGCGACGGCCTGCCCATGCCACACGTATCAAACCACACGTTCAAAGCCAATTCTAGATAAACGGCATCACTCCCCTGCCGTGTCGCCTTCTTCGCCGCCACGGCCTTCGAGCACCTTGGTGCGAAGTTCCTGAGCCGCAGCTTTGACATCCTGCATGGTTTTGCGAACGCGGGTGCCTGCCGCCTTGTTGCCGCCCGCAGTCTTGCGAACGTCATCTTCGACAGCGGCGATGATGGCTTTGAGTTTTTCGTAGGTTTCGAGCATGGGAATGATCTCCAGTTAAGTGACTCACAAAACAACCCCCGAGGCTGGCTCAGCCAACCTCCAACAAGCCCATAGCCTAGCTATTAAGCAGAAAAGGGCAAAAGGCAGAAAGCGAGAAAGCGGGAAAGCGGGAAATGAAAGGCTACCGCTCTCCCCTTCCGAATTTTTCGCTTTTCCGCTTTCCCGCTTTTCCTACCTCACCACCCCCAGCAAACGCTTAAACCGCTCCGTGCCTGCTTCGCGGATCAGTTCGAAGAGCGCCGATTCGGTCGTCGTCGGGATCACGCCCAGTTGTGTCATGCGCAGCACCGCAGCATCGTGATCCGCAGCATGCCGACTGCTGACGGCATCAAGGGCGACGCCTGCGGTGTAGCCGGTGTCGATCAGATCGAGGCAGGTTTGCAGCACGCAGACGTGCGACTCGATGCCGCAGACGATGACGCTGCGAATCTGTTTTTCAATAAGGATCTGCCGCACCGGCTCAATCAGCGCAGAAAACTTCAGCTTCTCCGCCCGGCAAAGCGCCCCGCCCAATCGACCGGCAATCGGCGTAATCGTGTCGCCCAGTCCTTTGCGATACTGCTCGGTCGCCAGCACCGGCAGACCAATCGCAGTCGCTCCATCAATCAGCTTGCCCACTGATTCGATCAGTCGCGTCTGCTCGCGCATCGCCGGGACCAGCTTCTCCTGCATGTCGATCACCAGTAGTGCCGTGTGAGATAGATGAAATCGAGGTATGGCCATGGTGATATTGTAAAGTTTAGTGCCCCACTGCTGCGAGTGCGTATCGAAAAAAACTTCGCTCTTCACCGCCGCTTGCGGCGTAGCGTCGTCAGCGCGGCGATCCTCCACGTTCGCTGCAATCGCAGTTCTCTATGCCGACCTGAAACCCTGCACATCCCTTGGTCAATCTTTATAGACTGAGTCGCTCTTGACTCGGGGTGGGACTTCGCCCAGCGGCTGTACTTCAATCTGTGAGATGTCGAATGCATAATCTTCGTCGTTCCCAAGGCTTTCCTGCTAGCACCATTTTGCTTCTCATCACCATGGGAATCAGTTCCACTGCTGCCGCAGCGCCAGCCGTGCCCGGCTTCGATCGCTTTTATGCTCAGTCCAAAGACGCCGCCGGCGGCAGGCTGCTGCTGGGCGAACTCAATTGCGTGGCCTGCCACACGATTGCGCCCGCCGCTGCCGCGCTGATCCAGGCCAATCCCGCACCTTCACTCAAGGATGTCGGTAACCGCCTCAATCCTCAGTGGATCGCGGGCTACCTCAAGAACCCCCACGCCGCCAAGCCCGGCACGCGCATGCCAGGCCCGCCTTCATCCGTCCCTGAAAAACTCGTTGATGAACATGTCCAAGTGCTCACGCACTATCTCATGTCCCTCACCGCTGGCGGCGCTCCTCGCGTCAGCGGCAAAGTGGGCAACGGCAAAGCCATCTTCAACAGCGTCGGCTGTGCCGCCTGTCACGCACCCCTTGGCAATGAAGACGCAGTCAAAGATGACAAAGCCACCGTGCCACTGCCCGATGTCAAAGCAAAATACGCCAGCGGTTCAGCACTGGCAGCCTTCCTTCTCGATCCGCACAAATGGCGCGCAGGCGGCCGCATGCCCAAGCTCAATCTCACCAATGATGAAGCCCTCTCCATTGCCAGCGCCTTTGGCCTGGGTGTTTCCACGGTGCGCGTAGGCATTCGCGCCAGTGATGATGAAGCGCTCAAGAAAGCCGCCATCGCAGATGCACTGATCCCCGGCGTGCGAGCCGAGGTCTATGAAGGTAGCTGGGGCAACTTGCCTGACTTTAATTCGCTCAAGGCCAAAGAAACCGTCGTCATGCCGCAGTTCAATGCAGGCAAAACCAGCGGCAAGGACAACATGGCCCTGCGCATGCGAGGCTACCTCAACATTCCCAGTGATGGCGTTTACACCTTCACCACCATCAGCGACGACGGCAGCCGGCTCACCCTCGGCAACGATGTCGTCGTCAACAACGACAGCGTCCACGCGCCCACCACAGTCTCGGGCACCATCGAACTTAAGAAAGGTCATCACGCCATCAGCGTAGAATTCTTCGAAGCAGGCGGCGGCGAAGAACTCACCGTCTTCATCGAAGGCCCCAACATCAAGCGCCAACCGATCAAAGCCAACATGCTCAGTCATCACAAAGATGGCACCTTCATCATCGGCGAGGAAAAGAACGCCGCCGCCGAGGATGGCTTTGTCATGGACCCCGACAAAGCCAAAGAAGGCAAGGCCATCTTCGCGATGGGTGGCTGTGTTTCGTGTCACCAGATCGATGGCGTCAAGCCCAGCGAACTGGCCTTGACGCCCAAGCCGTTAGCCCAGCTCAAAGGCAGCAAAGGAAAAGGATGCCTCAGCGAAAAGCCCGTTGGCTTTGCGCAGAATTACTCGCTCAGCGCAGCCCAGATCGACGCGATTGCCGCTGCACTGGACACGCTCGATACGGCCACCAAGCCCACACCGGCACAGCTCGTGGATCACACCCTGACGGCCATGAACTGCTTTGCTTGTCATGCACGCGGCGAAAAAGGCGGCCCCGAAGATGGCCACAAAACCGCCTTCACCGGCACCTACGAAGACCTTGCCGATGAAGGCCGATTGCCGCCGCATCTTAGTGATACGGGTGCGAAGCTGACCAAACCCTGGCTTGCGGAAATTCTCAGCAAAGGCACGAAAGTTCGGCCGTACATGAACACGCGCATGCCGGTCTTCGGTAGTGCAGTCAATCATCTGGTCGAAGATTTCTTCGCGGCTGATAGTGTCAAGAGTGAACTGAAAACACCCGAAGTTTCTGCGAAGGATGCAGTCAAGCATGGCCGCACCCTCGTCGGCACCGGCGGCATGGCCTGTGTGCAGTGTCACGTTTATGCAGGTCAGAAATCTCTGGGACTTCCCGCCATGGATCTCGCCCTGATGACGCAGCGACTCCAGCGCGAATGGTTTGGCAGGTATCTGCTCGATCCCGTGCAGCTTCGCCCCGGCACACGCATGCCTCAGTTCTGGCCTCAGGGCAAAAGCGTGCGGCAGGACATTCTCGATGGCGACACCGCCCTGCAAATCGAAAACATCTGGCAATACCTCAGTCGCGGCGGCAAAGGCCCACTCCCGCCGGGCATCGGTAAGCAAGGCATGCTGCTGGCGCACGACACCGAAGCAGTGCTCTACCGCAACTTCATCGAAGGTGCCGGCCCGCGCGCCATCGGTGTTGGCTACCCCGAAAAAGTGAACATCGCCTTCGACGCCAACACACTCTCCCCCGCGCTCATCTGGCAAGGTGATTTCATTGATGCCAGCAAACACTGGGAAGGTCGTGGCGAAGGCTTCCAGGGACCAGCGGGTTACAGCGTCATCCACCTGCCCGATGGCCCGCCCATCGCCACGCTTGATAGCGAGAGCACCCCGTGGCCGGAATTGCTCAAGGCCAACAATGTCATCCGCGCAGCGGGCATTGATTTCAAGGGTTACTCACTCGATAAGGTGCGCAGGCCCACGTTCATGTACGTCATGAACAACGGCAACGTCAGCGTCAAGGATTTCTACGAAGGCGCTCTCACCAAAGAGGCCGCTGACTCAATGCTCAAACGCACGCTGACCCTCGAAGCCAAGGCTGCCGAAAATATCTTCATCCGACTGGCGGTCGGCGACATCGAATCAACACCCGCTGGCTACCGCGTTGACAAGAACCTGCTGATCAAGGTGACCAGCGATGCAAAGCCCATCGTCCGCGCTGCAGGCAGCAAACAGGAACTGATCGTGCCGGTGAAATTGAACAACGGCAAGGCAGTGATGAGCGCGGAATATGTGTGGTAAGAAAACTGTGCCACCCCAAGCCCGATGGTGAGGCTCTGCGAACCGTCGGGGTATAGGCAATTTCAAATTTGAGATTTGAGATTTAGGATTTAAATATTGTTTGCGATTTGCGATTTGTAATTTTCCTCCCGATTACTTTCCATGAAAAACTTCATTCTCCATACTGTCTTAAGCCTGCTCATCACCTCTTCAGTTTTCGCGCAAGCGAAGAATCCCACCGAGGCTGACTACTACCCGATGGTGCCCTTCACGACGCCCAAAGAAGCCGTGATGGAAGCAGGCGGCCTCGAACTGATGGACGATGGCAAGCTTGCCGTCGGCACGCGCCGCGGCGAAATATGGATGATCGAAAATCCAGCCGAGACTGACCCCGCCAAGATGAACTACAAACTCTGGGCCAGCGGCCTCCACGAAATCCTCGGCTTGGCCAAGCGCGATGGCTGGCTCTATATCTGTCAGCGTCCGGAGATCACCCGCGCTAAAGACCTTGATGGCGACGGCCGGGCCGACCTCTTTGAAACTGTTTCCGACAAGTGGGAAATCTCCGGCGACTACCACGAATACAACATGTCTTCCAAGTTCGACAAAGATGGCAACATGTGGGTCGTCCTCTGCCTCACCGGTTCGTTCTCCAGCAAGGTGCCCTACCGCGGCTGGTGCGTGCGCGTCTCCCACGATGGCAAACTCATCCCCACCGCCAGCGGCATTCGCTCGCCCGGCGGCATCGGCTTTGGCCCAGATGGCGAAGTCTTCTACTGCGACAACCAGGGGCCATGGAACGGCACCAGTGGATTCAAACACCTCACGCCCGGCTCCTTCCAAAGTCACCCCGGCGGTTTCGAGTGGTTCAAGCTCCCCGAAGTCAATGCTGCCATGGGCCCGCGCCCAGCAGAACCCAAATCCAAGAGCCGATTCCATATCGAAGCCGCACGCCTGCCTCACTACACGCCCCCAGCCAATCTCGTCCCCCACGCCAAACTCGGCAACTCCGCCAGTGGCGTGGAATACGATGACACCAAAGGCAAGTTCGGCCCCTTCGCCGGCCAGATGTTCATCTCCGATCAAACCTTCTCGCAGGTCAATCGCGTCTTCCTCGAAAAGATCAACGGTCGCTATCAGTCCGCTGTGTTCGCCTTCCGCTCAGGCTTTGGCTCGGGCAATGTGCCCATGCTCTTCGATCGCACCGATGGCTCGCTCTACGTCGGCGGCACCAACCGTGGCTGGGGCTCACGCGGCAACAAACAAGGCGCTGTTGATCGGCTCTACTGGAACGGCAAGGTGCCTTTCGAAGTCCACGAAATGCGCATCAAGCCCGACGGCTTTGAACTGACCTTCACGCATGAAGTCGATAAGGAAACCGTAGCTGACCTCAAGAGCTACGCGATTAAAACCTACACCTACATCATGCAATCCGACTACGGCAGCCCCGAAGTCGATCCCACCACGCCAACGATCAAGAGCATCAAAGTCGGCGCCGATGGCAAGAGCGCGCGGCTGATCATCGACGGCCTGGTCATCGGTTCCGTACACGAACTGACCATGCCCGGCATCCGCTCGGCGAAAGGCCTGCCGCTGCTGCATAACACTGGGTATTACACGCTTTGGAATCTGCCCAAGGAGTGAGCGCCAAATAAGCGAAGATTGAAGTGAGGCTACGGAACTGCCGCGTGAAATAGGCGGGGTGCGTCAATTCC
>CAZYQL010000151.1:0-10006 GCA_964650055.1 uncultured Phycisphaeraceae bacterium | reverse complement strand
AAGAGGTAACAGAGGGTCGCCAGTTGGTGAAGGTGAAACTCGTTTTACCACGAAGGCACGAAGACACGAAGAAAGAGAAGAGGGATCAATTAGTTAGGGCCACCGTGCCTCGGTGGTCAATCCGGATTTGGCATAAGAGAAACCCAGGTTCAAATTTTCTTGGATTCAAACTTCGTGTCTTCGTGCCTTCGTGGATAAATCGAATCAATATGGATTCACGCCATCGAGTTGGTCAGCGTGCCTACGCCGTCGATGGAGATGTGGGTGATGTCGCCGATTTTCAGCGTGAAATCGTTCGCAGGCACGGTGCCGGTGCCGGTCATGAGGAGGCAGCCGTGGGGGAAGTCGTTGTCGCGAAAAAGATGTTCGACCAGGGCGGGCAGAGTTTTCTTCATCTGCGAGAGATCGGTGGAGCCTTGGAAGATGGTGGCGCTGGCGCGTTCGATCTCGATGTGAATGTTCGTATCAGGCGCGGGCAGAGTGTCGATGACGCGCACAGCCGGGCCGATGGCGGCGCAGCGGGCGAAGGTCTTGGCCTGCGGCAGATAGAGCGGATTCTCGCCTTCGATGTCCCGGCAAGACAGGTCGTTGCCTGCGGTGTAACCGATCACTTTGCCGCTGCGGGTGATGACCAGCGTCAGCTCCGGCTCAGGCACCATCCATGTCGAATCCCTTCGCAAATGCATCGGCTGCCCGTGGCCGACACAGCGGTGAGGCGTGGCTTTGAAAAAAAGCTCGGGCCGATCGGCGTGATACACCTTGTCGTAAAAATTGCCATCGTTGCCGCCGACCTGAGCCTCTTCCATGCGCGCGGTGCGACTGCGGAAGTAGGTGACACCTGCCGCCCAGACTTCCTGCTGATCGCCGATAGGCGCAAGCAAGTCGGCAGATCGGAGCGAAGCCGCAAGCGGCTGCATCTGCGCCACCGTGAAGATCAAAAACGAAAGCAGATCATCACGATTGACCAGTTCATTCCACGTGAACCGCGCCAGCGAATAAGTTCGCCCTTCGTACTCAGCAACAGGACCGGCTGTGGTGTGGTAGAGAAGCATGGTGAGTTGCCTTGTCCGAGCCGCAAGGCGTAAGCCTGCGGTCGCTGGGCCGTAGGGGCGATTTTCTTTGAATCCTCCGCGGGCTTACGCCGCGCGGCTCGGATCAGACTTGCGATCGTTTCTACATTCACGCCCTCACTTCGCCACGTAATCAATCACATGCACTCCATCGAACCAGGGCTTGGCCAATTCGACGAATTTCTTGTGCTCGGGGTGAGGCAGATATTCAGCACGGCCGGCGGCGTCTTTGAAGGTCACAAGAAAACAGTGCGTGTAGCCCTGACTCAAGTTCTCGACGCCTACATCGGTGCCCCATTCGAAGTCGATGATCGAATCAATCTTCCCAGGTAGCACGGCGAAAGCGGTCTCGATTTCCTTGATCTTTTCCGCAGTCGTCTCAGGCTTGAACTTGAAGAACACCACATGTCGCAGATTGCCCAGATGCGTCGGGCCACATGAAGCATCAGGTTTGACGCTGCAACAATCCATCGCCTGGCAACCAGCGAGAAACGTAAGAGCAAGAGAGATAAGCAGAAACTTGAACATGTAAAAACTCCTGAGGAATGAAAGAGCGAACAAGGGGACAAGGGATCAAGCGATCAAGGGGTCAAGCGCGAGCGAGACCGACGATGAAGAGGACCAGGCCGACGAGGCCGCCGCCGCCTGAGAGACAGAAGTAGAGCACCTGATCATCGGGTGTCGCTTTGAGCGCGGTGGCTGCTGCGCCGACGATCGCAGCGATGACGAGCACAGCGCCGAAGAACATGAACGTCCCCGCATCGCGGTGCGATTTGCGCACGGGTCTGCGCGGCTTGGCCTCGGGTTGATGGCGCGATCGCAGCGGCGTTTCATCTTCCATCGAGAAGCCATCCGCTGCACCAGCGAGCGCCGCCAAGGGGTCGTCGTAAACTTGATCAGTGTCGGCAACTTCGGAATCTACAACTTCGAAATCACTCACCTCTGGCGCTGGAGCCTCGGCAGCAGCGGCGGCCTGGGCCTGCATGCGGGCCTTGGCTTTCTGAGCGCCGGGAATGTCGGGGACGATGGTGACGATGGAGCAGCCGGGGCACTTGACCTTTTTCCCAACGAACTTGCGGTCGGGCACCGCCAGCGGTCGCTTGCATCGGTGACAACGAAATCGAATCATCGGGGAACTCGGAAAAGCAGGGGACAGGGGACAGGGGACAGAAGTCAGAAGTCAGAAGTCAGAGGTCAGAGGTCAGACAAATACAAGCGGCGAGTGGGGCGAGCAGCGTTAGGCCAAGCGCGGTGAGGCCAAGCGTGGCTAGTCAGCCCACCGGGCCTTCATCGCCTTCGAGGTCAGCCAGCGGCGGCGTCTTGCTGTCGCGGTTTTCGATGTCGTTGATATACGCCATCGTGCGATCCAGTTCGCGCTTGAGATGCCTGACGCGCAGCAGGCTCTTGACCCGCGTGATCAGCTCCAGCTTATTCACAGGCTTGGTCAGAAAATCATCGGTGCCAGCCTCGACGCCGCGCTCAATATCGCCAAGCTCATTGAGCGCGGTGACCATCATCACCGGAATCGAGCGCGTTGCCGGATCTTCCTTGATCTTCTGACACACCTCAAACCCACTCATGCGCGGCATCATCACATCCAGCAGCACCACATCCGGCTTGTTCGCCCCGGAGTCCTCAATGATCTTCATCGCTTCGATGCCATCGAACGCAGTGAGAATCTTGCAAGGCAGCGACTCGAGATAAGCCTGGAGCAACTCGACGTTCTGCACGTTGTCATCGACGATGAGAATGGTGGACTGGGCGAGGTTGGCCCATTCTTCTTCCGTCGAAGTCGTTGAATTAATTGGCGTGGTCATGATCGTGTCCTGATCGATCGAGGAACGAAAGCGAGCCTGTGACGAAAATCGTACTCCATCAAGGATCATAAGACTTTGTGGCGCCTGAGTCGATACGCAAGGTGCATCAAGGATTTTCTCGTAATAGGATTTTGTCTACCCACGCGTTTTTTCATTTGCGTCTACCCCGATAAGTCGTTTACTAAACGTGGTTTATCTTATGTCTAGGGGTAAACGGGTAGACGTCTACCTTCATCCCCCTCTACCGAAGATGCGACCATCGCGGTCAAACCCAATCCTACCAGACGTAGTTTAGCATGTATTAAACCTCTTTTCAACTGTTAATTTCTTGATAAATGCTCCGTGAAAATGCGCTGCGCTGACACAAGGTGGGCATCGCTGGCAAGGCGCGGCAGGCTCTCTTGGTAGGGTGCGTCAAGGCTCAGCGCAGACGCACCCTGTTGGACTTACGAATTTCATTTCTTCTGAGTCACAGAAAAACGTGAATCCAACATGGTGCGTCTGCGCCGAGCCTTGACAGCACCCTACACGCAATCGCCCCGATTCATCCTCGTTGCCACTTGCGATTTCCCCCGTTTTTGCTATGATGCCTTGCGACAAGCATGTCACCGGTTGGCGGCTCGACTCAGGCAGGGCTGAGTTGTTCAAGAGAGCCTCCAGGCGGCAGTTGACGGCCAAAGGACACGGAAGCATTCACCGTTCGCTTCTTCTGAGTGCTACCAAGAACCGGGGAACCGTCGTAAGGCCTGTCGATGGGGATGATGCCCATTTTAGTTTGCGTTAAGTGTATTTGAGGTTTACTGTTATTGGTAGAGGCGGCCATCGGCACCGACTGAGGCTTTCAGTGCGCAGCCGCCATGAGCGCAAGGTCTGATAACCCGGTGAATCGGCAGAGTTTGCAGTGGGCAATAATTTTTAACTCCTTGACTTTGTGATAGATACAACAATAAAATGAATCGCGTGCCTGTAACCGGCCCTGTTCTGCGTCAATAGAAAGTGTCAATACGCCATCATATAGTTGGGTGTTACTTGGATGACTGAAAATGTATTTAGCCTACCCCCAATTCATAAGTTTCCCATGTAGCCATAGACATGTAGCCATAGAATAGACCTGCCCGCTTCGCCTAACGTTCTATTTTTCAATGATTTGTCACACTTTTCCGGTATGAACGAAACCATGAGCACTTACACCCTGTCTCGCCGTGTTCCCTGGCTTGATCGCTGGAACGAACCCACCGTTGAGCAGCTTATCGAAGCGCTTAAGCCTCATCAGCAGAAGAACTTCAGTCGCATTCTGGAGTTCCTAGGTGAGTACGCCGAGATCGAGCGCTCGCTGATTTGGTACGGGGCCAGTTGGAAGTGGACACTCCATTTCAAAATGGTCGGCAGCGAAGGCGACGAGGCCAACACGATGTGCTACATCGTCCCTGCCGTCGAAACCCCGCTCATCGCCATGCCCTTCAGCGTTGAGTTCGTCGGCTCCCTGCCGATCCGTCGGCTGAGCAAGTTCATCCGCGATGGCATCCGCGGTGCCAAGTGCGCGGTCAACTTCCACTGGGCTTCCTGGACCCCCGGCCTGGACAACGAAGTGGGCATGATCCTCGATCTGCTCAAACGCAAATACAAGTTCCACACCGGCACCCACACGTCGGACAAAGATTGATATTTCCTGCGACTTCGCTCCATTGAAAACAAAGAAAACCCCGCCACCGTGCGGGGTTTTTTTATGTCTCGAGCCGCGACTCAACGAGTCGCGGACGCCCACGGCAAGTTGGGTGGTACATCGTGGAGTTATTTTGATTCAACATCGATCGTGCTTCGATCAAGCCGCTGAAACAAGGCGCGAAAGACGCCCCTTCAGTCCCTAGGCGTCCGCGACTCGTTGAGTCGCGGCTGAGGAAGCATCACCGCAGCGGGCCGGTGCCTTGGCCAGTCGTAGGAGCAACAGGAGCAGCAGGGACCTTGGTCGGATTGGCAGCGCGGTAAGCGGCCATGCCTTCGGGCTCGGGGAAGACGACGTTCGGGTTCAGTTTCGCTGCCTCGGCGTCTGTCTTGAGGCGAACGTTCACCGCATCCCACGCGGCCTGCCTCAGCGAGAGCGGCGCATATTGCCACAGACGTGCTCGGAACTCGATGAGCGAAGGCTGCCTGAGAATCTCGATGAAGTTGTTGTTGAACAGAGCGCCAGGTGCCATGGCCATGCGATCCTGTTCGGTGATCGATGTCTTGTCCACATTCTTCATGTACGCATCGTAAACATCCCTGGCCAGTTTCATCGTCTGCGTCGCGGCTTTCATGTCATTGATTGCGATGGCAGAAAATGCTCGCTGACTCATGGCATAAACGAAGGCACGAAGACTTTCGTTATTCTCAATCAGGCTCAGCAGCTCAATTGTGAAATGGTCATCCATCGATAGCTGATAGCGACCTGTGCGAACATTGTGCTCTAGCTGCGAATATTCCTTCTTCGCTTTCTCTCGGTACTTGCGAGCCTGCTCCATATCACCCGACTGGTAATAGAGCACGAAGGCCTTGAGCAGAAAGTTTTCGTGGCCCGCCTGGTAAGGTTTGTTGTCGCCATGCTCAGCCTCGCTCAGCGTTTTTTCCGCATCTTCCAAGGCTTTTTCATAAGCCGGGATGAACCGCGTGTCCGGCATCGTGTCCACCTTGCCCACATCAGGAAAGAAAAGCAGCCGGCCCGAGTCCGTCAGATCCTGAAGCGAATGGATCGTCGAGCGCATGGTGTTGATGCGGTCGAAGTCCTGGTTGTTGAACCAATCCTTCATCATCTTCACACCCATGTGCGACCAGTACAAACTGTGACTGGCGGAGCAGCGAAAATCGACCGGGCCATACTTATTCATGATCTCCAGCATGACCACTGGATCCATGTGATAGTTTTCAATCAGCACCCGCTTACGAAGGTGATTCAGCAGTGCCGCGACGGCCGGCCGATTCGCCGGCTTCCTGAGCATCGGCAGCAGCTTTTCGTCATAAGGCGGCAGCGGCCGCAGCTCCGTAGGTAGTTCCTCGATGCGGGCGGTGAAGTTGTACATCAGCACCTTGCCGATGGAGCGAAGCAATCGTTCGCGCTCCTTCTTGGGCCCATCGCCGACACCTGACTCGATCTGATAATCCGCCGGTGCAATCTGTTCATCGAGCAGGGTGCGCACGAGCGGATACTGCGCGATCAGATCGCTCAGTGTGTCCGGTGCATCGACAACCTTCTTGAACTCGGCAATGGCACCAGCGGTATCGCGCCCTTCCGCAGGCACGCCCAGAATCTCCTGCCATTCACGGCAAAGCTCCACCTTGTAATACCAGTGGGCATCATCTGAATACTGGCCGAACTTGTGGAAGAAAATCCACGAAAGCTCGCGATAAAGCTTCACTGCGGTCGGATTCGCCGGGATACCCTCTTCGCGAAGAAGGCGGATGCCTTTGTTGACCCAGTCCCATCGCTCCTGCGGCGTGAAGGTCTGCACCGACACGTTGTACGCCATGTTCCACGCATGAAAACGCCAGACCTCGGGAAAGCGCGGCTGAAGGGTCGTGATCATTCGGCTCAGCTCGTTGATCTCCGCAAACTTGCCTTGCTGCTTTAGCTCCTCGACGCGGTACCACAGCGCATTGACCATGAAACCTTTGAGCGGGCCGAGCATGCTTGAAGCGAATGCGACATCGGGCTTGACGCTTTCCGAAGCGGCCTGACTCGCGCCCAGGTTCAGCCGTTTGCGTTCTAGGCGCACGAAGGGCACGACAAAGAGCGCTGTCGCGATCAGGGCGATCAAGGCAATCGCGACCGCGCCGATTTGAATCATGCGATGAGAATTCATGAGCAATCGCCTGCGTGAATAGGAGAGCGAAACCACCAGCAATAATAGTACGCGAATGCGGCAGGGCGGTTCCAGTGATAACGACAGTAAACACGCCACGCGCAGATGATGCCTATTTAGCCGTTCGCCTTGGTGAACGAAGAAATATCGGCAACCCGGCGACGCCTCAAAGCGTGCGCGTCATGAAAACGCTGTTGGGGTCTTCGATGTAGTTTGCAAAAGGGCTGCACACCTGAAAGCCGAACTTGGCGTAGAGCCTGCGCGCGGGTTCGAAGTAGGGCATCGAGCCGGTCTCCAGGCTCAGTCGCGCATAGGCGCGCTCACTTGCTTCGCGGATCAGGTGTTCGAGGATCTGTGATGCAATACCTTTGCGGTGGAAGGCCGAGGCCGTGCGCATCGATTTGATCTCCGCGTGCTGAGCATCGAGTCGTTTGAGCGCCCCGCAGCCGGCCAGTTCGTCGCATTGCCAAAGTGTCCAGAACGCGACATCGGTGGCTTTTAAGCCTTCGAGATCCAAGGCGTGGCAACTCTCCGGCGGCGAGGAGCTCGCCATGTCAACCAGATGCTCACACAGCAGCGCGACAACGGCGGGGCTGCTCAAATCATCAAGGCGAATTTCCATGGCTTTGATTTTACACAACACCAAGGCAACGGCATCACCACCCGGATTGCCATCTGATGGATGGCTCATGTGCGGCGTGGCCGTGCCTCAGGAAATGAGCCGCGACTCAACGAGTCGCGGACGCCACCGGCTTTATTGAGCGATCATTGCGCGAAAGACAGCCCGACTGAAAGAGAGATCATGCAAGGGCGCTCTTGGGTTCGTTATCGCAGATGTCCTGCGCGATGTATGCCCCTTTAAGTGCGTTGACGTCCGCGACTCGTTGAGTCGCGGCTCCTTCAACATCGACGATTCCTCAGTACGTCCGCACCACGCCGACCACCACGCCTTGAATCTCGCATTCATCCACATAGATCGGCTCATACTTTTCGTTGGCGGGCTGAAGGCGGATGCGGTTGGGGGGCACAAATCAAATCACCGTCATGAGGATGATGATAGTGACAATGATGAAAGTGACCAGTGCGAGCCGACCTAGGCGACGGTACAAGAGTTGATCAAAGCGATCGCGCCCGGTGATTGCGGATGCGGCGGCGAAAGTGAACACAAAGAAGAGGGCGGCAACAAGCTCGGCGAAGAACACTCCGACAAGTAGGGTAACCCAATCTCCCGATGGACTGGTGCCGCGCGTCAGCAGGATGAAAAAGAACCAGCCAAAGAGAAGCGAAAGCGGGGCACAGATGATGGCAACAAAGATGCGCTCAGCAATGCACTGCGGCTGACGCTTGAGAGTTGCATCATCATGATCGACTGCATCATCAATTGGAGCGGGTGCGTTTTCCACCGCAATCATTGTAGTCGTAGATGCCCCTGAGCCGCGACTCAACGAGTCGCGGACGCCACCGGCTTTATTGAGCGATCATTGCGCGAAAGACAGCCCGACTGAAAGAGAGATCATGCAAGGGCGCTCTTGGGTTCGTTATCGCAGATGTCCTGCGCGATGTATGCCCCTTTAAGTGCGTTGACGTCCGCGACTCGTTGAGTCGCGGCTCCTTCAACATCGACGATTCCTCAGTACGTCCGCACCACGCCGACCACCACGCCTTGAATCTCGCATTCATCCACATAGATCGGCTCATACTTTTCGTTGGCGGGCTGAAGGCGGATGCGGTTGCGCTCTTTGTAGAACTTCTTGAGTGTTGCTTCTTCGTTGTCGATCAGGGCGACGACGGTTTCGCCGTTGCGGGCGGTGTTGCGCTTTTCGCAGATCACGTAGTCGCCTTCGCGAATCTGTTCATCGATCATTGAATCGCCTTTGACACGCAGGACGAAGATGTCGCCTGCAGATTTGGAGCGACGGTTGCCCAGGGTGAAAAGCTCTTCGAGGTCGAGAAACTCGCGCGTCTCGACGGCATCGATTGGCCGACCTGCGGCAATGGTGCCCACCAGCGGCAGGCGCGTGTTGCGCTGCTCATCTGGCATTTCGATGTCGGGGTTAACTGTTAAAGAGCGAGCCTTGTTGGGGTCGCGCAAGAGCGCTCCTTTTTTGATGAGCGCTTCGACGTGCTCGAAGACCGTGACCTTGCTCACGTTGAGTTCGTCGGCCAGTTCCTGCATGGTCGGCGAGTACCCCCGCGTCAGACGCAGGTCGCGAATACGAGTGAGAATGTGCAGTTGTTTGGGCGTCAGATTCAGATTCATGTTCGGATTCCTCCGTGCCATGCACGGCTTTGAGGGTGTCGCTCTCGTTTGGTGTGTCGTGTTGCTTGTCGTGTTGCGTGTCGTTGTCACTGTGCCAGTCGTCGTCGATTGTGCCGTTGGATGTCGCTGCTGCTGCTACTGCCGCTGCTGCTGGTATTGGCGTACTCACCGGCAAGCGAGTCCACACACCTGATGCCGCGCGATACGCCACGGGCGATGAATTTCGATTCTGTTCCGTCGAAGCGAGCAGCGGCACCGAGCGGGTGATCGCCTCTGCTGATTGCCGACGGCGTGAACTTTGTGCGGACTGATTCTGCGAAGCCGTTGGCGCTGTCGGTGCGTAGAGCGGAATCGCAATGAGCGTCCGCTGCTGTGCCGCAAGCCAGGCCTCGGCTGCGACCGCTGCGGTCTGCGCTGCCAGCGCCATTCGCATCGCCACTTCCGCTGCCGTCCTTCGGCCAGCCTGCGCCCCAGCGGAAGTGACCATCACTCTTTGCGGCGAGGCCTCGCGCGTCACTTCGCGCCCATAGGTCGCCTGATCCACCAGTTCGCTGTGCTCGAACGCATCGCCATCGATGGTCATGAGACGGGCATTGGAAAACTCTTGTTCCGAATAACCATCCTGGGTGTCCTGCTGCTGCCGATCCGACTGGCTGTAGCCCGCGAAGCTGCCTGCCGTCTCGGTGTCCGGCTGCTGGCCCAAAGTGTTGCCAATCTGCCGCCGCGATGACTGCTTCGCCAGTGCCTGGCCCTTCACAAAATATCGGCTGGTGTAGTCGCCGCCGGGTCCGATTGCGATCAGTGGGTATGTCATGGCTGGGTGGCCTCCCTTGGATAGTCCGGGCAGGGCCACCACCAGATGTGGGGGCAGCCCTTTGCGGTACCTGTTGACCTTCGACGTTCGCCATGAGAACCCTTGAAACTTTCCACAGATTTCTGTTCGGTATAAGTTAACCTATCAAACGCCATACTGCAAGACCTTTTTTCAACATGTGGAAAAGTCGTGAGTTACGAGGCGATCGC
>CAZYQL010000150.1:0-10083 GCA_964650055.1 uncultured Phycisphaeraceae bacterium | reverse complement strand
GACGTAAAACCGACGTGTTGCTGTAACCTCGCTCCTTGTTCCTATAATGAATGATTGCTATTCCCCATTTGTTTTGAGGTGAGTTCATGAATCGATTTCTGATTGCCATCTGCACGCTGACTTTCGCCCCTGCTGCATTCGCTGCGGCGATTCCTAAGGAGGCTGCTGCGCTGCCGGTGCCTGCTGTTGTCGAGTTCAACCGCGATGTTCGGCCGATTCTTTCGGATCGCTGTTTCGTCTGTCACGGCCCGGACGAAGCCAAAGTCAAAGGCAAACTTCGCCTCGACTCCGAGGCCCGCGCCTTCGCCAAGCAAGGCGATGAAGCCACGCTCACGCCCGGCAAACCCGAAGCCAGCGAACTTTGGAAACGCATCAGCTCCGCCGATGAAGAAGAGCGCATGCCCCCTGCCAAGGTCGGCTCCAGCCCGCTCAAGCCGCTAAGCGATCGCGAAAAATCGATCATCAAAAAGTGGATCGAACAAGGCGCCAAATACGAGGGCCACTGGGCATACATCAAGCCTGTGGAGCGCAAGGCTCCTATCGTGGATCAGCCGGGCTTTGTGCGCAGCGACATCGATCGTTTCATTCTCGCCAAACTGCGTGAGCACAATCTTGCACCCGCGAAGGAAGCCCATCGCCGTACGCTGATTCGTCGCCTTGCATTTGACCTGACCGGTCTGCCTCCGACGGCTGCACAGGTGGACGCCTTCATCAGCGACACTGCACCCGATGCTTATGACAAAGTTGTGAAGCAGTTCATGGACTCACCGCACTTTGGCGAGCGCATGGCGATTTACTGGCTTGATCTGGTGCGCTATGCCGACTCAGCGGGATATCACAGCGACAACGACCGCTCGGTCTGGCTCTATCGCAACTATGTGATCGATGCGTTCAACAGCAACAAGCCTTTCGATCGTTTCACGCTCGAACAGATCGCTGGCGATCTTCTGCCTGAAGCGAATAATGAAACGCTCATCGCCTCCGGCTACAACCGGCTGCTCAACACTACGCAGGAAGGCGGCGCACAGGCACGCGAATACATCGCCAAGTATGCCGCTGATCGCGTTCGCAATGTGAGTACCGTCTGGCTGGGGGCGACGCTGGGCTGCGCTGAATGTCACGATCACAAGTACGACCCGCTGGCGACGCGCGAGTTTTATTCCATGGCGGCATTCTTCGCCGATGTGCAGGAAACACCCGTCGGCAATCAGCCGCAGACACCGATTGTCACCGCCGAACTTGAAGAGAAACAGAAACAACAGGACACGCTAATCGCGGCCATCGAAGCCAAGCTCAAGGCGGATACACCCGCGCTTATTGCTGCACAAACGGCCTGGGAAACGCAGCTCCAGAAGAAGCTGCTTGAGCCCGCGCCGCGCGAGGATTTTGCTTGGATCGAAGATCAGCGCACACCTGAAGGCGCTCGCCGTGATGGCGTGTTCACCTTCATCGCTAAAGGCAAAGGCCCAACGCGCGAAGGTAAGCACTCTCGCAAACAAGAAGCTGGCGGACTCGTTCAGCATTTCGTCATTGATGCGAAAGCCACGCTCAACCTCGGCAAGGAGGATGTCTTCTTCGCATGGATTTATCTCGATCCGAAAAACCCACCCAAGCAGATCATGCTGCAATTCAATGAAGCAGGTTCATGGGAACACCGAGCAGTCTGGGGCGAAGACAAAATCCCCTACGGCGGCCCGGGCACCAATGCTGATAACCATCGCCAGATGGGTGAACTGCCCAAAACAGGCGAATGGGTCAAACTCGAAGTCGATCCCAAAGTCGTCGGCTTCAAGGAAGGCAGCGTCATTAGTGGCATGGCGTTCACACAATGGGACGGCCTGGCCTACTGGGAAAATGCAGGCGTCACGCGTGCGGGACTTGGCGCACCTGATGCAGTGATTGCAGCGCTCAAGGTGACTGCCGATGAGCGCGATGCAGTGCAGAAGCAAACTCTCGCGGATCATTACCGTTCCTCGTCGCCGCTGCTCGATCCTGTGCGCAAGGAACTCACGCAGGCCAAGGCGACGCGCGATGCGATCGCCAAGAGTGCGCCGACCACGCTCATCACCAAAGCGGGTTCGCCGCGCATGATGCGAGTGCTTCGCCGAGGCAACTGGCTTGATGATGGCGGCGATGTCGTGGAGCCAGCGGTGCCTGCGATCTTTGGCAAGCTGGACGTGACCGATCGCCGGGCCAATCGACTGGACCTCGCCAAATGGCTTGTTTCCAAGGATAATCCTGTCGTGGCCCGCGTCTTCGTCAATCGCCTGTGGAAACTTTTCTACGGCCAGGGCCTCGTCAAAACGCTCGAAGACTTCGGCTCACAGGGCGACTGGCCATCGCATCCGCAGTTGCTCGACTGGCTTGCCAATGAGTTCATCGCCAGCGGGTGGGATGTCAAGCACGTAGTCAAACTCATGGTCACATCGGGCAGCTACCGACAGACTTCCGCGACCACGCCCGCCCTTCGCGCTGCCGATCCCTTCAACCGTTGGCTGGCGAGACAGGGGCGGACACGCTTTGAAGCGGAGATCATTCGCGACAATGCTCTGACTGTCAGCGGCTTGCTCGTGAACGACATCGGCGGCCCCAGCGTCAAGCCTTATCAACCTGCCGGCTACTGGCAGCACCTGAACTTCCCCAAGCGCGAGTGGAAGAACGACAGCGGCGACGGGCTTTATCGCCGTGGACTTTATACATGGTGGCAGCGCAGCTTCCTGCATCCGAGCTTGATGGCCTTCGATGCGAGCAGTCGCGAAGAGGCGGTTTGCGATCGTGTGCGCAGTAACACGCCTTTGCAGGCGCTGGTGCTGCTCAATGATCCGACGTACATCGAAGCGGCCCGCGTTCTTGCTGAGCGCGTGATGAAAGAAGGCGGCAGCAGCGATCAGGCGAAACTCACCTTCGCAATGCGGACTGCTTTGCAACGATCGCCGCATGACGATGAAGCGCCGGTGCTGCTCGCGCTGCTGAGCGAACATCGCAAACAGTTTGCCGCTGAAGCAGACGCGGCAAAACAGCTCATCGCCATCGGCAATCGTGCTGCGGACAAGGCACTGAGCGCAGAGGAACTGGCTGCGTGGACGAATGTGATGCGCGTGCTGCTGAACCTGCATGAATCGGTGACGCGGGAATGATGTTGAATCGCGTCATGTTCGCCAAGGCGAACGGCTAAATATGCTGGCCTCGCATCAATACTCAACCGACCTTCCATCTGAATCATGATCCGTTATTGGAGTCACTATGAATCCTTCCGCCCTTGATCAGCTTCGTTCGCGCATCAGTCGCCGAACTTTTTTTCAGTCCACCGGCGTCAGCCTCGGCTCGGTCGCGCTCGCTTCACTGTTAAGTACCAGTGGCGCGAAACAGGTGCGTGCTGAATCGACTGCATCACTCACTGACAACGAGCGCTGGCCCGGCATTGTCAATCCGCTGCATCACCCTGCGCGCGTCAAGCGGGTCATCTGGCTCTATATGGCCGGCGGCCCTTCGCACTTGGAAACGCTGGATTACAAGCCAAAACTCGCCCAGCTACACGGCCAGCCGATGCCTGAATCCTTCACCAAAGGCCAGCCCATTGCTCAGCTTCAAGGCGCCAAGCTCAACTGCTTTGGCCCGCAGCATGCCTTCAAAAAATGGGGCCAAAGCGGCCAGGAAATTTCGGAAATCCTCCCGCACATCGGCTCCATCGCAGACGACATCTGCATCCTCCGCTCGCTCCACACCGAAGCGATCAATCACGATCCCGCGCACACCTTCATGAACACCGGCTCCTCCGTGCCAGGTCGCCCTTCCATCGGTTCATGGCTCTGGTACGGCCTAGGCTGTGAAGCGACCAACCTGCCCGGCTTCGTCGTGCTCACCAGCTCCGGCGGCGGCCAGGATCAGCCCATCGCAGCGCGGCAGTGGTCCGCAGGTTTCGCGCCTTCCCGCTTTCAAGGTGTCGAGTTCCGCAGCAAAGGCGACCCCGTGCTTTATGTCACCAGCCCCGGCGGCGTCAACGAATCGCGCCAGCGCGATGTCGTCTCCGCAGTGCAAGCCCTGGATCGCATGCACCTGCGAAATACGGATGATCCTGAAATCGCCACGCGAATGAGTCAGTATGAAATGGCGTTCAAGATGCAGACGAGCGTGCCGGAGCTGATGGAAATTTCCAAGGAGCCTGCGGATGTGCTGGAGATGTATGGCGCGAAACCAGGCGATGGATCATTCGCATCCAACTGTCTGCTCGCTCGCCGATTGGCTCAGCGCGGCGTGCGCTTCATCCAACTCTATCACCGCGGCTGGGATCATCACGGCAACATCAAGAACGCCATCAAAGGCACCGCCGACCGCGTCGATCAGGGCTCAGCAGCGCTGGTGAAAGATCTCAAGCGACTGGGCATGCTCGATGACACGCTGGTGATATGGGGCGGCGAGTTTGGCAGGACGCCGATGGCGCAAGGCGACGGCCGCGACCATCACATGAAAGCACTCTCGATGTGGATGGCTGGCGGCGGCATCAAGGGCGGCATGACGTACGGCTCCACCGATGAACTGGGCTACAACCCCGCTGAAAACCCGCTGCATGTCAACGATCTTCATGCAACGATCCTGCATCAACTGGGCATCGATCACACGCGACTGAGCTTCCGCTTCCAAGGCCGCGACTTCCGCTTGACCGATGTGAGTGGCCACGTGATCAAGCCGATTCTCACGTGATGCAAGATCACTTGGCTGCGCCGACGTAGGGCGTCTTCATCAGCGTGATCACGCGCGTGTGCAGCGCATCTGCGTCGGCTGAAAGTTTCTGCATCGCCTTCTTGCGGTGAGCAAGCGTTTCCCTATCGCTGATCGCCGTGGCCAAGTGGGTGATGTAGTTCAAGGCTTGATGCTGCGTCAGAAGAATGGTGAATTCAAATTCGCGACCGCCGCTGAAGAGCACTTGCTTACTGGTGGCGCTGCTGATGAGCGCGCGCGTGGTGGACTCCAGTTCCGGCAGGTCTTGGCGTTTGAGATCGAGCGTGGCATCGACCTTTGCAAATCCATCGAGGGCGGCTTGGCCGTCGCTGGTGAGTTTGGCGATCTCCTTGAGCAGCGATTCGACCTGCGGATTGGGATCTTTGAGGATGAGGACCTTGTCCACCTGCGATTCGTCTTTGAGCGTGGCATAGAGCAGCGAGTAACCTTGCCGAAGGGTGGCATCGAGAGCGCTCACCTGAGCGGCGTGTTGCTGGTCCGTCTGAAAAACTTCGCAGCCTGTTGTCACGATGACAATCGGCATGGCGGCGGCAAGGATCAAAGTACGCATAGCGAGATTTATGTTCATCATCACCCTCCAGGGTTCGGCAGATGCTTTGGACAGCAGCTACAGCTCAAACGCACAAACCACAGATGCACGTCAGTCGCACCGCCACATCGATCATAGAGCGTCGGTGGCATCGAGTGTCAGGGCTAATGGATTTGGTTGGCACTCCCATTCCTGGCAGCGGGTAACTGAATCATCGCTTTGGGTGGTCCGATCAGAAATCGATGAGTAGCTGTTGTAGTGGTGGGCCTTTGCGCTGACGTCGCTACGCCGCAAGCGGCGGAACTCACTTGGTCGTGGCTGAACTCTTCATCATCTGTTCCAAGGATTGAACCGATAATAGTTCTGGATTTGTCGCGCGGTCCTTGCGCCGTCAGTGCGCGACCGCAGTGGAAAGGAAACGGTGGGCAGCCCCCGCCCTACGGAATGTATTCATGCAAAGTCGAGTGCCTTATCTGCTTGGACTTCTCGCGCTGGTTGTCGTGGGGGCGATCCTGCGCATCGGGCCGGTGTTTTCCAGTCCGCTCTGGTTTGATGAAGCGGACACCTGGCGCAGCGGCATCATCGATCCCCGCGTCAGTCATTGGAATGAAGAGACCGGCCTGTACGAAGGCGTGCCCATGGAATATGGCAAGTTTTTCCGCTGGGAAAATCACTTCGAAACAGCGCCGCTCACCTTCCTCTTCGCTCGCATCAGTACCGACATCTTCGGCTCCACCGCTGAATGGGCCATGCGCATTCCGTCGCTGCTTGCAGGTCTCTTTTGCATTCCCGCAGCGTACTGGCTTGGACGCATCGTGCGCGATCATCCGCTGGGACTCATGACGGCAGCGATCATCACCTTCGATCCCAGTCAAGTGGATCAGAGTCAGCAGTGCCGCATTTACACGGTGCTGATGCTGCTCATGCTGCTGACCATTGCGCTGACGATCAAGCTGGTGCGCGAGCCTGAACCAAAGCAAGGCGGTGGCGCAAGCGAGGATCGCTGGCTGACTCCTGTTTGGCAGTGGGTGATGCTCGGCGCGCTGCTGGGGCTGCTGCTTTCGACGACACAGTTTGCGGTGGCGGTGTGGGTGGGCATTGCCGCGAGTACCGTCGGGCTGATGGCGATGGGGGTGATCACCGGCCAGCCTCATCCCAAGACGAGACAGGTGGCGGTGGGTGTGACCAGCGCGTTTGCCGTCGGCTGTATGCTCGCCAACGTCGGTATCCACAGCATCATCATGCGCGTCTTTGGCGGCGGCGAAGGCGATCGCCCCCACCTGACCTACGGCGACATGGTTCGCGAAATCGCTGTCAGCGCCAAGGACCTGATCAATCTCACTTCGCTTGGCCTTGTGATGTATCTCTTCGCCGGCGTCGGCTTCGTGCTGCTGCTGAAAAAATGCAAGACCAGTTTCGCAATCGTCGTCGGCGTCGCGGTGATGAATATCCTGATGCTCTTCAGCTTTCTGCGCATCCATCACTTCATGGACGCCCGCTATCTAAGCCCGATGCAGCCTGCGCTTTACGTCGGTCTGGCGATGTTTGCGCTTGGTCTGACGCATGTGCTCTACAAGCGCATCGCGCTGAGCATCATCATCATCTTCCTCTGTCTTCAAGCGTGGCAATCGGTGAATTTGACGCAGTACTACATGCAGCCGGACCGCTACCTTTTCACGAAGTCGATCATCGATGCACGTGATGCGATAAAGCCCGGCGAGACGATGTCGATCTACCCCGGTGTGGCCTGCATCCTGGGCCAGTATTACAAATGCCCGCAGGATCCGGCACTCTTTACCGGGCAGTTTGATATGGTGACGCACCTGCCTGTCGAAAATCCTGTCATTCCCGCGAACCTCAAAGCCACCGGTGTTCGGCTGATCTTGGGCATGTACAACTACGAAACGCCAACGATGGACCAGAAGAAAAAGCGAACGCTCGCCATCGAGCAATTGGCCAATCACTTCGGCGTCAAGGTCGATCCGGCTGAACTAGACAAACACCTCCAGCGCGATCGCGTGGCCACCGCTTACATCACCAAAGAAGGCGTGACGCTGACATCGGTGGGCGTGGAGTGAGGGGTCGTGCTAACGCACCTGCACTGAACAGCACAAATCATCCCGGCTGTGCCATTCGTGTTCGATGTTGCGCATCAGGAGTGCATGATCGAACACGACTGAGCCGCGCGGGAAGCGATCGTCCGCTTCAAAATAACTCGAAGAAACCTGCTCCACTTCCAGCGGCAACACTTGCCAACTCTTGCAGCGAAGTTCGAGGCCATCAAACCGATCGCCATCTACTGTCGCGGAATAGCCCAGCGATCCTGCTTCAAAAAATTGCGACGCTTCATCAAGACTCGCAAAGATCGAATCGCTCGGGAGCGCCTCAGCAACGCGCCCCTTAATACTCACCCGTGTATCGCCATCGCGACTGGCAAGTGCGACGGAAAGCTCACTTTCGCTTTCCTTCACCATGAACCGGGCGTGATGATGTTCACCGGGAAACAGTCTGCCCCCTGCAAAAACATTGAGCAGACAATCCGTATCTCGGCGAGGCACGAAGACGCCCTCATGCATCTGTCCATGCTCATCCCATTCGACGGCAAAACGGTGCGCTGCGTTTTCAGAAGTGATACCGATGACTGCAGGCAGCAGCCTGGGACGAACTTTCTTAAGGCGTATCAAACAGATGCCGCCCATGGCCTGGCCATGGATGAGCTTGGGGCGAAAGGGTGCGGGTAAAATGGAGGCAATCGCAGCGGGATCGATGCGATAGTTGACGAGGATTCGCCGATCGATGATGCCGGCAATGGCGGGAATTCGCATGCGGGGCCGCCTTCCGATCGCTTTGATCATCGCGCGTTCGTTCGCCAAGGCGAACGGCTAAATAGCGTGTGCTATCAGCGTCGCCTTACCGCATGATCCACTTCTGGCCTTTGTACTGCACGGTCTGATCCTGCGGGCTGATGGGGAAGCCAGGCAGCTCGTAGTCGATCATGAGCGTCTTGGTGACGAGCGTTTCCAACGTCTTGGAGGTGTCTGCCGGGTCGGGTGCCGTGACTACGGTCGTCTCGCCGGAGAGGCCTGCGAAGAAGATGGAGATGCGGTCGATGTTGTGCTTGCTCGCGGGCCAGATCGCCACGCTTTCCTTGGCGTTGTCTTCGCCTTGCAGAAGCTGACCGACGACGCTGGTCGGGCTGTCGAGGAGCTTGTTACCCAGGTGCTTCTTGATGTCATCGAAGACCGCAGTGCGAACATTTTTGCCAGCGGGCATGATGTCGCCCTGATCGCTGGCGATGGTGATGTCGGGAATGAACAGCCGTTCCTGGCCGCTGTTGTTGACGACCTTATACGCCATGTACCAGAACCACTCGTACTCACCCTGAAGGTTGCGCACAGCGATCGCCTTGGGCGTGCTGAAGCTGACCTTGAATTCCCAGCTTTTGGAAACCAGAGCAGGCTCCGGAGAAGCGGTCGTAGGCAGTGAAAAACAAGCGCCGATCAGGCCGGCTGCGAGAACGATTGTGAGAACAGGTTTGACGCCCACCAGCGACCTCCGTGGATAGAGTGCTTTTCCCAGTGCTTTTATCGAGAGCTTAAGTCACATTGGAGCAACCAAGTGCGATGAAGTAGTTTAAGCTATGAGCATCCGCCCGGCAAGGAGCCGCCGGCAGAATAATGATTATCCCGAGCCCCGCGTCTCCCCAATGGTTTTGCATGGCGACCCTCACCCCCACTTTCGCAGCCGCCCATCACCCCGATGATGTTCACTATCACCGCGTGCCGCCGGTGCGCCGGGAAGAGGCCTTGTCGCTGCTGCTCACCGGTTCACCCCACGGCTCGCGTGGCGTTGTCGAGCAGTTCCTCAGCTTTGTCGCTGATCAGTCGATGTCGCTGGATCACCTTTGGGGCGCTTACCGCGCTGATGATCATTCGCTGCTTGCTTCGACGCTGCTGGTGCACTGTGCTGGGCGGACTGCGATGACGTTTGTGTCGCCGCCGCGAAGTGAGGTTTCAGCCGAGATTGTGGGTGCCTTGGTGCAGGCCGCCTGTGCATCGCAGGAACCGATGCGCGTCCGCATCGTGCAAGGCCTCCTCGAAGCAAGTCAGATTCGTGAATCGCAATCACTCGCCTCCGCCGGCTTTCAAAGACTCGCCACGCTGGTCTATATGCAGCGCACCGGTTTGCCCGCGCTGGAGCCGCTGCGACTGGATGAAAGCATCGAGATCATTCACTGGCAACCGCACCTTCGACATCTGTTCTGCGAAGCGATCGAAGCCAGTTATGTTGAGACCGCCGACTGCCCGGGCCTGCTGGGCCTTCGCGATATTGAAGACATTCTCGATGGTCACATGGCCACCGGCGAATTTACGCCTCACCTCTGGATGGTCCTGCGCTGCGGCGATGAACCCGTGGGCGTGATGCTGCTCAACCCCGTCCTCAAACGGCAAGCGATGGAGCTGGTCTATCTGGGCTTCGCCAAAAACTGGCGAGGCAAAGGGCTGGGGCGAAGGCTCCTTCTCCACGGCCTAGGCCTGACGCGAAACGAACGAATCAAACAGGTCATCCTCGCTGTCGATGAAGCCAACGCCGCTGCGGTGAATCTATATAAATCCATGAAGTTCACCCCCACCGCACGCAAGATCGCGATGATATGGCCGGTGCTAGAGAAGACCAGTAGCTAAGACTATTGCTTATTACTTAATACTTATTATTTAACAGCTATTTGAAGGCATTGGAGTACGTACACAACAATACAATTACAACCACCAGTGGTCGCCGCCGTCCATTTCGATATAACCAATAAGTATTAA
>CAZYQL010000149.1:0-10390 GCA_964650055.1 uncultured Phycisphaeraceae bacterium | reverse complement strand
CGGTAGCCAGCTTGAATCAGAGCATGTGAGAAGAGATGAATAATCCGGGATAGCGAAAGCGTGAAGGTTTCGTTCGACTCCGCTTTTGCATCACCGTTAATGTTGACGGTCACCTGCCGGCTCGTCTGCCCTGGGGCGAACGTCACGAGCTGGTTGCTGAAGCCGGCATAGTCGCCGTCAGCCACGGTTGCAGTTCCGTCTGCTGTGGACGCGTTGACTGTCACTGTCTCATCCGTGGGATTGCTGAGCGTGATCGTGAAGATCGCTGGCACCGTGCCCAAGTTACCCTCCGTCACCGGCGTCGCGTCGCCAACTGAAATGGTCGGGCGGCTATCGTCGTTGAGAATGGTGCCGCGGCCTTGCCCATCGGCGATCGCAGCGCCGCTGGCGCTGGTCAGATTCAGGAAGAAATCCTGGTCCTGCTCAAACTTGGCGTCGCCGCGAATGACAACACCGATGGCCTGAGCAGCCGTACTGCCGGGATTGAAGGTGAGCGAGCCAGCCGTGCTGTCATAGTCACCGTCGGCGGTCGTAGCGCTGCCATCGGCTGTGGCGTAGTTCACCGTGATCGGCTGCGAGTTGGGGTTGCTCAGCTCGACTTGGAAGAACATGTCGAATAAGGAGCCGGCGGATCTTTCGAGGGCCGACGCATCGCGAATGATCAGCGTCGGCAGGGAGTCATCGTTCTCGATGACCGTTGTCACCGCGCCGACACCGATGGTTCCGTTCGTTGCCGATTCCAGCACGACCTGGAAATTCTCATTCAGCTCGAACTTGTTGTCACCGCGGATTGTCACCAGCACCTGCTTCGTCAGAGGATCACCGGGATTGAAGGTGACGATTTGATCCAACGGATTGAAGTCCTGATCCGCTGCCGTCGCGGATCCGTCCTGTACCTGGACGCTGACCGACACGGGCAGTTCGCTCGCATGAGAAAGCGTGATGTCGTACGCCGCATCGAAGGACGCATTGGATTCCACCACCGACGCGGGGCCTGTCAGATTCACGGTCGGAGCCACGTTACCGACGACCAGTGAAAAGGTCTCTTCATCACTGAGGCTGCCTGAGTCGGTTGCTCTTACTGTGATCGGATAGGCGCCAGTATCCAGGAATCCGGGGGCAAACTGGATCGTGCCGGTGCCGTCGCCGTGGTCGGTGAACGTGGCGAAGCCGGGCAGGCCGGTCGCGCTCAAGACAAGCGGGCCACCTTCGACATCCGTCGCGGAGAGATTCACCGTCAGCGTCTTTCCCTCGACGACCGACTGCTGGTCGATCAAGGCGAGAACAGGCGCGATGTCGTTGATGCCGGCAACTGTGACGGTGATGCTCTGGGGCGCACTGGAATCTGTGCCATCGGAGACCTGCACATCGACCTCGTACTGGTTGTCGCCATTGGCATCGCCGGGCACGTCGAAGTCAGGCGCGGTCTTGAAGCTGAGCGCTCCGGTGGAGCCATCGATCTGGAACTTTGACGCATCCGTTCCTCCGCTGATCGAGTAGGTCAGGGCGTTGGCGGCAGAGTCGATGTCTGTCGCCGTGACGGTGGCGACGGAAGCGCCATTCTCCACCACGCTTGCGGCGGAGGAAGAGGTGATGACCGGAGCATCATTGACCGGCGTCACGCTGATGGTGAATGTCTGTGCCGCGCTGGTATCAACGCCGCCGCCGAACGCCGCCGCCATCGTGCAATTGCACGGTGACGGTCGTCGAACCGTTGGCGTTGGCTGCGGGGGTGAACGTCAGCGTGCCGTCAGGGGCGATGGCCGGCTGAACACTGAACATCGCCGCGTTGTCGTCGCTCACGATGAAGTTCAACGTCTGTCCCGATTCGCTCGCCGGACCAGCGCTGATGCCGGTGGCCCAGTTCGCGACGACCTGCGATGCTGCATCTTCGAGCACGGCCTGATTCGTTCCGCGAGTGAAGCTGGGCGCAGCGTTTCAAGCCCATTGAATTGCTGCGCGGAGCGATCGTTCATCGCTTTGTGAAAAGCGCGGCGTTGCTTGCGGTTCTGCAGACGGCGAGAAAGGTAATTCATGGGAGTCTCCTGGATTGCGCGTTGTGACTGAGGCGCCTCAAATCAAGACGAAGCCGATGTCCGATGACACTGAATGAAGCGTAGTGGGAGGGTCGCGCCGCGTATGTCGGGGTTACTCCTCGACTTTCATTAATCCGTGTCAGGGTTTCCCTCGCAAACTCCAGCGAATTATTGAAGATTGAGATGTGAACCCAATGAGCCGTCGTCCAGCCGCAGGCAGTGGCATGGACCGCGCTACAGGTGTCCGGCACCGCCAGGATCACCGGCTGCTCACCTGCTCTTGCATCCGCCTCACCCTCCCTATACCAAACCCATAAAGCTGATAAACGTAAGAAATAGTCGGGCGCGTTTTCAAGGCGTGAGCACGGCCAACTCCCCTGTGACGCCAGATCGCGCCAGAGCCAGACCGTTGGAATCTCCATGAGGACCAGAATGTCATAAGCCTCCATTACGACAACGTCCTGAGGCGGGAACTGACTCCGTTTTCAGAGAGGGTCACATGTTCAGGATTCAGGTCGAAGCCCGATGAGTTTAAGTGGGAAATATATTGGCATGCCGCCATGGCCATCCAACGACCGATGCCCTTTTCCGCTACCCATCGGGAACAACTCTGATTTACGAATTCCCTACAGAACACAAACGACAGTTGGGCACGATCGTCCATCTGTACACCATCAGGGATGCCCCCATCAGGCATGATGCAAAACCCGATGGAGGCAATCAGGGTTGCCCCCGACGCTTCAGATTGCAATGAAAAGTGAATATCCACCACCAGCTATTTTTATAACAGTGAGGGTGAGTCATGAGCCGATCAAAAATCAGAATACGAACTGTACACGTCGCAGTGGCACTGTTGATGCTCGTTGCGATCAGCCCTGCATGGGCTGCTGACGCACGGTCGTACTGGCACTTTTCCGGCGCGTTCCATCCGGCAGTGGCGCATTTTCCCATTGCACTGTTGGTTGTGGCGGGCATCGTTGAACTATGGCGGTTTCTAAGGGGAAAGAAGATTCCCGGTGATGCGGGTTACACCTGTCTGATATTCGGCTCCATGGGTGCGGTGGTTGCCGCAGTATTAGGCTGGGCCAACGCAGAACACGCGGGATCTTTCAATGGCGCGCAGGCGCAGGTCCTTGAGACTCATCGATGGCTCGGTGTTGGAGTTGCAGTGGGCTCAATCATCATGGCGATCGTGGCTACACGTTCACGCAATGGTGGTTCAATTTCAGGCTTCAAACGATTTGGCTATGTGGCCGCGTTGCTAGTTTGCTCTGCCTTGGTAGGGCTTACCGGTTCATTCGGCGGCAAACTGACCTTCGGTGTTGACTACTACGAAACCGTCTTCAACGAAACCATTGGTGCCGAGGAATCTGCGATCACAGATCCCTCTCTGGTCACGCACGAGGCGATGCCTTTGAGCCAGCCGGTCGTATCTGCTTTTGTCGAATCATCACCGACGGCCAAAGTGATTGGCAACCCTGTGGAGCCAAGCGTTGCAGTGGCCGCAGTTTCACCATCCATCCCGGTTCTGAACCACGAAACAGCGACGACGAAGCACAGCGGGATTTCCTATAAAGCCCAGATTAAACCGCTGCTGGCGGCAAGCTGCATCAAGTGCCACGGAGAAGGCAAGGCAAAGGCGGACTATCGCATGGACACGCGCGACCACGCGCTGACCGCTGGCGACTCCGGCGAGCAGCCGATTGTGCCCGGCAAGGCTGATGAAAGTCTCCTGGTGAAGGTGATCGAAGGCAAAGGTGAATACAAGGAAAGCATGATGCCCCCCAAAGGCTCACTCTTTTCGCCTGAGCAGGTCGCGCTGGTTCGAAAGTGGATCGATGAAGGTGCCTTGTGGGACGAGTGAAGCCAGCGAGATAACGTCATCATAAAAGTTGCAGCAAGTTCACTCTTGGCGGCCAATGATTGAATCGTCGGCAGTGTTCTCAACCAAAAAGGCATGATTCATAGGAGTATCTAATGCTCACCATCAACAAACGTCGTAATTGGCAGCATCGTGTGCACAACGTGATCCGTTCGCGTCACTATCAATGGCTGGCAGAGTGCCGAGATGGCGATCCGGTGGAGGAAGTGGTCAAGGATGTAGCCACCGACTTGATGCACCTCTGCAAAGAAAAAGGCATCACTTGGGAACAGATGCTCGAAGAGAGTCGCCGACAATTCGAGGCCGAGGCGGCACAGACGGGAAATTGAAGCAGCAGAGCAACATGTTCTGTAGAACACCATCCCACGATAACGTACCTGGTGTCCCTATCTGCCTATCTTGTCCATGCATCGCACCACCAGCGCCGTCGAGCCGGTCTGGTGTTTTGCGCCGCAGCCGTTAATCCAGTAGCTCTTGATTCGAAGGGAGCGTACCCGATGCGCCAAAGTTATCGACACTCTCAACAAGGCCGCGTCCAAACAACCAGTGCCAGCCCCGATTGACGATCACACGCGATGTCAACGTGTTGTTCTTCGAAGCGATCCACCGCGCAAGTTCCAGGCGGCCGCTTGATTCACTGGGAATCTTCAGCTTCTTGCTTTGCGACAGGAACTCTGGTGCGCCGCGCGGAATCTTATCTGCTTCGTTCTCGATACTGCCGCGGAGCAGCAACGGACTGTCGGCTATCGCTTCGAATCCGCTACTTACTCGGCCGCGCGTGTTGGGCCCTGCGACAACTCGCGCGGGGCGATTTTGTCCTTGACGATCCCTGGCAGTGGCCGTGGGTTTGTCGGAAACGCACATCACCAGTGGCTTGAATGAACCGTCCGGATTGAATGCGGATATTTCGATTTCCAACTGCTTGGATCGCGTCATCATGCGCACGATGTCGAAGCCGCTCACTTCCGTGCCAGGTTGTTGTGCGCCGCCTTGTCCGCCGTCCTGACGTTGCTGCGGCGAACGAGAACGCAGTGCATTATCAAGTCGCTTAGTGACCGTCTCAAGTTCACTTTTCTTCTGTGCGTAGTCGCGTGGATTCATGCGACGGTTCAAGGTGTCGAGACATCCAGGACCCCTTCATACCGTCATGCGCCACTGGTAACGATGGCTGCACCGGGATCGGATCAGCCACTTGGCGCGGTGCTTATGGTTGACCAAGGCGTGCCGACACTATTCCAGTACGATGCCAAGAGCGGCTCGCGCGGGCCGCACCTTCGACCGATTGGTGTCGTGCCAGAATAAATGAATAGGGAGGGCGGCGCCGGTCAACACCTCGGGCCCTTTGATTTGCACTAGGCAACTTCAGCCAAACTTCCAGACCTGGACCAGCCCCGCCATGTCTGCGGCAGCCAGCGTGCGCTGATCGCGGGAAAGCGCGATGGCGGTGGTCCAATCCTTGAACTGCCCGCCGCGCGGTTTGCCCAAGGCGGCTGCTTCCTTGCCATCCTTGACCGCGACGATGCGCACCGTGGTGTCACGACCTGAAGAAATGATGTGTTCACCATCACTGCTGAAGACCACATCGGTCGCGCCGTACTGGTGGCCGCCGATGGTCTTGGAAAGCTTGCCGGTGGTCGTATCGATCAGATGAATCTTGCCGGTCCCCGTTTCGCCGCCTTGCGCCAGAGCGAGCAGATCGCCTTGCGGGGAGAAGTCTGCAGCGACGATGCCTCGTGCGACGAATTTGCTCCAAGCGGAAAAATACTCGTACGAATTGTCGCGCCGTTTCACCTGCGGCGTTTCCAGCGCGAGGATGTCGAACTTCACAGGAGCCGATGCCGTCGTACCCTCGGGAACGCTGCCCCTCGCCGCCGCGGCTGCCACATCGAACAGTCGAAGCTCCGGCGGCGGCCGATCGAAGTCCCCGCGCGAACTGCAGAATTCCCCGACAAAAGCCAGTTTTCCCTCCGCATCCAGCGCTGCGGAGGTGATCCATCCACCGGTACGACCGGTCCACTTGGCGATGGGCTTCTTCGCTGCGACATCCCAGACAATCACGTTGGCTGCATCGTCACCGCTGATGATTCGTTTGCCATCGCGGCTCATGGCCAGGGCGTTGATCCATTCGCGGTGTTCTTCGAGCGTCGCAGTTGGGCCGAGCGTTTCAACCTTGATGCCCGGGGCAATCGGAGCATCCTTCTTGCCCGATTTTTTCGCTTCCCGCTTTCGCCGTTCCACATCGAGGATCGCGTGGTCACTGCCGGTCGCTGTCGCCTGTGTGTCCCACAAGCGGATGGTGCGATCCAGCCCCGCCGAGACCAGCGTCCTGCCATCGGGCAGCGCCAGCAAACGCGTCACCGCATTGGTGTGACCATCGAGCCGCCGGTAGGGCGAACGATCCGCACCTGTCGCCGCAGCATCGCGATCCTTACTGGCTGCCTTGCCATCGGTCACCGGCGGATCACCGGAAATATCCCACAGATAAATCGCCCCTGTCCGGTCGGCAGCAGCCACCTTTTTGCCCTCATCGAGCAGCGCCACCGCGGTGGGCCAGACACCATCGCCTTCGAAAGTGAGAGACCAAGCGAGCGTCGATTTGTCGAAGGTTGCAGCCATGGTAGGTGGTTGATTGAAGCGAACGAACCGCGCAGGGCAGAAGCACCCTACGCGAGGATTTCCTTCACGACTTTGGACTTGAACGGTGCCAGCGGAATCGGGCGGACTCCGGCATAATTCTCGTCCGCATAGTTGATGCCCAGTGCCGAGTAGATGGTGGCGAAGTAGTCGCCTTCGGTGACGGGGTTGGACTTGACGTCGATGCCGTCTGCATCCGTCTCGCCGTAGATGAGGCCGCGCTTGACCCCGGCACCGGCGAGGACTGTGGTCCATGCTTTGACGTAATGATCGCGGCCATCGCGATTGTTGATCGAAGGCGTGCGCCCGATCTCACCCATCCAGATGACCAGCGTGTTGTCGAGCAGGCCGCGCTGCTGCAAGTCCGTCAGCAGCCCTGCCCAGGCGTGATCCATCGGCGGCAGCAGTCCTTTGTGTCCTGTGAAATTGTCCGCATGAGTGTCGTAGCCGCTCTGCCCCACCTCGACGAAAGGTACACCCGACTCGATCAATCTGCGGGCCAGCATGCACTGCTTGCCGAAGAGGCTGTCACCGTAGAGTTCTTTGTTTTTCTTCCACTCGTCATCGACCTTAAACACATCGCGAGCCTGCTGGAGCCGCAAGGCGGCGGCGTTGGCCTCGCGGTGCTGCCGGGAAGTTTCGGCGGCATGTCGTTTGGCGTAATTTTCCTCCAGAAAATCGCGCAACTCCTGGCGGCGATCATCGACTTTCACATCGATGCTGCGGGCTGCGAAGGTCGGCAGATTGCCATCGTGTCCCATGGAAAAGGGTGCATATCGCGGCCCCAGGAAACCGGAACCCGAATCACCGTTGGAGGAAATCTTGATGAACTGCGGCAGGTTCGCATCTTCGCTGCCGTTGTACTTGGCGACGATGGCGCCGATCTCGGGAAAGCGGACGGTGGCAGATTTGGAGTAGCCGGTGTGCATCAGGTGGATGCCGCCGGGATGATCGATCTCGCTGGTGTGCATCGAACGGATGACGGTGACCTTATCCATCTGCTGCGCCATCTTCGGAAGCAGTTCGCAGACGTGGTAGCCAGGGAGGTTGGTCTTGATCTCGCGATTGGGCCCGCCGGTGGGTCGCCCGACTTTCATGTCGAAGGTTTCAAACTGGCTGGCGCCGCCGTTCATCCAGAGCAGGATGCACTGCTTGCTCTTCTTCTTCGCCTGCGCCGCAAAGGCAGGCGCATCGACGAGGTTGCCCCAGTTCATCACCGGGCCAGCAGCCGCCCCGACTCCTGCAAAGGTGAGACCCTTGAGCAGCAGCCGGCGGGACATATGTTCACGGGGCGAGCAGAAACCTTGCATGGCTGTGACTCCATCGCTGCAAACCGCTATCGGCTGCTCAGTGATTGAAACGAAATTCGCTGCACGTCATCATCGCCCAGATCGCTTCCTTCAATCGCTCGTTCTTCTTCTCATCGCCTGCCAGATACTCCGCAAACTTCGTTCGCTCTTCCTCCCGAGGCAACCGCGACAGGAGCGAGACAAACAGGCGATCGATCTTCGCCTCCATCGTATCCTGCGACTGGGCAATCGCATCGATCAATCCGCCCTTTTCACTGGTAATCAGCCGGCCAAGTTCACCATTGTTCAGATAAAGATGCTCCTGCAATCCGCCCTGAAAATCGCCTTCCCCGGTGACTGAGCTGCCGAAGAATCGCACGACATAATCCCAGCCCACACCATGGAAGCGGTTCTTCGCGGCATCCTTGTCCTTGCCAGTTTTGGCGATGGCATCGTCATAGCCGGTGGCGATGCGCCAGGACTCAAGCATTTCCTCAGCGGAAAGCGGACGAACCCTGGCGCGCTCGTACCAAAGCGGAGCCGCATCTTTGACGCTGCCCGTTCCCGAAAGCTGGTAGGCCTGGCTCGAAACGATTTCCCGAATGAGCCATTTCATGTCGAAGTCGTGGGCCGCAAACTGCATCGCCATCGCGTCCAGAAGCGCGGGATGCGAGGGTTTGTCGCTCTTTTTCATGTCATCCACAGGATGAATGAAACCGCGTCCCATGAACTGCGCCCAGATGCGATTGACCGCAGCCCTGGCAAAATAGGGATTGTCTCTGGCAACGATCCATTCGATCAGCTTTTCACGTCGCGAAAATTGCGGCTTCACCGGCGGCTGATTCTCCGGGAACTTCGCTTCCTTAAAATCCTTGGGCAGTTCAGGCTCACCGACCGGCTGCGTCGCCGCCAGAAACTTGGGCGCGATCGGCATTCCCTTCTTGCCGGGCAACTGCTGCTTGGCAGGTGTGAAATTCAGCTCGCCGCTGTTCTTCTCACCCATCGCCAATTTCGACTGCTGTCCATCCTTGCCGACCGTGACGAGTTCCAGCCGCGTGAGGAACGCAGCCATGCCGTAGAAATCGACCTGGGTCCAGGGTTCATAAGGATGATCGTGGCAGCGGGCGCATTGAAGCTGCACGCCCAGAAACGTCTGCGTCACCGACTCGATGGCATCCTCCGCTTTGCGCTCGAACTGCACCAGATAAACCGGAGCGCCATCATCGACCGTGTTCCCCTCAGCCCGCAGCAACTGCCCCACCAGTTTGTCGTAGGGTGTGTTCTTCTCAAACTGCTCGCGCAGGAATCGCTGAAATCCTTCGCGCTTGCGGACCCGATCCTCAGGCGGATTGCGTCCCACCAGAATCTGATCCCACACATCTGCCTGATGCCGGGCGTATAGCGGATCACCAAGCAGCTGATCGATCAGCTTGCTTCGTTTGTCTGCCGAGGCATCATCGAGAAAGGCGCGAGCCTGTTCGTAAGTGGGAATGACCCCCGTCAGATCGAGATAGATCCGGCGAAGGAACTCGCCATCTTCGCTTGGGGTTGCAGGTTGAATCTTCTGCTTCTGCCACGCAGCTCGAACCTGTTCATCGATTATCTGCCGCAGCGGCGAATCCGCAGCGATCGCGGGCAGAGCGACAGCCCACTGAAGCAACAACGCTGCGACAAGAACGAAAGACGTGTTGCCTCGGTCGAACCTCATGAGCAGGGACCTGATGTGAGTGAGGGTGGACACCGCGAGACCGCGAAAGCGAAAGCGTCACTGATGATTATTACTGATGACTATTATTGCAGGTTCCGCAGTATCGGTTACAACGGGCATCGTACAAACCTCCGAGGGGGAAGCGGCTTCCTTCTGTCAACATGGTGAGAGGCGAGGGCCGGCACGCCACGCCACGCACCGTCGTCGTCGTTTGCGGCATACAATCAATCGAGTTTTTTTCCATGGTGCATCCAACGTCTGATCCCACGTGCGAACAGCGATCTTACGAGGCGGCGGTTGGGCGCGTCTTTCGTGTCAAAGGGCGCCCGCAGAATCACCCTCTGATTGTGCATCTCGCCGATGCGGCCATGATCGGCGACTGGGCCTCGCACGTGCCGCAGGCGGCCATCCGGCTGGCCGAGCGGTTTTAGCCGGGGCCGCTGACGCTCATCTTGCCCAAGTCGCCGCGCGTACCCGAGTTCGTGACCGGCGGGCAGCAGTCGGTGGGCCTGCGCGTGCCGGCGCATCCGATGGCGCTGGCGATGCTCCGTGCATTGGGCTCGGGCGTCGCAGGGCCCTCGGCGAACCGATTCGGTAAGGTGAGCCCGACCACGGCGGCACATGTGCGGCAAGACGCGAGGCGATCGAAGCGGCGCTGGGTTGCACCGCGCCGTTGGTACGTTCCAGCGAGGTCCGGGCCCCTGGACTGCTCTCCTCGCATTACGCCCCGCGCGCCACGGTGATCGTCGTCGTCGCTGACGAAATGGACGATCACGCCGCGGAGCTGGCTGGGTTTACCTGGCGGTGGTGATGGACCTGTTCAGCCGCAAGGTGGTGGGCT